>CAMLRG010000030.1 GCA_946482335.1 uncultured Duganella sp. | reverse complement strand
ATCCAGTACCAAAACTCGCGAGACAAATCATAGAAGAATGGTCGAATGATCTCGCTGCCCACTTCAACTGTACAAAGGAAGTCGTCCTAGGTTGCAACGAGAGTTGGATCTCCTTTCCTATGTCCTCGGTGCGCATTGAGCTAATGGATGAATCCTTCGTAGAGTTCCGGTACGCCTTCTATATCGTAAACAAAGAAAAAAGAGCCATCGCGGTATTTACGGAACATTGCGGCCATTTCATCCTCCCATATCACGATGCAAAAGTATTTGTAGATGGAGCCCTGCGTTATGAGCAGAATGCCTAACCGCTTCATCGAGCGGACACGCTTCAGCGCACTTCGTGTGCTTTCGCGTGCCACTCTTGCCAAACGTTGGGCTATTTTTCAATAATCTTCAACTTTCTCATGACAGCTTTGGATCGCGCGATTCTTATCTTGCTCTCGTTATGCCTCGCAGCAGGAGGGAGCACGCACCTAATTGACATCGTCCGAGGCGGCTTTTTTCCTTATGACTACGTGCCTTTTCCAATCAACCTTTTCTGGACCTTGCTGGCTGTGTTCGACTTCACAGCGGTTCTGCTGCTATGGAAACGCCGGAATGCAGGGATATTGCTAACGATGGCCATCATGTGCGCGGACGTTTCTATCAACTCATATGCGAGTTACGGCTTAGGAATTCCATTCGCAAGTTTCGCGCCGCTTCAGGCCCAATCGCTTTTCCTAGGCTTCGTCCTTGGCACGTCTGCGTTTATCTGGCAAAGCAAGTCACTGACTAAATTGCCCAACCAGACATTCCAGCCGACGCCTGCGGCTGAGTTAGAACGTTGAGCCTCAGATGCTTAAGCTTGCCTACATTACCCCACCAGACCACCCATGAAGTACGTCCAAACAATTGAAGACCTCGAGTCGTTGTATGACCGAGTTGGAGATGCGTCCTTGCGAAAGGAGGTATCAACGCTCCATCCGACATACCGGGCATGGATCGAAAAGTCGCCATTCGCCGTACTGGCTACAACAGGTCCAAGCGGGATGGACACCTCTCCCCGTGGTGATCCTGCACCATTGGTCCGAATTCGGGATGAGAACACCATCCTGCTCCCGGAACGACGAGGCAACAATCGCATTGATAGTCTACGGAACATCTTGTACGACCCGCGTGTGTCGTTGATTTTTTTTGTTCCGGGCGTTCGTGAGACGCTACGTGTCACTGGAACCGCTAAGATTTGCATTGATCCGACCTTGCTGACCGAGTTCTCAATGCAAGGCCAGCAACCTAAATGCATCGTCGAAGTCTCCGTTCAGGCCGTTTTCTTTCAATGCGGGAGGGCACTTCTCCGCTCTTCGCTTTGGTCCGCAGATCAAATTGCCGGAAAATCTAAGGTGCCGAGTGCCGGGCAGATGCTCGCGTCCCTCACCAACGACGCAATTGACGGAAATGCCTATGATGAAGAGCTTCCTCTACGGCAGGCGAGTTCGCTCTACTAGGCTCGCACGCAGGTTGGTGCCGCAGCCGGTTTCACGGTGCCCCCGTCCGTGGCTCGGTTCGTGGCAAGTTCATGCGCCCGGTCCAACCCGGCGCTCGTTCGGACTGGCCGGACACGGCGCAGTTCATTGATTAATCCGCTGGCGGCCAGCCGCACAGCCTGCACATTAAAAAATGAAAATGAAGGCAATTGGGCGCGTTCGTTATCGGTGGATCCGCTGGAGCGGCTGGCGGTGGAGCGGCCGGTGGCATCGTGTACGCTGCGTGGTTGAGGAAACGGGATTGTGCACGCCGATCCTAGCCATCCGATCAACCGGACCGCTTGCGCGCTGCGCCCAAGCGGCCGGTAATAGCACGCGTTAGCCGCCTACCAAGCGATTTCAGAACGTATGTCAGTCAAACCACACACGACAGTGCCCAGACCAGCGAAGAATCGCGGAAATCGACAGCACTCTTCAAACCCTGAGCATTCGGCCCAAGCTCTCGCTGCCGCCGAGCTAGCGACGCTAGCCAACCTTGGACCGAAGTCCGCTCAAGCTCTTGTTTCGTCCGGCATCATGTCATTGCGTGAGCTGCGCGAGCTTGGGTCGGTTCGAGCCTTCGCCAAGATCAAGAAATTCCAGCCTTCGGTCACGCTTAACTTGCTTTGGGCGCTTGAGGGCGCCATCTGTTCCTTGCCGTGGCAAACCATCGCTAAAGAACATCGTACAAGTCTCCTCCTGGCATTGGAGCAGTACCGGAATGGCGGCTAACATCTCCTGCAAGGGGGCGTCCCGCAGTGGGCCATCCCTTACGTCGCACGTTGAGCAGCATGTGAATAGCGCCATCGAGCTCTCCGGGTATGCATTGATCGAACAACGCGGACCCTGAGGATGACGATTTCGTTGACGGTGACCTTGATGTCATTTGACACTTGTAGAGTGATTCGCGTTGCGCCCGATTCATTGGTCGCATGACAGTGCCGCAGTTTGATTACGAAGGAACTCATGATGAAACACTGCATCGCTATATCCCTTTGCTGCGTTCTAATGTGCGGCTGCGCATCCAATCGGCATCAACGCACATCCCTGCCATCCCAAACAGAAGTCGATAACGTGGTACGCCTCATGATGCAGGACACCGGCGCGAAAGGCTTCGCCCTCGCGGTTGTCGACGACGGCCAGGTCTCGCAGGTGGGCGTTTATGGACATCGCAATGCCGCTGGCGCGCCCTTGGAGAACGACAGCATCATGTATGGCGCGTCGTTGACCAAGATGGCTTTCGCTTACATGGTCCTGCAGCTCGTGGACGAGGACATCCTGGATCTCGACCGGCCGATCAGCGAATACCTTCCGCAGCCCTTGCCCGCATATACCGGTGCAGACATGGAAAAGCGTTACGCGCGCTGGAGCGACCTTGCAGGAGATGATCGCTGGAAGGCGCTGACACCGCGGATCCTGCTGACCCACGCTTCCGGCTTTTCAAATTTCGGCTTCCTTGAGCCGGATGGGAAACTGCGCTTCCATTTCGACCCGGGAAGCCGCTACTCCTACTCGGGTGACGGCATCATTCTCCTGCAGTTCGTACTGGAGAAAGGCCTCGGCCTGGATGTGGGCAAGGAAATGCGGACGCGGATATTCCAACCGCTCGGCATGTATGACACCAGCCTGATATGGCGGGACGACTTTGCGGGGCGTGTGGCAGACGGGTGGACGGCTGAGGGCAAGTCGGTTCCGCATGATGACCGCAGCAAAGTACGTGCGGCCGGGTCGATGGATACGACGATCGCGGACATGGCACGCCTTGTTGCGGCCATCAGCCGGGGAGATCTTCTCTCGGCAGAAGCCCGCGAGGATTTCTCGCATCCTCATCTCCCAATCCACAGTCCAACCCAGTTCCCCATCTTGCAGGCGGATGCCCCGCCCGCGCAGCGAAAGAAAGGTTTGGCTGCCGGCCTTGGCGTCATCGTCGTCGATGGCCCGGAAGGTCATGGCTTCTTCAAGGGTGGCCACAACGATTCGACCGGCAACATGGCTGCCTGTCTTGAAGCGCGCCGGCGCTGCGTGCTTATACTTGGTAACGACTTGCGTGCGGAGCCGGCAATTCCCTATCTGGTTGACTTCATCCTGGGCGCGACTGGCATGCCATGGGATTGGGAATATGGCAGCGCCACGCGTTGGACGCCTCCAACTCGCTGATGCTTAAAGGAGAATACTGGAATGCCATCGATCGCCACTCTGGCACTGTTTTTTGGGTTGGGCGCGGCGTTTGCAGCATCTGCAGCGCCAGCACCCTACACTTTTATCGAAGGTAAAGTGCCGGAGGAAATGCAGCCGGATGGTAACTCGATCGTGTTCGAGGGGCCGAAGGAAATGCTGGTTATCGATACCGGCCGTCATCCCGAACATACCGACAAGATCATCGCGGTGGCCAAAGCGCGGAATAAGCCGATCACCGCCATCATCAATACGCATTGGCATCTGGACCATGCGACCGGCAATGCGCGCATTCGTTCCGCTTACCCAGGGGCCAAGCTGTACACGAGTACTGCCGTGGAGGGGGCATTGAAAGGCTTCCTGATCCGGAACGTCGACAAAGCCAAGGCCAGGCTGGACGATCCAAGCGTGCCGGAATTCCGCAAGACCGATACGCGCCTGTACCTGAACGCGGTTAACGACCCTGCCAATTTGATCCCCGACCAGCCGGTCAAAGGTCCGATGTCGATCAGGCTGGGCGAGCGCGAACTGCAACTGCATCTTGCAAGACATGCGGCGACCGAGGGCGATGTGTGGGTGCACGATCCGGCCAGCAAAACAGTCTTCGTTGGCGACCTGGTGGTGGTGCCGCTGCCGTTCTTCGATACGGGCTGCGCAGAGGGCTGGCGGCACGCATTGGCCGAAATCGACCGTCTCGATTTCCGGACCTTGGTGCCAGGTCATGGTTTGCCGATGGGTCATGTCACGTTCACCAACTACCGCCGTGCCTTCGATGCTTTCACCACCTGCGCTGAAGGAACGCAATCGACCGCAAGCTGCGTGGCCATCTGGATGCAGGAGGGAGCGCCTTTCGTCGCGATGCATCCGGACAAAAAATATACCGAAGCAGCCCTCACCTACTACGTCGACCAGGTGCTGCGTGTACCCGGCAAGCGCGCAGAATTCTGCGGCAGCCCCCATGAACGCCCACGCACTGCGCCGCTGGTTGACTATCACCAGCACTTGGTCAGCCCTGCTTTCGCACCGATCGTCAAACTTCCCGAGCGGGACGGGGCGGCATTGGTGCGCGAACTGGATGCTGCGGGCATCGAACGCGCTGTGGTGCTGTCGGTGGGCTACAGCTTCGCCGACGAGCGTAAGGGCTTGAACGATCCCGACCGGCTGACGCGGGAGCAGAACGATTGGACTGCCGCCGAGGTGGCGAAGCACCCTACCCGCCTTATCGGCTTCTGCAGCGCCAATCCGCATCGCGCGGCGGCAGTGACCGAGCTTGAGCGATGCCTCAAACTTCCCGGCATGGCCGGCATCAAGCTCCACCTCGGCAACAGCGGCCTTAGCCTGCGCGATCCGGCCCATCTGGCGCTGGTGCAGGCGATATTCGGGCTGGCGCAACGCCAGAAAGCGCCAGTCCTCGCACACATGCGGGCCCGTGGCGGCGGCAATTACGGTGCGGAGGATGCGCGGATTTTCCTGGACAAGGTGGTGCCGGTGTCGCCCGACGTTGAAATCGTCGTAGCGCACCTGGGCGCCTCCGGCCCCGGCTATCCGGCTCAGAATGACGACGTGATGGCGGTATTCGCGGACGCAGCGGAACGCAAGGATCCGCGCATGCGCAACCTCTATTTTGATGTGGCGACCAACGTCACCGAAGCAACCACGGCCGACGAAGCGCAGCTGATTGTCCAACGCATCCGGCGGGTCGGGATCGATCGCATCCTGTACGGCTCTGATCTCAGCCCGCCCGGCGGCAGCATCAGCCAGGGCTGGGAGATATTCCGGACCAGGCTCCCGTTGACGGCACCGGAACAGGCCCAGATCGCGGCCAACCGCACGCGGTTCACTGGGCGGGGCGCCTTATAGCCATCGATAGTTCCTCGGGGCAACGTGGTCTGACCGCATCAGTTTTGGCCTGATTGATTGATCTATTGGTCAGGCCAATATAAGATTGATAGCGCCAGATTGGCACGCCCTCTCAGCCCCACCGGAGCACACAGCGATGAAAAAAACCATAATGGAGACGTTGGTGGCCGCCGCATTTGCCACCGGAATTGCCCACGCAGCACCCATGCCATTGCAGAATGCCGTCATCACGGCGACTTACAATGGCTCGGCCGACGCCATGGTCGGCCTTGACCACCTGTTCCAGATGGAACCGGGATCCAACACCACCGCCCTCGACCCGACTGCCAGCGGAATCGAATTGCTCAGTGCCGACGCGGTATTCGGCTTCGACTTCGATGCCAGCGGCCTGCTGACGATCATCGCCAACGGCAGCGTGGCGCCGGGCAGCTACCAGTTCCACTTCGACTTCGGCAACACGCTGACCGCGCCGCTGACGGCCTTCAAGCTGCTCGATGGCAGCGGCATCGGCGGCCTGCCCGTGCTGTCGCTGGGTGCCGACGGAAGGTCGATCGACATCGACCTGACCGGCACCACCTGGGGCGAATTTGCCAGCATCACTGCGCAAGTCGATGCCAGCGCCGTCCCGGTCCCCGGCAGCGCCGCCCTGATGCTTGGCGGCTTTGCGGCACTGGCAGCCAGCCGCCGCCGCGCACGCAGCAGCTGACGACGCCCCACTTCCCCCAAGGAGAATCATATGGAACTCACAGGTTTCAGGGCCGCGCTCCGCCTTGCGCTTCGCCTCACGCTGTACAGCGCGCTCGCCCTCGCATTGCCGCGCCATGCGGCCGCCGAACCGGCCCGCGCGGTTGCCCCGGCCGATGGCTGGGCAAGCCAGGCCGGCGGCACTGTCGGCGGTTCGGCCGCCATCGCCTCGCAAATATACAGCGTCACCAACCGCGCGCAACTGGTGGCCGCCATCAATAATGGCGGCACCAATCCCAAGATCATCAAGGTCACCGGCACCATCGACATGACCGAAGGGGTACCGTACGCAAACACCGGCGACCAGGCCATCCGCGGCGCGATCCGCCTCAAGAGCAATACCAGCCTGGTTGGCGCGGGCCCCGGCGCGGGCATCATCAATGGCCACATCCAGCTGGTCGGTGTGTCGCAGATCATCATCCGCAACCTGAAGATCGTCGCGCCTTGCGACGTCGGTCCCATCTTCGATCCGACCGATGGCGCCAACGGTGCGTGGAACGCGGCCTATGACGCGATTGGCGTTTCCGGCTCCGACCACGTCTGGATCGACCACAATACCTTCACCGACGTACCGGTGACGGACAACTTGCTGTCCACCGAGAACGGCGTACTGAAACAGTGCCACGATGGTGCGGTGGACATCACCAACGCTTCCGATTATGTGACGGTGTCGTACAACGTGTTCGGCGAACACCACAAGAACAACCTGGTGGGCTCCGGCGACGGCGCTACCGCCGACGAAGGCAAATTGCGCGTCACCTTCAGCAATAACGTGTTCCGCAACGTATCCAGCCGCGCCCCGCGCGTGCGCTACGGCCAGGTACACCTGTTCAACAACTACTTCACCGGCAACCGCAGCGCCGCCGTCTATGCGAACCAGTACAGCATCGGTGCCGGCTACAACTCGAAGATCCTGTCGCAGTCGAACGTGTTCGAAATCGCCGGGGCGCTGGGATGCAGCAACGTCGTGATCAATCCTGGCGGCGCCGCCACCGGCACCTTCAAGGATAGCGGCTCGCTGCTGAACGGCACCCTACTGGGCGGCTGCACCATCAGCAGCAACGTCACCTGGACCCCGCCTTACGCCTACAGCGTGCGCCCGACCATGCTGGTCAAGGCCAACGCCCTGGCGCAAGCGGGCGCCGGCAAGCTGTCCACCAGCATCAGCGGCACGGGCGACACCAGCAGCGCGCCGATCCTGACGCTGGCCTGCCCGCCCAGCGGCCTGTATTTCTGCGACGACTTCCAGTCCGGCACTTCCGCCAACTGGGACTTGCTGCCGGTGGCCGGCCCGAACGGCAGCTTCAGCGTGAAGCCGGAAGCGATCGGCGCCAGCAATATGCTGATGCAGTACACCGCCGCCACCACGGGTGGCGTGCTGGCACTGCTGAAGCCCGCCGCCATGGCCAATGTGCCGAACGGCGACTACTTCGTCGAAGCGCGCATCAAGCCGATGACCAACAGCACCACCGGCAACAAGCTGCTGTACCTGGTCACGCGCTACAGCAACGCCGCCAATTGGTATGGCGCCGGCTTGAACGTGCAGAACGCGAACACCAGCACCCAGGTGGAAATCGCCAGGATGCTGAATGGCGCGCTGACCCGGCCCAAGCAAGTGCGCAAGCCGATCAATATGGATTCGGTGTTCTATACCGTGCGCTTTGAAATGATCGGCAGCACGCTGACCGTCTACCTCGACGGTGAATCGCTCGGTGCCGTCACCGACAGCAGCTTCAGCGCGCGCGGCCTGGTCGGCCTGTACACCGCCAACAAATCGTTCCAGATCGACGACGTGCGCATCGGCGACCCGAAACTGAAGCCTTCGCAGCTGACCCTGAGTCCCGCCACCACCACATATAACGCTGAAGCGGGCGACACGCCGCTGCAATTGGCGGTGACCGCCGTCAAGCCGGACGGCACCGCCGACAGTTTCACCGCCAGCTCCAGCAACCCGGCGGTGCTGGCGGTAGGCATCAGCGGCAATTCCCTGGTGCTGACGCCGGTCGGCGCCGGCAATGCCACCGTGCGCGTGGCCAGCGACAGCGACCCCAGCCTGCTGCGCCTGATCACCGCCACCATCGGCGCCCAGTTCGTGCAGCCGACTCAGACGTACACCCTGGAAGGCAAGGCCCTGCCGGCTGGCAGCAGCACGGAAGCCGCCATCGATGCCTCGCTGCGCCTGGAGTTCGACGGCACGCCAACGCTGGGCGCAAGCGGCACCATCCGCATCTTCCGCAAGATGGACGATGCGCTGGTGGATGTCATCAAGCTGTCCGGCGAGACGGATGAACTGGGCTACCCGGGCCAGGCTGCCGTGCGCAAGGTCAATACCAATCCGATTTCGATCAACGGCAAGGTCGTCACCATCAAACCGCATACCGGCAAGCTGGCATACGGCACCGAGTACTATGTCGCGATCGCCAATGGCGTATTCAATGGCACGACGCTGGGCGGCGTGCCCTTCGTCGGGATCGGCAAGCTGGGTAACTGGTCCTTCACCACCAAGGCTGCGGCGCCGGTGGGGCCGAACTTGGTGGTCGGTGCCGATGCCGGCAGCGATTTCGCCACCGTGCAGGGCGCGCTCAACTTCCTCATGCAGAACGTGGACAAGGCCACGCCGGCCACGGTCGCCATCCGCAATGGCACGTACAACGAGCTGCTGTTCTTGCGCGGCAAGGACAACGTGACCCTGCGCGGCGATAGCCGTGACGGTACCGTGATCCAGTACACCAACTACGACACCCTGAACCCCGGCACCGGCGCCAGCCAGCCCCCCGGCACCAGCGCCTCGCCAGCCGGCGGGCGCGCGGTGATGCTGGTGGAAGCCGCGGACATGCTGGTGCTCGATACGCTAACCTTGCGCAACACCACCCTGCGCGCATCGAATATCTCGGCGCAAGCGGAAACGCTCTACTTCAACAACGACGGCGGACGGCTGATCGCGCGTGATGCCGCCTTCTACAGCGAGCAGGACACGCTGAACCTGAAGGGCTGGTCGTGGTTCTACCGCACGCTGGTGGCGGGCAACGTCGACTTCATCTGGGGCGGCAGCCGCGCCGCCCTGTTCGAGGAAAGCGAGATCCGCTCGGTGGGCGACACCGCCAACGCCAGCAGCGGCGGCTATGTGCTGCAAGCGCGCGTGCCTGCCGCCACCGACAAGGGCTATGTGTTCCTGAACAGCCGGCTGACGCACGGCCCAGGGCCGGGCCCGGCGCACGGTGACGTGCCGAATGGCGCCACCTATCTCGCGCGCAGTTCCGGCAGCGCCACGGTGTGGGACAACATTGCCTTCATCAATTGCCAGATGGATAGCCATATCGCGGCCGTCGGCTGGGCCGGGGCCGGGGTGAATGGCCAGCCGGCGCCCAACCCGGCGGTTGCGAACGCGGCCAGCGGCTGGCGCGAATACGGCAGCACTGACTTGCTCGGCAATCCGCTCAACCTGGCGACTCGCGTGGGCGGCTACCAGCTCAGCGCCAGCGATGTTGCCGCGGGCTTCGCCAGCCGCGCGCAAGTCTTTGCCGCCTACAACAACGGCGCCGGCTGGAACCCATAGAGGGTGTCAGGCCCTGTGGGCCTGACACCGGTTGACCGGTTTTCCTGGCGGGGGCCCGGCCCCTGCTCCTTCCTGTGTGCCGCGCTGTCGGCGCATCGCATACCATACGTTTTTGGCTATCGACCGAAAGGTATGCGATGGAGCAAAAATGGCCGCAACAGATCTGGCTCGTGCGCCATGGCCAGAGTGCCGGCAACGTGGCGCGCGACGCAGCGACGGCTGCCAATGAGTTGCTGATCGATATCGCCGAGCGCGATGTCGACGTCCCCTTGTCCGAACTGGGCAAACGCCAAGCCGATGCGCTGGCGCAATGGTTCGCCACCATGCCGCCCGGCCAGCAGCCCAATGTCGTGTTGTACTCGCCTTACCTGCGCGCGCGCGCCACGGCCCAGGCCGTACTGCAATGCCTGGGGCCGGAAGACATGCTGGCCGTGGTGGCCGATGAGCGCTTGCGCGAAAAGGAGTTCGGCGTCACCGACCGCTTGACGGTGTTCGGCATCGCGGAAAAATTTCCGGAACTGGCAGAGCAGCGCAAACACGTCGGCAAGTTCTATTTCCGCCCGCCCGGCGGCGAGAGCTGGTGCGACGTGATCCTGCGCCTGCGCAGCGTGCTCGACACCATCACCCGCGAATACCGCCGCGAGCGCGTGCTGATCGTCGGCCACCAGGTCATCGTCAATTGCTTCCGCTACCTGTTCGAGCGGCTCGACGAGGAAGCGATCCTGGGCATCGACCGCGCCGCCGACGTGCCCAACTGCGGCGTCACGTCCTACCAGTACGACCCGCAAGCGGGCAAGCGCGGCAAACTGGTCCTGGAACTGGAAAACTTCGTCGCCCCGCTGAAGGATAGCGGCACGCCGATCACCGACAAGCCGGACATCCCGGCCGCGCCGAAGCCATGAGCGATCCCGCCCCCATCGACCTGGATCCCGCGCTGCTGCGCCGCTGGCCCTTGCCGCAACCCGGCTTCGACGGCGACAAGGAAGTGCGCGGCCATGTGCTGGTGGTGGCGGGCTCGGCGGAAATGCCGGGCGCGGCCATCCTGGCCGGCGAAGCTTCCTTGCGCGCCGGCGCCGGCAAGCTGTGCATTGCTACGGCGGCAAGCGTCGCGCCGCAGGTGGGCGCCACCTTGCCCGGTGCGCGCGTGATCGGCCTGGGCGAAACGGCGGCACATGGCTTCCAAGCCGATAGCGCACGCCGCCTGGGCGAATTGGCGGACAAGGCCGACGCACTGCTGATCGGGCCGGGCATGCAGGATGAAGCCGCTTGCGTGGAGCTCGTGCACAGCTTGCTGCAGCGCTTCCAGGGTACCCCCACCGTGCTCGACGCGGAGGCGCTGTTCGCCGCGCGTCCCAGCAGCGAGCCGCACTTGCTGGATGAAGCGGTCGACTGGGACCAGTTCCGTTTCCCGCAACCGGTGCTGATGACGCCGCATGCCGGCGAGCTGGCCCGCCTGACCGGGGTCGCGCGCAGCGATATTGAACAGGATCCGCATCACGCCGCGCTGGCTGCCGCCCGCCGCTGGAATGCCGTGGTCGCGCTGAAAGGCGCCACCACGGTGCTAGCGATGCCCGACGGCACGCTGTGGCAACACCAGGGCGGCAATGCCGGCCTGGCCATTTCCGGTTCGGGCGACGTCCTGGCCGGCATCATCGCCGGGCTGCTGGCCCGTGGCGCCACGCTGGAACAGGCTGCGGCCTGGGGCGTGGTGCTGCACGGGGCGGCCGGCGAACAACTGGCGCTGCGCTGCGGGCCCCTGGGCTACCTGTCGCGCGAAATCGCCGCCGAAGTGCCGGCCCTGCTGCGCGTGCTGGCCGCGGCCTGAGCCGCCGCCGCCCTCGCCAAGGGCCGCCCGCGCGGGCCAGTCCACCTCAACCGATTGAGAGGAATTACGATGGCATTTTCCCTTTACGATTCGACCGGCATTGCCCCGGAACGCCAGCGCTTCACGTGGCGCGAGCTGGTGCAGCCGCCGATCAGCAAACTGGACGATGACGCCTACACCCGGGTGCGCATCATCCTGATGAACGGTATCGAGACGGAAGCGTTGCGCTTCAGCCATGCGGCCGCCCGCGTCAACCAGGCACTGCGCCTGCCGCTGGCACAGGTGCGGCGCTGCGAACAGCACCAGGCCACCATGGTCAACTGGCTGCTGGGCGCCGACCACTCGCCGCTGGAAACCACCATCGCCTACGAACAGGTGGCGATCGAGGTCACGGCGGCATTGGCGCAGGCCGAACCCGATCCGTACCTGGCCCAGGTCTACCGCTTCGGCCTGCTGGAAGACTTCGACCATCTGTACCGCTATGCCGCCCTGCTGGACCGGCTGGAAGGCAAGGACGCCAACAATATCCTGCAGTGCTATACCGATATCCTGCCGGGCCGCCCGACGGCCGTCGAGCACCGCGCCCCGGAAGACGACCTGCGCACGCCCTATGCGCGGCAAACGGCCCATCCGCTGAGCAAGCTGCATGTGCTGACGCTGGTCGGCAGCGAATTCCAGACCCATGATTACTACATGAATATCGGCCCGCTGTTCGCCGATCCGGTGGCGCGCCAGCTGTACGCGGAGATTGCCTCCATCGAGGAGCAGCACGTGACCCAGTATTCCTCGCTGATGGATGCGGCCGAGACCTGGCTCGAGCAATGGCTGCTGCATGAAGCGAACGAGGTCTACAACTATTACAGTTGCCTGCAGCAGGAGAGCAATGAACACGTGCGCGCGATCTGGGCCCGCTTCCTCGAATACGAATTGGGCCACTTCCATCTGGTCGAGCGCCTGTTCAAGGACATCGAGCGGCGCGATCCCGCCGAAGTGCTGCCGGCCAGCTTGCCGGAGCCGATCGATTTCCAGAGCCAGCGCGAGTTCGTGCGCCGCACCCTGGAACAGGAAGTCCAGCTGCGCGCCAACGGCACGCAGATCGTGCCGCCGGAGCAGGACAGCCGGCTGTCGCAGGATTACCGCGACCATATGAACAGCGAAGGCTCGCCCACCAACACGGTGGCGCAGGGCTATGTCTGGGTGCCGGGCACCGAGTTGAACCGCATGCCGGCGCGCTTGCATTGAAAGGGGACACCATGTCGGAACAAAAGTTGGGTATGAACCGTACCGGCCTGCAAATGTCGCCGCTCGACAGCAGGGCGATGCAGCAATACCAGGGCCCGCTGCCCAAGGCCAACGCGGACACGGACGCGCTGGGCACCACGCGCGCCGACTATGCCGCGCGCGGGCACGCGCTGGGCTCGGTGCCGCTGCCGGCCACGATGTCGGGCGCGCTGCAAGCCGGCGCCGCCGTCCTGATGGGCAACCAGCCGCAGATCCTGCTGGACAAACTGGCCGAGCGCCTGGCCTTCGAGCGCACCGGCACGCGGCTGTACGATGCGCTGCTGGCGAAGTGCCAAGCCTTGGGCAGCGGCGACAGCAGTATCGACGAGGCATCGGTGCGGCGGATCCGCGACGATGAAGCGCGCCACTTCATCCAGGTGGCGCAAGCGATCGAGCAACTGGGGGGCGACCCCACCTGCCAGACCCCGAGCGCGGACCTGGCCGGCGTCGAAGCGGCCGGGCTGGTCCAGGTACTGAGCGACCCGCGGACTTCACTTGGCCAGGCGCTGCACGCCATCCTCATCGCAGAACTGTCCGACCAGGCGGGCTGGGAGGCCCTGATCGCCCTGGCGGAAACCCAAGACCAGCCCGAGCTGGCCCAATTAGGCAGCATTGCCCTGGCGCAGGAGCGCGACCATCTGCGGATGGTGCGTACCTGGTACCAGGAATCGCTGGGTTTGGCCGGGGACGGCCTGGCCATCGCTGCCGACCACGCGACCACCATTCAACCCCAAGGAAAGGAAATCCAATGAATACCGTAAACAAAGCCTACGCCCTGCTGCTGGGCGCCCTGCTGGCCGGCGGCCTGGCTGGCTGCAAGGACCGGACCGAAGACCAGACGCCGGCGCCCGTGACCCAGCCGGACACCACGGCGCCGGCCACGACGCCCGTCACACCCGACACGGCGCCCGTGACACCGGCCACGCCGCCTTCGGACACCACCACCCCGCCGCCGGACACCACCACGCCACCGGCTGGCGGCACCTCGGGCACCAGCGGTACGGAGGGCACGACCGGTGCCGGCCAGCCATCGTCGACCGCGCCTGACCGCACCGACAACAAGGAACCGCAGCGCGACCGGCCGCGGACGTATTGAGCGGGAGGCACTGCCATGCAGACCACTCGCAGCGCTGGCGCCCTGATCTTGGGCGCCCTGCTGGCAGCCGCCTTGCCGGCTTGCAGCAAACATGATGCGGAGAGCCCCGGCAATCCGCCCACCGGCACCTCGCCCACCACCACACCGGACACGGGCGGCACCGGCACCGCGCCCGCCCCGGCGGCCGCCCTGCCTTCGCCACCGGGCACCGGCACCGGGGCGGCGGCCGGTGTCAGCGAACCCGGTACGGGTCCCGCCGCCGGGGCCGGCAATTCCGGCACGGGCGCCAGCGGCGGCTCCGCCGCCACCCAGGGCACACAACCGACCGCCCCCACCAGCGGCGCCACGCCTGCGGCCAGCCCCGCTGCCACGCCCGGCACATCGACCCCATCCACCGGCCGGCAACCGGACCGCTGAAGTGCGCGCCGGCGCTGCGCGTCGGCGTCGCCTTCTTTAACCAGTCCATGTCGTTAAATTTTACACTTTAACTGTTAACAAATTTTCCTTTCAATAAAGATACTTGTTTATCAGATACTTATGTTTCTGGCATGGCAATTGCTTTAACGCCCTGGCATCCACAATTTGCAATCAACTAGGGGAGTTACAATATGCAATTGCACCGCATCGCCGCCGCCTTGGTCCTGGCATCCGCACCGTTCGTCGCAGCAGCCGGCCCGCTCGGCCAAGCCTGGACCATTTCGCACACCGGCGATATGTATGGCGGCAACGCCGTCAGCGTCGCCACCGCCAACGGCGACGAGCTGAAGTACAACTACACCTCGCCAGGCTATTACGGTGTGCAGCTCCAGGATTACCGCTTCAGCACCGTTGCGGTCAAGGACGGCGAGCTGAACCTGGAACTGGACTGGTCTTCGTTTGCTTCCTGGTATATGGCGTACACCCGCATGTACCTATTCGACGATAGCGGCTCGGTACTGCTGTCGTCCAATAACTGGGCGAGCCATGAAAAGCTGACGGCGACCGTCAACCTGCACGCGGGCGAGACTTGGGGCTTCCGGTTTGAAGCCGGCAATTACGATGCGACTGGCATGGTCAGCGGGACGCTGGGTGTCACCGCCAGTGCGGTGCCTGAGCCTGGGATGCTGGCGCTGTTTGGTATCGGCCTGGCCGCGATGGCCGGCCTGCGCCGCCGTAAGCGGGTCTGACCCTTGGGTCTGACCCGGGTTTACCGGTTTTAGGTAGCGGGACGCTAAAGCCGGCAAATCGGGGTCTGACCCATAGGGTCAGACCCCTACACCTTAGAACTTGTAGTTGTACGACACGCCGACCAGCGACAGGTGGGTCTGCCAGGTGCCGACGGTGGTTTCGCCGTTGCCGGTGCAGGTGCCAGCCGGGTGCAGCGGGCTGCAGTTGTTCTTGTAAGTGGTCGACGCATCGTCGAACTTCAAGTAGCTGTAGGCCAGGTCGATCGAGGAATTGTTCGACAGCTTCCAGTTGGCGCCGAAGGACAGTTGCTTGCGGTCCGAATCCGGCAGGGCCGGGTGGCGCAGGGTCGCGTTGTCCACCGGGGTTTCGTCGATCGCCACGCCGGCACGCAGCAGCCAGTTGCCGTTCAGCTTGTAGTTCATGCCCAGCGATGCGCGCAGGGTGTTCTTCCACTGCTGGCGGATCACTTCATCGCCTTCGCCGGTACCCAGGAATTCGATGTGCAGGTCTTTCATGCGCGAATGGCGCGACCAGGTCACGTCGCCCATCAGGGCCAGCTTGTCGTCGATCTGGCTGAACATGTTCAGTGACAGCGATTCAGGGGTCTTGACGTCGACCAGCACTGGCGAATTGGCCTTGCGCGAGGAAGCCTGCACCACCTTGTTGACCACGGCATCCGAGGTCACGGTGGAGAAGTCCCACACCGCGCCGCCACGCAGCTTGTGGTGGATCGAGGAACGGTAGGACACGCCGAAACGGGTGTCCTGGGTCAGGTTGAACAGGTAGCCCAGGTTGAAGCCATAGCCCCAATCCTTGCCTTCCATCTCGGCATGGCCATCCTTGATGGTGGCCAGCGCGGCTGGGTTGCCGCCCAGGGCGACGATCTGCTGCAGCAGCGCGGCGCGGCGCTCAGGGAAAGCGGCCAGTGCCTGGATCGAACCCGGCACGTCCACGCCCTGGCCCAGCTTGGCCTTCATGAATTGCGCATCCAGGCCGAAACCGAAGGAATGGCGCTCGTCCAGCTTGAAGCCGACGGATGGGTTGATGGCGACGGTCTTCAGGTCGATATTGGTCAGCGCGTAACGGCCGGACCAGTTGTAGTCATAGTCCAGCTTGGCGCCGTAGGGCACGAAGGTGCCCAGGCCGACGGTCCAGCGGTCGTTCAGCTTCTTGGAGAAGTACAGCGACGGTGCCGCCACCACGTCCGGCGCATAGTCGTCCAGGCTGGTCACGCCGCCGGTCGAGGTGCCGGTGAAGCGCTTGGAGCCGGCATCGGCATAGGTGGAGTGCGGTACCACGGCGGTGATGCCGCCGGAAACCTGGGTGCCGTCCAGCCGGGTCAGGCCGGCCGGGTTGGTGAAGATGGTGGAAGCGTCGGCCGCTTCGGCGCCGTTGGCGTCGGCAGTGCCTTGGCCAGCGACGGATTGGGAACCGAAGCGGTAACCGGATGCATTAGCGTTCAGGGCGGCGGCAGACAGGGCTGCAGCGACCAGAAGTGAGAGGTATTTTGGGTTCAAGGTAAGTCTCGGCGTGTTAGTTATTGATATCTGTTTAACCTTGCGCAGGGGGTAATGCGCAAGGGGCATCGCAGTCTACACTAAAACCGTACGATAGTGCTTTTTAATTGCCTATTCTTTAACAGAAAGGGGCATTGCGCCCCTTTTTCCCGTAGAAAGCTTGCGAAAAATCAAAGCGGTTTTTGCGCACGGCGGCCGGTCGCCAGGCCCACCAGCTTCACCACCAGGCGGAACGCGAGGCGCACGAACACCAGGGCCAGCACCACTTCCCCGATGGTCAGCGTGAAGGCGGCCATGCCCCCCCAGCGGCCGTCGCGGCGCTGGAACTTGGCGACCATGCGCTCCTTGGCAATCTCGATGCTGTCGTAGAAGGTCGGCACGACCAGCAGGGTCAGCAAAGTGGACGTGACGGTGCCGCCGATGATGGCAATGGCCAGCGGACGGTAGAACTCGCCGCCCTCGCCCATGCCGATGGCCACCGGCAGCATGCCGGCAATCAGGGCGAAGGTGGTCATCAGGATCGGGCGCAGGCGCAGGCGGCCGGCCTGCATCAGCGCCGCTTCGCGCGGCATGCCCTCCTCTTCCAGCTTGCGCGCCGCCTCCAGCAGCAGGATGCCATTCTTGGCCACCAGTCCCATCAGCATGATGATGCCGATAAAGCTCATCAGGTTGAGGGTGGAATCGCTCAGCAGCAAACCGACCACCACGCCGATCAGCGACAGCGGCAGCGACAGCATGACCCCGCCCGGCGCCGTGAACGAGCCGAACTGCATCACCAGCACCAGGTACATCAGGCCGATGCCGGACAACAGGGCCACCGTCATGGCGGTAAACAATTCCTTCTGGTCCTTGCCGGCGCCGCCCACCGCTTGGCCGAAGCCGGGCGGATAGTCCATTTCCTTGGCCAGCTTGCGGGCCGCCTCGATCACCTCGCCCTCCGAACGGCCTTCCACGTTGGCCGAGACGGAAATCGAGCGCATGCCATCCTTGTGGGCGATGGCGGACGGGCCCTTGCCCATGGTGATGCGGGCGATCTGGTCCAGCGGCACCATCTGGTTGCCGCCGCTGACGGCAATCGGCAGGCGCTCGATGTTTTCCAGGTTGACGCGGTCCTGCGGATGCAGGCGCACCGCCACGTCGCGCGTTTCGCCGGTCGGGTCGACCCAGTCGCCCACTTCGATGCCGGCAAAGGCCACGCGCAGCGCGGTGGCGGCATCGCCGGCGGCGATGCCCATGGAATTGGCCAGGCTGCGGTCCAGCTCGATTTGCAGCTCGTCTTTCGCCGACTGTTCGGACAGGCCGACATCGACCGCGCCCGGCACCCGGCGCAACTGTTCCATGAAGGTGTCGGCCAGTTCCAGCAGCTTGCGCGAATCGGGGCCGACGAAGTCGATCTGCACCGGCTTGCGGCCATTGTTGGCGAAGTCGTCCAGTACGACGAATTCGGCGCCCACCAGGCCGGCCAGCTTTTCCCGCAGCTCGGGGCCCACCTGCTCCACGCCGCGCTCGCGCTCGCTGCGCTTGCCGATATCGACCCAGATATTGCCGCTGGCCTGGTTGATATAGGTGCTGGTGGCCTTGACTTCCTTGACGGTGTGCACGATCTGCAGCGCCTGCTCCATCTTGCGGCGCGTGTAGTCCAGGCTGGACGATGCCGGCGTGCGCACTTCGATTGCCAGGCCGCCGAAGTCGACGCGCGGCTGCATGCTCGAGCCACCGAATTTGGCGTGCAAGGCAATCGCGCCGGCAAAGCTGGCGAACGCAATCACCGCCATCCAGCGGCGGTGCTGCAGCGCCCAGGCGATCAGCGTGCCGTAGCGGTCGGCCTGGCGGTCGAACCAGTGGTTGAAACGGTCCAGCACCTTGCCCAGGCCCTTTTTCGGCGCCGTGTGGTGGTCCGGCGGGTCGCCCCAGTAGGCCGACATCATCGGGTCCAGGGTGAAGGAAATGAATAGCGACACGGCCACCGAGCAGGTCACGGTCAGGGCGAAGGGGCGGAACCACTCGCCCGCCATGCCGGGCATGAAGGCGACCGGGATGAACACGGCCATGATGGAGAAGGTGGTGGCGGCCACCGCCAGGCCGATTTCGGCCGTCCCTTCCAGCGCCGCGGTGCGGCGGTCGGCGCCCTTTTCCATATGGCGCACGATGTTCTCGCGCACCACGATGGCGTCGTCGATCAGCACGCCGATCGCCAGCGACAGGCCGAGCAGGGTCATGAAGTTGAGGGTGAAGCCGCACAGCCACACCGCGATGAAGGCGGCCAGGACCGAGGTGGGCAAGGCCAGCGCCGTGATCAATGTCGAGCGCCAGGAATTGAGGAAGGCGTACACCACGAAAATGGTCAGCACGGCGCCGAACACCAGCGCCTCGATCACATTGTTCAGCGAGTTTTGCGCGCGCTCGCCGCCGTCGTCGGCAATGTCGATGCGCGCCTCGCCATCGAGTTCCCGATTGATTTCCTGGACCAGTTGGCGGATTTCCTTGGCCACGCTCACGGTCGAGGCATCGCGCGAGCGCACCACGTTCAGGCCGACGTCCGGCCGGCCATTGCGCAGCGAAATGCTGTTGGTTTCGGCAAAGCCGTCCTCCACCGTGGCCACCTGGCCCAGGCGGATCAACTCGTTGCCGCGGCGCTTGACCACGACCTCCTTGAACTCTTCCGGCCGTTCAATGCGCCCGACCAGGCGGATCGCCTTTTCCTCCAGCGCGCCGCGCACCTTGCCCACCGGCGCGTTGGTGTTCTGCGCACGCAGCGCCAGCGCCACGTCGCTCACCGACACATTGAATTCACGCAGCTTGTCGGCGCGCAGCAGCACCGACAGCTCACGGCGCAGCGCGCCGTTCACGTTGACGCTGGCCACGCCCTCGATGCCGCGCAGGCGTTCGGCCAGTTTGTCCTCGGCCAGGCGCGACAGTGCGGCGTGCGACATCCTGGTCGACGACAGCGACAGCTGCATGATCGGTTGCTTGGCAATGTCGATGCGCTGCACGACCGGCTCGCGCATTTCGGTCGGCAGCTTGTAACGCACCGCGCCAATGGCGTTGCGCACCTCGTCCGCGGCTTCGATCATATTCTTGTCGAAGGTAAAGCGCAGGCGGAAACGGGCGGCGCCCTCCATCGAATCGCTGAAGGCGTCGGTCACGCCGGAAATGGTTTGCAGCTGTTTTTCCAGGCGGTTGACGATTTCACGCTCGACCGTCTCCGGCGAGGCCCCCGGATAAGGAATCTGCACGATCAGCACCGGCGCTTCCACATCCGGACGTTCGTTCACCTTGAGCTTGGACAGGGCCAGCAAGCCCAGCGCCATCATCGTGATGATCACCACGACCATCGCGATCGGGCGTTTGACACTGAAGTTGGAAAGGAACATTGATTATATTTTTGTTAATTTATGAAGTAACAAAAAAGGGCCCGCGGGCCCTTCTTCGCTCCTGCCAGGCAGGGTCAAGCCATCTTCGGCTGGCGGCCGCGGCCGGTGACCAGGCCCACCAGTTTCATCACCAGGCGGAACACCAGGCGCACGAAGAGCAGGGCCAGGATCGCTTCCACAAAGGTCAGCACGAAGGCCACGGCGGTGTTCCAGCGTTCCTCGCGGCGCTTGTACTTGGCGAACATGCGGTCGCGCGCAATCTCGATGCTGTCGTAGAAGGTCGGCACGACCAGCAGGGTCAGCATGGTGGACGTGATGGTGCCGCCGATGATGGCCACCGCCATCGGACGGTAGAACTCGCCGCCCTCGCCCATGCCGATGGCCACCGGCATCATGCCGGCGATCAGGGCGAAGGTCGTCATCAGGATCGGGCGCAGGCGCATGCGGCCGGCGTGCATCAGCGCATCCTCGCGGCCATAGCCTTCTTCCTCGCGCTTGCGCGCCGCGTCGAGCAGCAGGATGGCGTTCTTGGCCACCAGGCCCATCAGCATGATGACGCCGATGAAACTCATCAGGTTGAGCGTGCCGCCGGTCAGGATCAGGCCCACCACCACGCCGATCAGCGACAGCGGCAAGGACAGCATCACCGCGCCCGGCGCCGTGAAGGAACCGAACTGCATCACCAGCACCAGGTACATCAGGCCGATGCCCGACACCAGGGCGATGCCCATGGCGCCGAACACTTCGTTCTGGTCCTTGCCGGAGCCGCCCACATCCATGCCGAAGCCCGGCGGGTACGACATCTCGGCGGCCAGCTTCTTGGCCTCGGCGATCACTTCACCGGTCGAACGGCCTTCCACGTTGGCCGCCACCGACACCATGCGCTTGCCGTTCTTGTGGCGGATGGTGGCCGGGCCCTTGCCCATGGTGATCGTGGCGATCTGGTCCAGCGGCACCATCTGGTTGGTGCCGGTCACGGCGATCGGCAAGCGTTCGATATTGTCCGGGCTGACGCGGTCGTCCGGATGCAGGCGCACCGCCACGTCGCGGGTTTCGCCGGTCGGGTCGACCCAGTCGCCCACCTCGATACCGGCGAAGGCCACGCGCAGCGCTTGCGCCGTGTCGCCGGCCGAAATGCCCATCGAGTTGGCCAGGCCGCGGTTCAGTTCGATCTGCAGCTCGTCCTTCGGATCCTGTTCGGACAGGCCGACATCGACCGCGCCCTTGACTTCGCGCAGCTTGTCCATGAACTGGTTGGTGATCTCCATCAGCTTGCGCGAATCGGGACCGACGAAGTCGATCTGCACCGGCTTGCGGGCGCCGTTGTTGATATCGTCCAGCACCACGAATTCGCCGCCCACCAGGCCGGCCAGCTTCTGGCGCAGCTCGATGGCGATGGCGGTGGCATCGCGCTTGCGCTGGCTGCGCTTGCCGATGTCGACCCAGATACGGCCGCCCGACAGGTTGACGTAAGTGCTGGTGGCCTTCACTTCAGGGATGGTGTGGGCGATCTGCGCTGCCTTGTCCATCTTGGTGCGGGTGTACTCCAGGCTGGACGAGGACGGGGTACGCACTTCCACCGCGATCGAACCGAAGTCCGACTTCGGCAGGAAGCTGGTGCCGCCCACGGTGCCTTGCAGCACCAGGGCGCCGACGAAGCTGGCCACCGCGATCACGGCCATCCAGCGGCGGTGGTGCAGCGCCCAGGCGATCACCTTGCCGTAACGGTCGGCCTGGTGGTCGAACCAGTGGTTGAATTTGTCCAGCACCTTGCCGAGGCCTTTCTTCGGCGCGGTGTGGTGGTCCGCCGGGTCGCCCCAGTAGGCCGACAGCATCGGGTCCAGGGTGAAGGAAATGAACAGCGACACCGCCACCGAGCACGTCACGGTCAGCGCGAAGGGACGGAACCATTCGCCCGGCATGCCGCCCATGAAGGCGACCGGGATGAACACGGCCATGATGGAGAAGGTGGTGGCCGCCACGGCCAGGCCGATTTCGGCCGTGCCTTCCAGCGCCGCCTTGCGGCGGTCGGAGCCAGCCTGCATGTGGCGCACGATGTTTTCCCGCACCACGATGGCATCGTCGATCAGCACGCCGATCGCCAGCGACAGGCCGAGCAGGGTCATGAAGTTCAGCGTGAAGCCGCACAGCCAGACCGCGATGAAGGCGGCGATGACCGACGTCGGCAGCGACAGCGCGGTGATCAGGGTGGAACGCCAGGAATTCAGGAAGGCGTACACCACGAAGATGGTCAGCACGGCGCCGAACACCAGCGCCTCGATCACGTTGTTCAGGGAATCCTGCGCATCTTCGCCGCCGTCGCGGGTGACTTCCAGCGAATTGCCCAGGCCTTCGTCCTTGAACTCCTTGTTGATTTCCTCGGTCAGCTTGCGCACGTCCTTGGCCACCGAGACGGTGGAGGCGTCGCGCGCGCGGATCACGGCAATCCCCACGTTCGGCTTGCCGGAACGCAGGCTGACGTTGTTGATGTCGGCAAAGCCGTCTTCGATGGTGGCCAGCTGGCCCAGGCGGATCAGCTGTTCGCCGTTGCGCTTGACCACCACGTCCTTGAACTCTTCCGGACGCTCGATGCGGCCCACCAGGCGGATCGCCTTCTCTTCCAGGTCGCCGCGCACCTTGCCCACCGGGGCATTGGTGTTCTGCATGCGCAGCGCCTGCGCCACTTCGGCCACCGAGACGTTGAATTCGCGCAGCTTCTCGGCACGCAGCAGCACCGACAGTTCACGGCGCAGCGCACCGTTGACGTTGACCACGGCCACGCCGTCGAGGGCGCGGTAACGGTCGGCCAGCTTGTCTTCGGCCAGGCGCGACAGCACGGCGTGCGATTGCGTCTTGGACGACAGCGACATCTGCATGATCGGGTCGGCCGAGGTATCGATGCGCTGGATCATCGGTTCGCGCATCTCGGTCGGCAGCTTGTAGCGCACCGCGGCGATGGCGTTGCGCACCTCGTCGGACGCTTCGATCAGGTTCTTTTCGAACGTGAAGCGCATTTCGATGGTGGCGCTGCCCTCGCGCGAAGTCGAGTACAGGTCGGTCACGCCGGCGATCGATTGCAGCGATTTTTCCAGGCGGTTGACCACTTCGCGCTCGACCGTTTCCGGCGAGGCGCCAGGGTACGGGATGTTGACGATCAGCAGCGGGATCTCAACGTCCGGGTTCTGGTTGACGCGCAGCTTGGACAGGGCCAGCAGGCCCATGGCCATCATCGCCACGATCAGCACGATCATGGCGACGGGGCGCTTGATACTGAAATTGGACAGGAACATGGTGTCGTTTCCTTAGTTGCCTTTGCTGGCGCCGTTCGGCAGGGTGGCCGAGGCGACGGCCTTGGGCACTTGCATCTCGACTTTCTGGCCTTCGCGGAAGCCCGAGGCCGGGGTGCGCATCACGATGTCGCCCTTGGCCAGGCCGGTCTGCACGCTCCAGTTGCCGCTGCGCGCATCGCGGGCGCCCATCTGCAGCGCGGTCTTGGCCAGGGCCTTGTCCTTGATCTTCCACACGTAGGTGGTATCGCCCTGCTTGACCAGGGCCGATTCCGGCACCATCAGGGCCGCCTTGGTTTCCGCTTCGATGCGGCCTTCGGCGAACAGGCCGGCCACGCGCGGCAGGTTCCTGTCGGCGAAATCGACCAGCACTTCCACCTGGCGGGTAACCGGGTTGGCCGCCGGATCGACGCGCTTGACCTTGCCCAGGAAGTTCTGGCCCGGGTAACCGTTGATGGAGAACACCACGCCCTGCCCCGCCTTGACCACGCCCACCGAATCGGCCGACACGCGGCCCTCGAAGCGCATCGAGGCCGGATCGACCACTTTCACCAATTCCTTGCCGATCTGGGCGGTGTCGCCGGCGGAAACCTTACGCTCGGACACGATGCCGTCGAACGGGGCACGCACCAGGGTGCGCGACAGTTGCTGGTTGGCGGTCACCAGGCGGGCCTTGGCGGCCGACAGGTCGGACTGGGCATTGTTGCGGCGCACTTCCGCGTCTTCCAGCACTTGCGACGACACCATGCCGGACGCCTTCAGGGTTTTCTGGCGGGCCAGCACGCGCTCGGCCTGTTCCAGCGACTGGGTCGAAGCGCGCACCGCTTCCTGGGCCGACGCCAGGTTGTCGCGCAGCGCCGTGTCGTCCAGGCGGACCAGCAGGTCGCCTTTCTTGACGGCTTCGCCATTTTCTTTCAGGACTTGCATGACCACGGCGCCCACTTCGGCGCGCAGGTCGGCCTTGCGCTCGGGCTGGATCGAGCCGGTGACCACCGGACCGGAAGCCAGGGCATTGCTGTCCACCGTCACCAGGTCTTCGGAAGCAACCTGGAGCGTCGCCAGTTTCTTGTCATCGCCCTTGCCTTTCGCTTCGGCAGTCGCCGACGCGTTGGCCTTGCCGGCTTCCGGCGCCTTGTCGGACTTGCCGCAGGCGACCAGCGCTGATGCAACGGCGAGAGCTAATAGGGTTTTACGCAACATGAGAATCTCCAGTTTGGTGGACGGCTTATTTGTATATAGAGTGCATACTTCTGCAGCGTGCAAAAGTATCCTTTTACAGAGGGGGAGTGTCAATTCACCTGGGGCCAGACTGCGGGTTTTTATGGCTGGACTGCAGGATTCGCGGATAAACCGCAGAAAAGGTGAATTTTGGAGAGAAAGGGATTGCTTCAGTCATGAAGCAATCCCGCGGGGATTCAGCGGGGGAACAGGGCGAAAACGATGTGGCCGATGGCAATGCCGGTCGCCAGCCCGCCCGTGATTTCGACCACCGTATGGCCCATCCGTTCGCGCAGCCATTGATGGTCCGTGGCATCCTTGGCGATCCGGTTGATGGCGGCGGCCTGGCGGCCGACGTGCTGGCGCAGGCTGTTGGCATCGATGATCACGATGAAGCACAGCGCGACCGCGACGCCGAATGCCGGGTGGCCCATGCCTTCGCGCAGCGCGATCAGGGTGGCCATGCTGGACACGACGGCGCTGTGGTTGGACGGGAAGCCGCCATTGCCGACCAGCTTGAAGGCCCATTGGCGGGCTTTGATACTGTTGATCAGGAATTTGATTGGACCGACGGTAATCCAGGTCAAAAGCGGCGTCAGCAGGTAGGCAAGATCCATTTATAGCGTCCTAAGGTGAATCCCCCATTATAATCGGCGCACCAACAATATTAATAGCAAGCAAAAATGAAGCATTTCAGGATTTCTATCATTACCACCATCGTCCTGATGGGGTTGGCCGGCTGGTGGGGGTACAGCAACGGCGGCTGGGGGGCGGCGCTGACCGCGCTGTGGATCACGGGCGTGCTGGGGGTGATGGAAGTCTCCCTTTCCTTCGACAATGCGGTGGTGAACGCCTCCGTGCTCAAGGATTGGAACGCATTCTGGCAAAAACTGTTCCTGACAGTCGGTATCCTGGTGGCCGTGTTCGGCATGCGCCTGGTGTTCCCGCTGGCCATCGTGGCGGTGGCCACCGGGCTGGACATGGTGGCGGTGTGGGACATGGCGCTCAAGACGCCGCAAGAATACTCGCGCCACCTGCTCAGCGTGCATGAGGAAGTGGCCGCCTTCGGCGGCGCCTTCCTGTTGCTGGTGTTCCTGAACTTCCTGTTCGACGAGGAAAAGGATGTGCACTGGATCCAGTGGTTCGAAGAAAAGGTCGGCAAATATGGCACGGAAAGCCTGGCTGTCCTGCTGACCCTGGTCGCCGTGGTGCTGTGCGTGCGATTGGTGCCGGAAGCCAAGCGCTTCAGCGTGCTCTACGCGGGCGTGGTCGGCACCGCCATCTACGTCGGCGTGGGCTGGATCAGCAGCCTGCTGGAAGAGGAAGGCCATGGCGACGCCGGCAAGGCGGTGGCCGGCGGCTCGATCGGCGGCTTCCTCTACCTCGAAGTGCTGGATGCCTCGTTCTCCTTCGACGGCGTGATCGGCGCCTTCGCCATTACCAGCGACGTCGTGATCATCATGCTGGGCCTCGCCATCGGCGCCATGTACGTGCGTTCCCTGACCGTCTACCTGGTGCACAAGGGCACGCTCGATGAATTCATTTACCTGGAACATGGGGCGCACTATGCGATCGGCATCCTGGCGGTGATCATGTTCGCCAGCGTGAAGTATCACATTCCGGAGTGGTTCACGGGCTTGTCCGGCGTGGCATTCATTGCCGTGTCCTTATGGTCTTCGCTCAAGTACAAGAAACTTCATCCTGTGGAGGCAGAATGAGCCGCGCCCTGTTGATCATCGGCAGCCTGCTGGCCGCCGTGGCGCTGCTGTTTGCAGCGTACCTGTGGCTGGCTTTGAGCTACTCCTACTCGGAAGGCGAGCGCGCCGGGTATTTGCAAAAGTTCTCCAAGCGCGGCTGGGTGTGCAAGACCTGGGAAGGGGAAATCCTGCTGACTTCGATGCCGGGGGCGATTCCGGAGAAGTTCGAGTTTACGGTGCGCGATGAGGCGGTGGCTGCGCAGATCGCCGCCGCGGCGGGCAAGCGGGTGGTGCTGCATTATGCGCAGCACAAGGGGATCCCGACCTCGTGCTTTGGCGATACCCAATACTTTGTCGAGTCCATCACCATCCAGCCTTGACCCGGCGGTGGCCCCGCCTCGCCTGGCGCAACGCCGCGGCGGCGCGGTAAACTGGCATTTATGGAAACAACCGTACAAAGTAAAGAGTTGGCGGCCGCACTGGAATACATGCCGGTGGGCGTCACCATCGTCGATCGCGATTTGACCATCCGGTTCTGGAACCCGGCGTTTTGCCAGGTGCAAGGCTTCCCGGATGGCGTCATGCATGCCGGGATCACCATGGCCGACGTGTTTCGTTATATTGCGACGCGCGGCGACTATGGGCCAGGCCCCATCGAGGAACTGGTGGCCGCCAGGGTGGAACTGTGCCTGAAGTTCGAGCCCCACCATTTCACGCGCACCATGGCCAATGGCGCGCAGCTGAACATCATCGGCCGCCCGATCCATGGCGCGGATGGGGCGGTCCACGGTTTCGTGACCATCTACCACGACGTGACGGCCGAGCGGCGCCATGAGAAAGAGCTGGAAGAAGCCCGGCTGCTGGCCGAGGCGGCGAACAAGGCCAAGGGCCAGTTCCTGGCCAATATGAGCCATGAGATCCGCACGCCGCTGAACTGCGTGATCGGCATGGCCTACCTGGCCTTGAAGACCGAACTCGACCCGCGCCAGCGCGATTACCTGGAAAAGATCCGCTTCGCCAGCGAACACGTGCTGCGTATCGTGGACGATATCCTCGACATTTCCAAGATCGAGGCCGGCAAGATGGAAGTCCAGCAGGTCGCATTCTCCCTCGGCCAGGTGGTGCAAACCCTGACCAGCGTGGTGGCGCAGAACGCCGCCAGCCGTCACCTCGACCTGGTGTTCGACCTCGACCCGGCCTTGCCGCCGGTGCTGGTCGGCGATCCTTTACGGCTGGGACAGGTGCTGATCAACTATACCAACAATGCCATCAAGTTCAGCGAGCGCGGCCGGATCGCGGTGCGGGCGCGCAAAGAGGCCGGCGACGCCCGCCACTGCCTGGTGCGTTTCGAAGTGAGCGACCAGGGCATTGGGTTGAGCGAGGCGGAAATCGCCCGGCTGTTCGTGTCGTTCCAGCAAGCGGACCCTTCCACCACGCGCGAATACGGGGGCACCGGCCTGGGTTTGGCAATCTGCAAGGAATTGGCCCAGCTGATGGGGGGTGAAGTCGGCGTGCGCAGCCAGCCGGGGGCCGGCAGCACCTTCTGGTTCACCGCCCGGCTCGGCGTACCGGCCAGCGCCGCCGCCACGTTGATCGACCGGATCAGCGATGCCGCCGCCCAGCTGCTGGCCCCCGCCCCGGCGCCGGCGCCGCCGGCGGCGCAGCGGGCGGCGCGCATCCTGCTGGTTGAGGACAATACCGTCAACCAACAGATTGCGCAGGAGGTGCTGGAACAGGCCGGTGCCACGGTGTGCATCGCCCATCACGGGATACAGGCGCTGCAACTGCTGCAGCAGGCGGAATTCGACTGCGTCCTGATGGACGTGCAAATGCCGCAAATGGATGGGATGGAAGCCACCCGCCGCATCCGCGCCACCGCCCGCCTGGCCAGCCTGCCGGTGCTGGCGATGACGGCCAACGCCACCACCGAGGTACGCAAGCATTGCCTCGATGCCGGCATGAACGATTTCATCTCCAAGCCCATCCGCCCCGCCCTGATGGTCCAGACCATTGCGCTCTGGCTGCCGCACGGCGTGGTGCTGGCTGGGGCGGCGCCTTTCCGGCCGCCGCCAGCCTCTACATCCGGCGCGGGCGGCGACCCGGCCGTGCTCGATTTATCGGTGCTGACGGCCCTGCTTGGCAACGATGTGCCGAAGCTGCGCAAATTCGCCAGCAGTTTCCTGCAAAGTTCGCGGCAAGGCGTGCGGGACATGGAGGCGGCACTGGCACACGGCCAGGTGCAGGAAGTGCGTGCCCTGGGCCATCGCATCAAATCGGCAGCCCACGGGGTCGGCGCCAGCGGAATGGCGGAGTTGTGCCACGACCTGGAGCATCTGGCGCCGGGCGATGCCGACAGTGAAATGGCGCGTGCCCAACCGATGGTGGCCCAACTGCGGGCATTGCTGGAGCAGGTGGCCCAGCAATTCACCATCAGCATCGATTGCGCTGCCGGCGACTGAACCGGTTCAGCGGCTGCGCCACACGGCGCCGGCAGTTTCCTTCAGGCGCCCGATGACGTCGCGCGCCATGGTTTCGGAGTGCTCGTCGGCCGGATGGGCAGCCCGTTCTTCCATCGCATTCAGCATATTCTGGGCAGCGTGCTGGCGGCGGGTTTCCTGCTCCAGCAGCTTCTTCTTCGACTCCACCATCGCCGCCGTGGTGGCCGCCACGCGGCGCTGCATTTCCGCGTGCGCGTGCACGGTATCGACCAGCGTCTTCTGCTCGGCCAGCTTGGCCCATTCCGCCTGGTTGGCCGCCTGCTCCGCCGCTTCACGCTGACGCGCCACTTCCACCAACTGCTCCTCGGCATCGGCACGCGCCTTGGCCGCCGCCGCCGCCTGCTTCTCCAATTCCAGCCGCAGCTCGATCGCCTTCGCCGCGCGCACTTCGGCCGCGTTGGCCGCCCGCTGCTGCACCAGCTTCTGGTCGATCAGGGCCAGCGTCTCGCGTTCCTTGGCCACGAATTCCAGCTCCGACTTGAGCAGCGATTCCTCGGCCGCGGCACGGGCCTGTTCGGCCTGCGCCCGCTCGGCCTGCACCTTGCCCAGCTCCGCCGCCAGGCGCGCCTGCGCCGCCGCCGCTTCGGCCGCGGCGGCCTGGTTGGCCGCATCATGTTCCGCCTGCTCCGCCATTGCGCGCACAGCGGCTGCTTCCTGCTCGGCCGCAGCCTGCAGGCGGGCGTCGGCAGCCGCCTTGCGGCGCGCTTCGGCGGTCGCCGCGCGCTCGGCTTCGGTGCGCGCCACGGCTGCTGCGGCGGCGGCCTGCTCGGCGGCGATGCGCTCATCCATTGCTTCCTGGGCCGCCTGCTCGGCGTCGGCATGGGCGCGTTCCGCATCGGCCAGGCGCACCGCCGCCGCCGCTTTTTCCTGCGCCAATGCATTGGCCTGTTCGGCGGCGGCCAGCTGGGCCGCCACGGCATCGCGTTCAATCTTTTCCGCTGCCGCCTGCTCGGCCGCCACGGCGGCGGAACGGGCCGACAATTCGCGGCGCTCGGCCGCGATGGCGCTGGCGCGCTGGTGTTCTTCCGCCTCGATGCGGGCTTGCTCGGCAGCGGCCTGCTCGGCTTGCTCGCGCAGCTTGGCCTGTTCCAGCGCCACCGCTTCCGCTTCCAGGCGGCCGCGGGTTTCGAAGTCGGCTTGCTGTTCCGCCTCCACGCGCGCCATGGCGATGGCGTGCAGTTCGCGGTCGGTTTCGATGCGGCGCTCGGTGGCGGCAATGATTTGCGCATCGGCATCGCGGCGCGCCTGGGCGGCGGTGGCCGCCATGGCTTCCACCCGTTCGCGGTGCTGGGCGGCGTCGCGGATTTCCTTTTCGGTTTGCAGGCGCAGGTGCAGCGACTGGGCGGCGCTGCGGTCGGATTCGGCCTTGGCCAGGGCGATCTGTTCGCGCTCCTGCTCCAGGTGGGCCAGGGCGCGGGCTTCCTCCAATGCCCGCACTTCGGCGGCGGCGCGCTTGAAGGCGGCTTCCAGCGCGACCTGGTCGGCACGCTCGCGCTGGCGGGTCGCTTCCAGCGCTTCGGCTTCGGCCTGCGCCAATTGTTCGGCAGTCATGCGGGCGGCGTGGGCCTGGCGCTCGCGTTCGCGCGCCATGGTGGCCATGCGGGCATCGGCGGATGCCACGCCCACCACTTCTTCGCGCGCGGCCTGCACGGCTGCGGCCCGCTCGGCGGCATGCAGGCGGGCCTGTCCGGCCTGGACCGCCAATTCTTCGGCAGCCTTGTTGGCCAGCTCGGCCAGTTTTTCCTCTTCGGCCACCTGCTCGGCGGCGCGGCGCCGGCTTTCTTCCTCGGCCTTGGCACGCTGCTCGGCGGCCAGGCGCACCTGGGTGTCGGCTTCCACGCGGGCGCGCAGTTCGGCGGTTTCCTGTTTCACCGCTTCCAGGCGGGCCACGCTGGCCGAGGCGGCGGCGCGCAGGGTGTCCAGGCGCTCCTTGTTGACCTTGATGGCTTCCTCGGCGGCCTCGGCATGCTGCAGGGCGGCGGCGGCGGCAGCCGATTCGAGGGCGGCGCGGTCTTCCGCCAAAGCGCGGGCGCGGGCTTCCGCCACGGCGCGCGATTCGGCGGCGCAGGCGGCTTTCGCCTCGGCCTCGACGCGGGCGATGGCTTCCTGGATGGCTTTCAACTCATGCCCAGCGCGGTCGGCGGCGACTTCGGAAGTTGGTGGCTGTTGTGCTGACATGAGGATCTCGCTTGGCGGTTAGGGTGATGTTGCCATTATGGTTGAGTCCTGCGCGGGGGCAGCGTTGGAAGAAGCCGGGGTTTTCACGGCAATTCTGCCGTTTAAACCGGCAAACCGGGGTCAGACCCAAGGGTCAGACCCCAGATCTTCGGCTGCCGCGTGCCAGGGTCTGCCCCTTGGGTCTGACCCTGGTTTACCGGGTCTAGACCGGCCACAGCGGCGCCTCGTCCATCAGCGCAATTTGCTCGCGCAATTCCAGGATCCGATCCTGCCAATACCGTTGTGTATTAAACCACGGAAAAGCCGCCGGAAACGCCGGATCGTCCCAACGCCGCGCCAGCCAGGCCGAATAGTGCACCAGCCGCAACGTCCGCAGCGCCTCCACCAGGTACAGTTCGCGCGGATCGAACTCGCGCATATCTTCATATCCGGCCAGGATATCCCCCATCTGCCGCACCATGTCGCCGCGCTCGCCGGACAGCATCATCCACAGATCCTGCACCGCCGGCCCCATGCGCGCGTCATCGAAATCCACGAAATGCGGCCCCGCATCGGTCCACAGCACATTACCGCCATGACAATCCCCATGCAGGCGGATCAGCGCCACATCCCCTGCCCGCTCATAGCAGCGCCGCACGCCATCGAGCGCCTGGCCGACCACGGAACGCCAGGGCGCCACCAGTTCCGGCGGCAGGAAATCGTGCGCCAGCAGCCAGTCGCGCGGCTCCTCGCCAAACGAGGCCAGGTCCAGCGTTGGGCGCAGCGCGAACGGCCGCGCCGCCCCCGCCGCGTGGATGCGGCCGATGAAACGCCCGGTCCATTCCAGCACCTTGGGATCATCCAGCTCCGGCGCCCGCCCGCCATGGCGCGGGAAGACGGCAAAGCGGAAGCCCTCGAAATCATGCAGGGTGCGCCCGTCGCGCACCAGCGCCGGCACGGCCGGCACCTCGCGCTCCTGCAACTCCTGCACGAAGGCGTGTTCCTCCAGAATCTGTTCGTCCGTCCAGCGCCCGGGACGGTAAAACTTGGCCACCACCGGCGGGCCTTCTTCCATGCCCACCTGGTAGACACGGTTTTCATAGGAATTCAGCGCCAGCAGGCGGCCGTCGCCATACAGGCCGATACTGGCCAGGGCGTCGAGCACCCGGTCGGGGCTCAGTTCAATAAAAGGATGCGTCATATCCCCCATTGTAAGGGCCAGGACGTATACTGTCGCCCTTCGACCCAATTTATAGAGCACCAAGCCATGCAACTCGACCAGCCATTGAGCGACAAAGAATTCGACGAACTTGATTCCTTCCTGCTGGGCGACCAGAGTCCGGAAGACTCCATGACCATGGACCACCTGCATGGCTACCTGACCGCCATCGCCATCGGCCCGGAACCGATCACGCCGGCCGAATGGCTGCCCCGGATCTGGGGCGAAGATGCCAACGACGGCCCCAAGTTCAAGCACGCCAAACAGGAAGAGCGCATCTATAACCTGATCACCCGCTTCATGAATGAAGTGCTGGTGACGTTCGAGGTGGCGCCGAAGGAGTTCGAGCCGCTGTTCGTCGAGCACGAGCATGAAGGCAAGACCCTGCTGAACGCGGAAGCCTGGTGCTGGGGCTTCTGGGAAGGGATGGAGTTGCGCGAAGGTTCCTGGGACGAAATCTGGGATTCCGACGCGGCGCCGCTGATGCGCCCGATCTACCTGCTGGGCGCCGACGAGATCAAGCCGGAAGAATTGCCGGACGTGGAAGACCCGGTCAAGGCACACCAGTTGGCCCTGGACATTGAAGCCAATTTGCCGCTCATCCACAAATTCTGGGTGCCGCGCCGCAAATCCGGCGTGACCACCGTCAAGCGCGACGATGCCAAAGTCGGCCGCAATGACGATTGCCCATGCGGCAGTGGTAAAAAATACAAGAAGTGCCACGGCGCCGACCAATGACTCCAGCCCCGCCGATGCGGGGCTTGTCGATTTGAGGCGTCGCCATCCGTCGTAGGGTTGGGGTATCGATTCCCCTTCCCCCTTTGACCCAGGAGACGCCATGAAAAACCAGATCGTCCTCAACATGCCAGTCAAGGACTTGAACAAGTCCAAGGCTTTCTTTTCCGCGCTCGGCTTTACTTTCAATGCCCGCTTCAGCGGCGAGAACGCCGCATTCATGCACGTCGTCGGCGACACCATCCAGGCCATGCTGACGACCAAGCCCTTCTTCAAGTCCCTGATCGACAAGCCGGTCGTGCAGGCCAAGGAAGCCAACGAGCTCGTCATCTGCCTGAGCTGCGATAGCCGCGAAGAAGTCGACGCCCTCATCGCCAGGGCCGTTGCAGCCGGCGGCCGCATCCCGCACCCGCCGGAAGACCATGGCTTCATGTATGACCAGGGTTTCGAGGATCTCGATGGCCACCTGTGGAACCTGGTCTGGGTGGCACCAGAGGCCCAGTGACACTTTTTGTAAGCTGGCACCGCTTACTGACTGACAAATTTTGTCCCCCGCCACGGGAAAATGCGGCTTTTCCGGGTGGCACAGCAATTGCTCAAGCTGCAGGAATGGCGCTCACTGCCACTTCTTGTTAACTAGGGGACCATATGCAAATACTTCAGTACAGGGCCTGGGCGCTGGCCTGCCTGATGACCCTCGCCGCGCCCGCCTGGGCCACCACAGTCGAGATCACCCATACCGCGAAGAATGCCACCGTCGAACTGGGCCGCAAGGCCTGGTTCCTCGGCAAGGTGGACGGCAAAGGTGTCTATATGAACTTCGCCGTCAACGGCATACCGGGTGGCAATGCGACGGTCGGCACCCTGAATGCGCAAAATGGCGAATACGTGGCGCCGAAAACCCTGCCGGCCAACCCGGTCGTCACCGTCACCGGCACCACCGCCACCACGCCGAAACTGAGCGGCAGCACCAAACTCAAGCTGGTTGCCGCCGGCACCAGCACCGGCACCAGCGGCTCGGGCAGCACGGGCACGCCTTCCCCTACGCCGCTGCCCGGCCCGATCGGCCCCCAGCCGGCCGCCGACCCCGCCACTGTGGCTGCCGCCCGCCTGCTGGAACGCGCCACCTTCGGCCCCAACGCGGCCAGCATCGCCGCCGTCAAGCAGATGGGCGCGCAAGCCTGGCTGAACCAGCAATTCAGCCTGCCGCCCTCGCCGCTGCCGCTGACCACGGACATCAATGTGCTGCGCAACGGCTGGTACATGAACATGGCCAACGCCCCGGACCAGCTGCGCCAGCGCATGATCTTCGCGCTGTCGCAACTGTTCGTGGTGTCGTCGGACAAGAACAATAACGCCGACCAGTTGTTGCCCTGGCTGGCCACGCTGGACAAGCATGCCTTCGGCAATTTCGGCAGCCTGCTGCGCGAAATGACGCTGAACCCGGCGATGGGCAAGTACCTCGACCTGGCCAACAGCCGGACGCCTTCGCCCAACGAAAACTATGCGCGCGAAGTGATGCAGCTGTTCACCATCGGCCCCGTGCTGCTGAACCAGGATGGCAGCGTGCAGCGCGACCGCTATGGCGAGCCGCTGCCGTCCTATACCCAGGACACGATCGCCCACATGGCACGCGCCCTGAGCGGCTGGACCTACACCGGCAGCAACCTCACCGGCAGCAATTGGGAAAACTTCACCGCCCCCTTGCAGCCACGCGACCGGCTGCACGATATGGGCGCGAAGACGCTGCTGGATGGCGTCACCCTGCCCGCCGGGCAAAGCACGGTGATGGATATGGAAGCGGTGATGCAAAACCTGCTGGAGCACCGCAACCTGCCGCCCTTCATCGCGACGCGCCTGATCCGCGCCTTCACCACCAGCAATCCCAGTCCCGCCTACATCGAACGGGTGGCGAACGTGTTTGCGGCCGGGCGCGGCGACCTCAAGGCAACACTGAATGCGGTACTGATGGACCCGGAAGCCTTGGCCGTTGCGCCTGAGGCGGGCAAGCTGAAAGACCCCATCCTGCACAGCCTGAGCCTGTTCCGCGCCACCGGCGCCAGCGTGATCAACCCGCAGAACATGTTCTGGGAATACTTCCAGATGGGCCAGCGCCTGCTGCAAGCGCCGAGCGTGTTCAACTTCTACTCGCCGCTCACGCCGCTGCCCGGCAACCCCTCCCTGTCCGGGCCGGAATTCCAGATCTACACGCCGGCCCAGGCGGTGGGCCGCGCCAACTTCCTGTACGGCTTCATCGCCGGCCACCACGCCGCCATGGTGAGCTTCGACCTCGCGCCCTACCAGGCCGTGGCGGGCGACCCGACCGCCCTGCTCAACCTGGTGGACGCCACGTTGCTGCAAGGGCGCATGTCGCCCGCGACCCGCGCCGCGATTGGCGCCTCGCTGCAAGCCACCACCGACATGAAGCAGCGCGCCATCACGGCGCTGTACCTCACCGCCATCGCGGCCGACTTCGCCGTACAGCAGTAAGAAAGGACACACGATATGTGCAAGGAAAAAATGTCGCGCCGCCGCTTCCTCGGCGCCGGTGCGCAAGTTGGCATGCTGGGCGCCATGTCCACCCTCGGCTTGCTGGGCATGACGCGCCCGGCGCAGGCGGCCGTGAACGACTACAAGGCCCTGGTCTGCCTCTACCTGTATGGCGGCAATGACGGCAACAATATGATCGTGCCGCTCGATGCCGCGCATTACGGCGCCTACAGCAATATCCGCCGCGGCGGGCTGGCGCTGTCGGTGGAAGCGAAGACCCTGCTGGCCGCGCGTAGCGCGCGGCTGCAGGATGGCAGCGAGCAGCCGTTCGCCTTCCACTACGGCATGCCGGAAATCGACGCGCTGTACGCGCAAGGCCAGGTGGCGGCCCTGCTCAATGTCGGCAACCTGCGCCAGCCGCTGACCAAGGCGCAATACCAGGCCGGCGCCGGCGTGCCGCCGCAACTGTTCTCCCATCCCGACCAGAACCTGCAGAACCAGGCCGGCACGCCGTCGGCCGCCGGCACGGGCTGGGGCGGCCGGCTGGCCGATGCGCTGGGTGCCACGGGCGACCTGGATGCGGTGTCGGTGGGTTCCAACGGCTTGTTCGTGACCGGCGCGACGGTGCAGAGCAACCTGCTGCCGGGGAATGGCCAGTTGAACCTGGCCGGCATGAACTTCTGGCCTCAGAGCGCAGCCGACCAGCGGCGCGCGGCGCTGGTACAGGCGCTCTCGGCCAGCAACCCGAACCTGATCGCCACTGCCGCCAACAAGGCGCTGTTGAGCGGCATGGAACTGGGCAAGGATTTGCAGGCCGCCAATGCCGGCGCCGCGCTGCAAGCCGTGTTCCCCGGCTATTCGATTGCGCAGCAATTGAAGACGGTGGCACAGCTGATCCGCCTGCGCGCCGCACAGGGGCCGGGGCGGCAAGTGTACTTCGTGTCGCTGGGCGGCTTCGATACCCACGGTGGCCAGGCCTGGCAGCACTTCAACTTGCTGCGCCAGGTGTCGCAATCGGTGGCAGCGTTCCAGGATGCACTGCGCGAAATCGGCGCGCAACAACAGGTCACCACCTTCACCATGTCCGATTTTGGCCGCACCTTGCAGCCCAACAGCGGCGGCACCGACCACGCCTGGGGTAACCATCAGTTGATCATCGGCGCGGCGGTGAAGGGAGGCCTGTATGGCCGCTTCCCCGAATTCGTGTTGGGCGGCCCGGACGACGCCACCGGCCGCGGCGCCTGGATCCCCCACCTCGCCAACCAGCAGTATGGCGCCACGCTGGGCCGCTGGTTCGGCGCCGAGCCCGACGCGCTGGCGCATCAAGTCTTCAAGCACGAGCTCGCCAACTTCGCGGTGAAGGATCTTGGTTTCATGCTGTGATTAAGAGTCGATGAAAGTCGGGGTCAGCTCTGGCAACCGGACAAAAGGCGCACGAATTGAACTGACCCCCAATAGTTGGACGGTTTAGTTTGCTAGGCAGCCAAGGGTTGGG
>CAMLRG010000029.1 GCA_946482335.1 uncultured Duganella sp. | reverse complement strand
GACTGCGGATGCACGGTGCAGTACACCATGGCGGTAGTGGTGCCGTTGCGCAGCAATTCGTCGAGGAAGAATTCCGCCACTTGCGCGCCGTGCGCCGGGTCGGCGAACTGGCGCTCGGTCGGGAAAGTGTATTGCTCCAGCCATGGCAGCAGGCCCGGTGCCGGCGAAGCGATCATATCGGTCTGGGGGTAATGCACGTGGGCGTCGATAAACCCGGGCATGACGATCTTGCCGCGATAATCCGTCACCTGCGTGCCCGGCGGCAGGGTCGGCGCCAGCGTGGCGTAGTCGCCTGCCGCCTGTACCTTGCCCCCGGCCACGACCAGCAGGCCGTCTTCGTGCCAGGCATGGGCGCGTTCGGTGAAGGCCGGATCGGCGTGGAAGTACAGCAAGCCCGCCCGGTAGGCTTGCACGCTGGTGGTTGTGTTCATTGTTCAGTCTTTCGCCTGGGATTCCCAGACCATCAGTAATTGGGCGGCAACCGAGGCGGCAATCACCGCCGGCGCCTTGTTGATGATACCCGGCAGCCCGATCGGGCATACCATGCTTTCGGTGCCCAGCCCCTTGGCCGCCAGGCGGCAGGTGAACTGGGCGCGCTTGGTTTTCGAGCCGATCAGGCCGAACCAACCCACCTTGGGCCGGCGCAGGATGGCTTCGGTCAATTGCAGGTCGAGCGCGTGGCTGTGGGTCAGGACCAGGTAGCTGGCGTTGTCGGGCGCCTCGTCGACGCAAGCCTCCGGTGTGTCGGTGGCCTCGATGGTGACGTTGTCCGGCACCGCGGCCGGGAACATGGCATCCCGCTCGTCGACCCAGGTGACCGTGCAAGGCAGCTCGGCCAGTGCGCGCACGATGGCCGCGCCGACATGGCCCGCACCAAACAGCACCAGGTGGGCGCGCGGAGCCTTGACCGGATCGATCAGCCAGCGGCGGCCGTCGGCATCGGTGCGGATGTGGGTTTCCTGCTGCGCTTCCTCCACCAGCCGGCACTCCGCTTCCCCATCGATGGCGGTGATGCGGCAGCTATCCTCCTTGCGGCGCTGGCGGAGCTGCGACATGACGTCTTCCAGTGCGCCGCTGACCGGCTCGAACAGCAGCCAGACGACGCCGCCGCAACACTGCCCCAGGCTCGGACCGAGGGGAAAGCGTACAAGCTGCGGCCCCCCCGGGCGCCCGGCACGGCTTGCGGCGAGCATTTCGCGGGCGATGGCAAAGGCCTTGTGCTCCAGGTGGCCGCCGCCGATGGTGTCGAACTGGCCGCTGGCCGTGACCAGCATGTGCGTCCCCGCCTCGCGCGGCACCGAACCTTCGGCGCGCGCGACCGTGACGAGTACCGCCGGTTCCCCGGCTGGCGTCAACCAGTCAGCCATGTCAGCCTGCCGCTTCGACCGCCGCTTCCACAGCAGCAATGGCGCGCAGGATCTCTTCGCTGGTCGCCGGGGCGTTCAGCGGTGGATTGACGCGATGGCCGCCGACCGCTGAAATCGCATCGCGGATCGCGAAGAAGACCGAGAACGGCAGCAGCAGCGGCGGCTCGCCCACCGCCTTGGAGCGATGGATCGAATCTTCCACATTGCGGTTCTGGAACAGCTTGACGCGGAAATCTTCCGGGCAATCGGAAATGCCGGGAATCTTGTACGTGGACGGTGCGTGCGTCATCAGCTTGCCGGCGCCGTTCCACCACAGCTGTTCGGTGGTCAGCCAGCCCATGCCCTGGATGAATGCGCCTTCCACCTGGCCGATATCGATGGCGGGATTGAGCGACTGTCCGGCATCGTACAGCGCATCGGCGCGCAGCAGTTTCCATTCACCGGTCAGCGTATCGACCACCACTTCCGACACCGCGGCGCCGTAGGCGTAATAGGAGAAAGGATGCCCGCTCATGGTCTTCGGATCCCAGTGCAGGTTCGGCGTCGCATAGTAACCGTCCGACCACAGTTGCACGCGCGCCAGGTAAGCCTTCTGCACCAGCGCCTCGAACGGCACGCTCTGGCCATTGACGTGGATTTCGTTGGCGAAGAAGCGCACGTCGGCAGCTTCTCCGCCCAGGGTCTTCGCGGCAAATGCCGCCAGCCGTTCGCGGATCTGGCGCGCGGCATCTTGCGCTGCTTTGCCGTTCAGGTCCGCGCCGGTGGAAGCCGCCGTGGCCGAAGTGTTCGCCACCTTGCTGGTATCGGTCGCCGTGATGCGCACGCGCTCCAGGTCCAGGCCCAGTTCGTGGGCCACGACTTGCAGCACTTTGGTGTTGATGCCCTGCCCCATCTCCGTGCCACCGTGGTTGACCAGCACCGAGCCGTCAACGTAGACGTGCACCAGCGCGCCGGCCTGGTTCAGGTGGGTCACGTTGAAGGCAATGCCGAACTTGACCGGCGTCAGGGCCAGGCCGCGCTTCAGTACCGGGCTGGCCGCGTTGTAGGCGGCCACCGCCGCGCGGCGCGCCCGGTATTCGCTGCTTTGTTCCAGCTCCGCCACCAGCTCGTGGATCACGTTATCGACGATCACCTGGCCGTAGGGCGTTTCATTGCGCTCGGTCTTGCCGTAGAAATTCAGGCGGCGGATGTCCAGCGGATCCTGCCCCAGGTTGCGCGCAATCTCGTCGATCACATACTCGATCGCGATCGCGCCCTGGGGGCCGCCGAAACCGCGGAAGGCGGTGTTCGACTGGGTGTTGGTTTTGCCGCAGGCGGCGTGGATCTCGACATCCGACAGATAGTAAGTATTGTCGAAGTGGCAGACCGCACGCGTCGCAACGGGGCCCGACAGGTCGGCCGAATAACCCGCCCGCGAAGTCATGTCGACCTTGGCCGCCACGATGCGGCCAGCGCCGTCGTAGCCCACTTCGTACTCGTAGTAGAAGCAGTGGCGCTTGCCGGTCACCATCATGTCGTCATCGCGGTCGGCACGCAGCTTGACCGGCTTGCCGGTGCGCGCAGCAGCGATGGCCGCCGCCGCCGCCCATAGCGCCGACTGCGATTCCTTGCCGCCGAAGCCGCCACCCATGCGGCGGCATTCCACCGTCACATGGTGCGAGTGCAGGCCCAGCGCATGCGCCACTACATGCTGCATCTCGCTCGGGTGCTGGGTCGAGCATTGCACCAGCATGGCCTTGCCTTCCTTCGGAATGGCGTAGGCAATCTGCCCTTCGAGGTAGAACTGTTCCTGGCCCCCGACGTACAACTGGCCCTTGACCGTGTGCGGCGCGCTTTCGAACGCAGCTTGGGCGTCACCGCGCAGCAGCTTCATTGGCGGCAGGACGTAGGATGCCGCAGCCTTGGCTTGCTGTGGCGTCAGGATGGCCGGCAGCTCTTCGTAGCCGACCACGCCGCGCTTGGCAGCGCGGCGCGCATTGGTGTGCGAATCGGCCACCACGATGAAGATCGGCTGGCCCACGTACTGCACCAGGCCATCGGCCAGGATCGGGTCGTCATGGATGATCGGCCCGCAGTCGTTGGTGCCCGGAATGTCGGATACCGTGTACACCGCCACCACGCCGGGTGCCGCGCGCACCGCATCCAGATCCAGCGAAGTAATGCGGGCATGCGCCTTGGACGACAGGCCGAGTGCGGCATGCAGGGTGCCCTGCACTTCCGGGATATCGTCGGTATAAGTTGCCTGGCCCAGCACGTGCAGCTCGGCCGATTCGTGGGTGCGCGGGATGCCGACGCCGGTCCAGGTGGCGGCCTTCAGTTCAGGAGTGACGGGATGGTTCATGGTGCCTCCTTTACGCGCTGGCAGCGAAGGCGTTGACGGCATCGGCCGCCAGCGGCGCATCGCTGCGCGTCTCAAGCCAGAAGCGGCGCAGCAGGTTTTGCGCCGTCTTCATCCGGTATTCGCTGCTGGCGCGCATATCGCTCAATGGCGCATAGTCGCGTGCCAGTGCCGCCATGGCGTCGGCCAGTGCCGCCTCGCTCCAGGCGCGGCCGTTCAGCGCGGCTTCCGCCTGCGCGGCGCGTTTCGGCGTCGCAGCCATGCCGCCGAAAGCGATGCGCGCTTCGGCAATGACGTCGCGGTCCATGCGCAAAGCGAAGGCCGCGCAGACCGCTGAAATATCCTGGTCGAAGCGCTTGGCCAGCTTGTAAGTACGGAAGCGCACATCCTCGCGCGGCAGCGGCACCCGCAGCGCCATCACGAATTCGTCCGCCAGCAAATCCTTCTTCATGTAGTCGAGGTAGAAGTCTTCCAGCGCCAGCACGCGCTCGCCGGCCGCGCCGCACAGCACCACTTGCGCACCGAGCGCGATCAGCCAGGGCATGGAATCGCCGATCGGCGAACCGTTGGCGACGTTGCCGCCCAGCGTGCCGGCGTTGCGGATCGGCAGCGAGGCAAAACGCTGGCGCAGTTCGCCCAACTGATCGGGATAGTGCCGGCACAGCGCGTTGTAGGCATCTTCCAGCGAGACGCCGGCGCCGATCTCGATGGCGCCGCCCTGCATGCGGACATGTTTCAGCGCGTCGACGTGGCCGAGGTAGATGATGTCGCCCAGTTCGCGCATCTGCTTCGTCACCCACAGGCCGACGTCGGTGGAACCAGCCAGCAGCACCGCGCCCGGGTTGGCCGAGCGCAGCTGGATCAGCTCATCCAGTGTGCGCGGCGCCAGGAAAGTCTGGCCATGGACACTGTAGACCGCCAGCGAGTCGCGCTTCAGCGCTTCCAGCTGTTCGGCCACGCGCGCCGCGTCGAACGAGACTTTCGGCAGCTCGGCCATCCGCTGCGCGGCGTCGATAATGGGACGGTAGCCGGTGCAGCGGCACAGGTTGCCCGACAGGCAGTCGTCGATTTCCTTGCGCGACGCGCACTGGCCTTCCTTCTTCAGGTACAAGCCCCACAGCGACATGGCAAAACCCGGTGTGCAGAAGCCGCATTGCGAACCATGGCACTCGACCAGCGCCTGCTGCACCGGGTGCAGCGCGCCATCGGCCTGCTGCAAGTCTTCCACGGTGAACAGGGCCTTGCCGTCCAGCGTAGGGGTGAGCTGGATACAGGAATTGACCGCTTTGAGCTCCAGCTTGCCGTCCACCACGCTGCCCAGCACGACGGTGCAGGCGCCGCAATCGCCTTCGGCGCAACCTTCCTTGGTACCGGTGCAATGCAAGTCTTCGCGCAAGTGCTGCAACACAGTCTGCGTCGGGGCGGCATCGCGTACTTCATGCACGGCGCCACGGTAGTAAAAACGGATCGGTTCTGACATCTTGGCCTCGGAGGTATCCCAGCTTGCAAGGCTAACATTACCGCATCCCAGTCATATACGAATATGCTGATTTTGAATATCAGTCTTTTCGCATATATGGGTGGTGCTTGTGCCAGTGCTCGGCAATGTCGATGCGGCGCGTGATCCACACCTGGTCATGGCTTTGCACATAGTCGAGGAAGCGCGCCAGTGCCGCGGCGCGCGCCGGACGGCCGATCAGGCGGCAATGCAAGCCGATCGACAGCATTTTCGGCTGGTTCAGGCCGGCCGGGTCGCCTTCCTTATAGAGTACGTCGAATGCATCCTTGAGGTAATCGAAGAATTGGGTGCCGCTGTTAAAACCTTGCATCGCGGCAAAGCGCATATCGTTGGTATCCAGGGTGTACGGCACGATCAGCTGCGGCGTGACGGCCGGCTTGCCGTCGGTGCCAGTGTGCGCCACTTCCTGCCAGAACGGCAAGTCGTCGCCGTAATAGTCGGCGTCGTAGCGGAAGCCGCCGTGTTCGACCACCAGCCGGCGCGTATTCGGGGAATCGCGGCCGGTGTACCAGCCCAGCGGCGCGCTGCCGGTCAACTCGCGGATGATCTGTACTGCTTCCTGCATATGGGCACGCTCGGTGGCCTCGTCCATGTTCTGGTAGCTGATCCAGCGCAAGCCGTGGCAAGCGATTTCGTGGCCGAGCTCCTGGAAAGCGGCCACGGCTTCCGGGTGGCGCTGCAGGGCCATCGACACGCCGAAGATGGTCAGCGGCAGCTTGCGCTCTTCAAAGATGCGCAGCACGCGCCACAGGCCGGCGCGCGAACCGTACTCGTAGATCGATTCCATGCTCATGTGGCGGTTCGGGAAGGCGGCCGCGCCGATAATCTCGGACAGGAAGGTTTCCGAGGCCGGGTCGCCATGCAGCACGCAATTCTCGCCGCCCTCTTCGTAATTCAACACGAATTGCAGGGCCACGCGGGCCTGGCCTGGCCATTGCGGGTGGGGTGGCGTGCGGCCGTAGCCAATGAGGTCACGCGGATAGTCAGAGGTGGTCGGCATGCTTGTCGCTCCTGGAAAATTCCATCATATCGCAGCCATGCCGCGCCCCGGATTGATCTGCTAATATAAGGGTTATCCGCCAAACGGAATCTGCGATACAGACAGGGCCGTCCCGATGATCCGCTCATTTGCCTGCCGCGACACGGAGTTGCTTTTCCAAAGCCATGCCGTGCGGCGCTTCAGGGAAATCGAACGCATGGCACGGCGCAAGCTGCTGCAAATCCACGCAGCCAGCCAACTGCCGAGCCTGCGGATTCCGCCGGGGAATCACCTGAAGCAGTTGCAAGGCAAGCGAAAAGGCCAATACAGCATCCGCATCAACGATCAATGGCGCATATGCTTCCGATGGCAGGGCGACAGCGCATTTGACGTCGAGATCGTGGACTATCATTAAGGAGCAGCAGCCATGGCCAAAAGATTGGAAGAAATCCATCCTGGTGAAATTCTGCTCGAAGACTTTCTGCGTCCCATGGGCGTAACGAATGCGCGCCTGGCAGCCGATATCGACGTCCCGACATCGCGTATCAGCGACATAGTCAACGGCAAACGGCCCATCACCGTCGATACGGCAATCCGGCTTGGGTTGTACTTTAATATGGAAGCGCGCTTCTGGCTCAACCTTCAATCCGAGTATGACGCACGCGTTGCCGAGCGCGAGCTCGTGCCCGCGATTAAGCCGCGCATCCGGCCACTAACTCCAAAGGCCGCCTGAATATAGCAATTTTCATATACCGGCATTGAAGCTGCCGCATATTCCCACCGGCCGGCGTATGTAATATCTGCAACCTTGTGTCTAAACAGGAGCAACAATGGGAAAGCTGAGCACGCACGTCCTCGATACCGCCAACGGCCGCCCCGGCGCCGGGGTACGGGTGGCGCTGTACGCGCTGGCCGGCGGCAGCCGCACGCTGGTCAAGGAAGATGTGACGAATGCCGATGGCCGCTGCGGCGCGCCGCTGCTCGAGGGCGATTCCATGCGCCCTGGCCAATATGAGCTGGTGTTCGGCGCGGGCGACTATTTCGCCGCGCAAGGCGTCGACCTGCCCTCTCCGCGCTTTATCGACCAGGTGACCATCGCTTTCGGCATCGCCGACGCGGGCCAGAACTACCATGTGCCGCTGGTGGTCTCGCCCTGGTCGTATTCGACCTACCGCGGCAGCTAGCCGCGCGGCAGGACGGCGCGCTCGCCGCGCCGGGCTTTCTGCTGCAGCTGCATCAGGCCATACAGCAAGGCTTCCGGCGTGGGTGGGCAGCCGGGCACGTACACGTCGACCGGCACGATGCGGTCGCAGCCGCGCACCACGGAATACGAGTAATGGTAATAGCCGCCGCCGTTGGCACAGGAGCCCATCGACACCACATAGCGCGGTTCGGCCATCTGGTCGTACACCTTGCGCATGGCGCGCGCCATCTTGTTGGTGAGGGTGCCGGCCACGATCATCAGGTCGGCCTGGCGCGGCGAAGGGCGCGGACACATGCCGAAGCGGTCCATGTCATAGCGCGCCGACGCGGCTTCCATCATTTCCACCGCACAGCAAGCCAGGCCGAAGCTCAGGTACCACAGGCTGTTGGTGCGGACGGTTTCCATCAGTGCGTCGAGCGAGGTGAGCACGTAGCCATCGCGCTCCAGCGTAGCTGCCAGTTCCATATTCTTCCCCTTGTCTTAACTTCGCTACGATAAGGGGCAGCGCGGGGAAAAGATTGTACGGATACGACAGCGGCCGGCGCTCAGTCCACGCGGGTGACGATGGCGCGCGAAGCGTCGTCATAGTGCAGCAGGCGCAGTGCGCCTTCGGCATCTGCCGCGGCTTGCAGCAGGGCCTTGGGGGCCATGCCGGTGTACTGCACGAAGTCGCGCACCATGTGGGCCTGGTCGTGGTAGCCGCTGTCCACCGCCAGCCGCGTCAAGCCGCCGTGGCGCAGCGGCGCGGTCATCATGCCCGATAGCGCGCGGACGTAGCGCATCATGCGCCGGCCATCGCGGATGCTCTGGCCATAGCTGGCCATCACGCGGCGCTCCAGCTGGCGCACACTGATGCCGAAGTGCGTCGCAATGCGGTCGTTGGGCAAAGCCAGCAGCGCCGGTGGAAGGGTGAAGGGCTGCTGGCGGCGCTGCCGGTCTTCGCGCGCCGCAAGGCGGCGCTCCAGCCAGGCGGACATCAGGGTCAGCCAGTGCGCGCTGCCGTCCGCGGCGCGCAACCGCCCTTCCAGCGCTTCGATGCCCTGCCAGTCCGGCGCGGCATCAGCCAGCGGCACGACAGCGTCACGCAATTCGCCGGGCGGGACATCGAACAGGCGGCAGAATTTGCCCGCATCGATGACCGCACTGATGAAGGTGGTGCCGTGCTCCCAGACGGCCGGCGTAGGGATCGTCATCGGGCCGGTGATGAAGGGACCGGTGTGCCGTTGCGCCCTGCCTTGGGCGTCGACGAAACGCGTGCCGCCGCGGATGAAGAAGGTCAGCATCGGGCAGGGCGTGGCCGGCACCAGCACGGCGCCGGGGCTGGCGTGCTCGATATGGAAGTAGCGCACAACGCCGGCCAGCTTCGGCGGCGGGGTTATGGCGAGGCGCATCGGCCCCAGGATCGCATCCACATCACGCATGGCCAGCATTATAGGCCGCGCTGCCGCCGCGCGCTGGGCGCGGCGTCAGCGCACGCGGTGGCCTGCGGGGACGCCATGATAAAATCGCCCCCTTACTGACTCGTCCTGACGACCTTGGATACCGTTCCCTTGTGGGCGCAATTTGCCGCCCTCGCCTTCCTGATCCTTGCCTCGGCCTTCTTCGCCATGGCCGAAACCGCCCTGATGGCGGCCAACCGCTTCCGCCTGCGCCACCAGGCCAAACGCGGCAGCCGCCGCGCCATCGCCACCCTCTGGCTGCTGGAACGTACCGAACAATTGCTGTCCCTGGTCCTGGTGGCCAACACCCTGATCAACGCCATGGCCATTGCCCTGGCCACCGCCATCGCCATCACCCAGTTCGGGCTGGCCGAACACGTGATCCTGCTGTCCACGGTCATCGTCGTGTTCATCCTCATCGTGCTGGCCGAAATCTCGCCCAAGATCGTGGGCGCGCGCTATGCCGACCAGATCGTGCTGCCCGCTTCCTTCGTGCTGCGGCCGCTGCTGTCGGTCTCCAAGCCGCTGCTGTGGTTCGTGCACCTGTTCGTCAACACCCTGTTGCGCCTGTTCCGCATCAAGCCTACCGGCCAGATCCACGAAGGCAAGCTGTCGCCGGACGAATTGCGCTCGGTGCTGCTGGAGAACGGCAGCTTCATCCCGCAAAAACACAAGAGCATCCTGCTCAACCTGTTCGACCTCGACACCATTTCAGTGGAAGACATCATGACCCCGCGCGCCCAGGTCGAAGCGCTCGACCTGTCGATGCCGGTGCCGGACATCACCTCCCAGCTCACCACTTGCTTCCACAACAAATTGCCGGTCTACGATGGCGAGATCAACCGGATCGTCGGCATCCTCCATGTGCGCAAGGCCATCGCCCTGCTGAACGAAGAAGACGAGCTGACGGCCGAACACTTCCGCAAGCTCCTGTCCGAACCCTTCTTCATCCCGCAGGACACGCCCGCCTTCGCCGCCCTGCAGAACTTCCAGGAGAACCGGGAGCGGCTGGCCATCGTGGTCGATGAGTACGGCGAGGTGCAAGGCCTGGTGACGCTGGACGACATCATCGAGGAAATGATCGGTGAATTCACCACCTCCACCCCCAGCGCGGCGCGGGCCGACAGCTTCGCCTGGGATGGCCATGGCGAATGCCTGCTGGAAGGCAGCACCGCTTTACGTGACATCAACAAGCGTCTGGGTTTAAACTTTCCGCTGGATGGGCCCAAGACCTTGAACGGGATGTTGCTGGAAGTATTACAGGACATCCCCGATGCGCCCATCTCCGTCAAGGCTGGCAATTGCATCGTAGAAGTGGTGCAAGCACAAGACCAGGCCATCAAAGTAGTGAAATTACGACGCCCGGAGCCCCGCCTGCCAGAGTGAACGGTGCGGCGCTTTACAAAAATGATGCCTACAGGCATCATCCGGAGACTCACTCTATATTATCAAACTGATAGTGCGCTCCTATGGCAGCAGTCCAACCCAACCCGGCGACCGGCACCCCCATGTCGGGATTGGCACGGGCCCTGATGCAAGCGGGGCGCCTGACGCCGCCGCAGGCGGACGCACTGCAGAAAAAGGCCCAGGTCGAAAAAACCGCCTTCATTGATGTCCTGCTGTCCAGCGGCGGCATCAATGCGCGCGAACTGGCAGTCTTCTGCGCCGAAACCTTCGCCTATCCGCTGCTGGACCTGGCCGCCATCAATCCCGACCTGCTGCCGCCCAAGGCCATCGACAGCCGCCTGATGGCCAGCCAGCGCGTGATCCCGCTGGCCAAGCGCGGCAACAAAATGTCCGTCGCGCTGTCGGACCCGACCAATACCCAGGCGCTGGACCAGATCAAGTTCCAGGCCGAGTCGTCGGTGGAACCGGTGATCGTGCCGCACGACGCCTTGCTCAAGCTGCTGGAAACGCTGACCAAGAGCTCGACCCAGACCATCCTCGACATGTCCGGCGACGAGGGCGACATCGAGTTCGCCGAGGAAGAAGAAGCGGCGCCGACCCAGGCCCAGGCCGATGCCGCCACCGAGGTGGAAGACGCGCCGATCGTGCGTTTCCTGAACAAGATGCTGATGGATGCGGTCAATATGGGCGCTTCCGACTTGCATTTCGAACCCTTCGAAAAGTTTTACCGCATCCGCTTCCGCGTGGACGGTGTGCTAATCGAGCACGCCCAGCCGCCCACCACCATCAAGGACAAGCTGGTGTCGCGCATCAAGGTGCTGTCCAAGCTCGACATTTCGGAAAAGCGCGTGCCGCAGGATGGCCGCATGCGCCTGATCGTCTCGGCCACCAAGACGATCGACTTGCGCGTGTCGACGCTGCCCACCCTGTTCGGCGAAAAAACCGTGATGCGTATCCTGGACGCCACCCAGGCCCAGATGGGCATCGATTCGCTGGGCTACGACCCGGACCAGAAGGAATTGCTGCTGGATGCCATCCAGCGCCCTTACGGCATGGTGCTGGTGACGGGACCGACCGGTTCGGGCAAAACGGTGTCGCTGTACACCTGCCTGAATATCCTGAACAAGCCGGGCATCAATATCTCGACCGCCGAAGACCCGGCCGAGATCAACCTGCCGGGTGTCAACCAGGTGAACGTCAACGACAAGGCCGGCCTGACCTTCCCGGTGGCGCTGAAAGCCTTCCTGCGCCAGGACCCGGACATCATCATGGTCGGCGAGATCCGCGACCTGGAAACGGCGGACATTGCGATCAAGGCGGCGCAGACCGGCCACATGGTGTTCTCCACCCTGCACACCAATGACGCGCCGTCGACCCTGACGCGCCTGATGAATATGGGCGTGGCGCCCTTCAATATCGCCTCCTCGGTCATCCTGATCACGGCGCAGCGCCTGGCGCGCCGCCTGTGCACCTGCAAGCAGCCAGTCGACATTTCCGCCGACCTGCTGCTCAAGGCCGGCTTCAAGGAATCCGACCTGGATGGCACATGGAAACCTTACGGCCCGGTGGGCTGTGAGCGCTGCAACGGCTCAGGCTACAAGGGCCGGGTCGGTATTTACCAGATCATGCCGATCACGCCCGCGATCGAAGCATTGATCCTGGCACACGGCAACTCGATGCAAATCGCGGCACAATCGGAGGCGGAAGGCGTCAAATCGCTGCGCCAGTCGGGCCTGGTCAAGGTAAAGAATGGTTTGACCAGCCTGGAAGAAGTGCTGGGCTGCACCAACGAATAGGAAAGACGGATATGGCTACTGCGGGCAACCTGAAAGAACAGATATTCACATGGGAAGGCAAGGATAAGACCGGCAAGACCGTACGCGGCGAAATGCGCGCCGGCGGCGAGGCGATCGTCAATGTGACCCTGCGCCGCCAAGGCATCATGGTGACCAAGGTCAAGAAGAAGGTGTACCGCGCCGGCAAGAAAGTCACCGACAAGGACATTACCCTGTTCACCCGCCAGCTGGCGACCATGATGAAGGCAGGCGTGCCGCTGCTGCAATCGTTCGACATCGTCGGCAAGGGCCATGCCAATCCCTCCGTGTCCAAGCTGATCCTCGATTTGCGCGCCGATATCGAGACCGGTACCAGCCTGAACATGGCCTTCCGCAAGTACCCGCTCTACTTCGACCCGCTGTTCTGCAATCTGGTGGCGGCCGGCGAACAAGCCGGTATCCTGGAAGACTTGCTGACCCGTCTTGCCATCTACAAGGAAAAGACCCTGGCCATCAAGGCCAAGATCAAGTCGGCCCTGACCTACCCGATCGCGGTGCTGGCGGTGGCCTTCATCGTGACGGCCGTGATCATGATCTGGGTGGTGCCGGCCTTCAAGGAAGTGTTCTCCAGCTTTGGCGCCGACTTGCCGGCGCCGACAGTGTTCGTGATGACGGTGTCGGAATACTTCGTCAAGTATTGGTACATCATCTTTGGCGGCTTGTTCGCCGCCATCTACTTCTTCTTCCAGTCCTGGAAGCGTTCGGTCAAGATGCAGGCGACCATGGACCGCCTCATGCTCAGGCTGCCCGTGTTCGGCGACGTGATCCGCAAGGCCACGGTGGCGCGCTGGACCCGCACCCTGGCCACCATGTTCGCCGCCGGCGTGCCGCTGGTCGAATCGCTCGATTCGGTGGGCGGCGCATCGGGCAACAATGTGTACGTGGAAGCGACCAAGAAGATCCAGACCGAAGTGAGCACCGGTACCAGCCTGACGGTGGCGATGCAGAACGCGGACGTATTCCCCAGTATGGTGACCCAGATGGTGGCAATCGGCGAGGAATCCGGTGCGCTCGATTCCATGCTGGGCAAGGTGGCCGACTTCTATGAGGAAGAAGTGGACGAGGCGGTGTCCCAGCTGTCGTCCCTGATGGAACCGGCCATCATGGTGATCCTCGGCGTGGTGATCGGCGGCTTGGTGGTCGCCATGTACCTGCCAATCTTTAAACTCGGTTCGGTGGTATAAAACAAGAATGCAAGAAACCCTGATGTTGTTCTCTCCCCCCGCAACGCTGGCCGCCGCCGTGGTGGCCGGCATCCTGGGCTTGCTGGTCGGCAGTTTCCTGAACGTGGTGATCCATCGCCTGCCCATCATGATGCAGCGCGAAGTGGACAGTGTGTGCGCCTGCGAACGCGACGAGCCGGAGCCGCACCCGGAGCGCTACAACCTGCTGGTGCCGCGTTCGGCCTGCCCGCAATGCGGCCACCGGATCACCGCGCTGGAGAATATCCCGGTCATCAGCTGGCTGGTCCTGGGCGGCAAATGAAGCGCCTGCAAGACGAAGATTTCGGCCCGCTATCCGATCATTGAAGCGCTGACTGCCCTGCTGTCGGCGGGCCTGGTCTGGCATTTCGGCTTCGGCTGGACCGGCATGGCGGCCCTGGTGTTCGGCTGGCTGCTGCTCGCCATGACCTTCATCGACATCGACACCCAGCTGCTGCCGGACGACCTGACCTATCCGCTGCTGTGGCTTGGCCTGCTGGTCAACGTCAAGGCCATGTTCGTGCCGCTGCAGGATGCCGTGCTGGGCGCCGCGGCCGGCTATATGGTGCTGTGGACCGTGTACTGGGTGTTCAAGCTGGTGCGCGGCAAGGAAGGCATGGGCTACGGCGACTTCAAGCTGCTGGCCGCCCTGGGCGCCTGGATGGGCTGGCAGATGCTGCCGGCGATCATCCTGCTGTCCTCCGTGGTGGGCGCGCTGGTCGGCATCGGCATCATGATCGCTTCGCGCCTGGGCTTCGACCACAAGATCCCGTTCGGCCCTTACCTGGCCGGCGCCGGCCTGGCGGCCCTGCTGTGCGGCCAGCAAATCACCGCCTTCATTTACGGCGCCACGGGCTGACATGCCGCGGCGCTTCATGGTCGGCCTGACGGGCGGCATCGGCAGCGGCAAGAGCCTGGTGGCCAATATGTTCGCCGACCGCGGCGCCAGCGTCGTCGACACCGACCTGATTGCGCACAGCCTGACCGGCCCCGGCGGGGCGGCAATGCCCGACATCCTGGCCGAATTCGGCGCCCAGATGGCCGATAGCCGCGGCGCCATGGACCGCGCCCGGATGCGCGACCTGGTCTTCCGCGAACCGGCGGCCAAGCGCCGCCTGGAAGCCATCCTGCATCCGATGATCCGCGACGCCACGCTGGCGGCGGCGGCCGATGCCACCGGCAGCTACGTGATCCTGGCGATTCCCCTGCTGGTCGAATCGGGCGCCTGGAAGCAGCGCGTCAACCGTGTACTGGTGGTCGATTGTCCGGAAGAAGTCCAGGTGGCGCGCGTGATGGCGCGCAATGGCCTGGCGGAAGACCAGGTGCGGGCCATCATGGCGACGCAGGTGCCGCGCCTGGAGCGCCTGGCGGCGGCCGACGACGTCATCGACAATGGCGGCCGGATCGAGGCCTTGACACCGCAGGTGGACCGCTTGCATGGTTTTTATCAGCAATATTTGTAATTTTGCTTCGCATGGTTCAGAATCACGTGATTATTAATCGGTCTTCCACACGAGGGATGCTTTGATCGTTTACGAATATCCTTTCAATGAGCGCATCCGCACCCTGTTGCGCCTGGAGGATCTATACGAGAAGTTCAAGTTCTTCGTGCATCAGGAACACCCGATGCAGCATCACGTGGCGCTGGCGACCATCTTCGACATGCTCGAAGTGGCCGGGCGCGCCGACCTGAAGTCCGATTTGCTGCAGGAGCTGGAGCGCCAGCGCCAGAGCCTGCTGGGCTACCGGTCCAACCCGAATGTCCAGACGGAGATGCTGGACGCCATCCTCGCTGAACTCGACAGTGTGTCGAGCGCCCTGGTCGCGGCACAGGGCAAGACCGGCCAGAACGTGCGCGACAATGAGTGGCTGATGAGCATCCGTGGCCGCACCATCATCCCGGGCGGGGCTTGCGAATTCGACCTGCCTTCCTACTATGCCTGGCAAAAGCAGCCGGCCGAAAAGCGCTTCAACGATATCGCCAACTGGTTCAATCCGCTGGTGCCGCTGTTCGATGCCCTGGCCCTGGTACTGCGCCTGCTGCGCGACTCGGGCGCGCCGGTGAAGATGATTGCCAATGCCGGCAGTTATCAGCAAATGCTGCAAGGCAAGGTCTACCAGATGCTGCGCCTGTCGGTCGACGAATCTTTGGGGGCGATTCCGGAGATTTCGGCCAATAAGTACATGCTGTGGGTGCGCTTCACTTCCCAGGGCGGCGACCTGAAACCCAAGCCGCTGGAAGAAGATGTACCATTCGAGCTTACCCTCTGTAATTTCTAAGCACCATGCCGACTGTCGTTGAATGCCCCACCTGCCATGCCAAGGTAGAGTGGACGGAAGCCAATAAATACCGCCCTTTCTGCAGCGAGCGCTGCAAGATGATCGACCTTGGCGCCTGGGCCGAGGAAAAGTACACCATCCCTGGCTCCGCGCCGACCGATCCGCTGGACGAGGACAAGCAGTGAAGCGCCTGTTCGCCGGCGCGGCACTGGCCGCCGCCGCCACCGTGGCGCAGGCGGGGCCGCGCGAGGAGGCGCTGCAGCTGGCCGATATGCAGTGGAACCATTTCCGCGTGAATGGCGATGCGAAGGCGCTGGAACCGCTGCTGGCCGAGCGCTGGATGTTGACGCATTCGGATGGCAAGGTGCAGTACAAGGCGGATTACCTGGCGCAGCTGGCGACCGGCACGCGGCGTAATACGGGCATCAGCAACCAGGAGTCGGAAATCCGGTTTTACGGGGATACGGCGATTGTCACCGGCAAGAGCGTGCAGTCGGGCGTGGGGGAAACCGGGCCGTTCAGCGGCAGCTTCCGGTTTACCAGGACCTGGGTGTGGCAGGATGGGCGTTGGGTGATGGTGGCGTCGCATTCTTCGCGGCTGGCTGGCGAGAACCGGTAAACCGGGGTCAGACCCGAAGGGTCAGACCCCCAATGGTGTCAGGCCCTTGGGCCTGACACCGGTTTACCGGTTTTCAGTAACGCACCCGATCCAGCCACTCCAGCAACGGGATGGTGGCCGGCAGCAAAGGCTCCACCCCCACCGTCCCTTGCCAGGCAAACGCTTGTCCCTCGAGGCTTTGCGGCTCCCCGGTCCACTCGCGGCTGATAAAGAAGTGCAAGCGCACGTGGGCGTGCGGATAGACGTGCTCCACGCCGCACCACTCCTCGGCGCTGGTGATCTGGATCCCCAGTTCTTCGACAAACTCGCGCTTGAGCGCCTCCAGGATGGTTTCGCCCGGATCGACTTTCCCGCCTGGGAATTCCCAATAGCCGGCGTAAGGCTTGCCCTCCGGCCGCTGCCCCAGGAGCACGTCGCCATTGGCCTTCATCAGGATACCGACCGCGACATCGATCGGCCGCTGCGCGGCGCTCATTGCAGCCTCCCCGCATAATCGCGCGCAAACTGCCAGGCCACGCGGCCGGAACGCGAGCCGCGCTGCAGCGCCCACTGCAAGGCTTCCGTCCGCGCATCGGCGATCTGCGACACGCTGCAGCCGAAAGCCGCCAGCCAATGCGCCACGATGCCCAGGTAATCGTCCTGCTTGAAGGGATAGAAGGAGAGCCACAAGCCGAAACGCTCGGACAGCGAAATCTTCTCCTCCACCGTTTCGCCCGGATGCAGGTCGCCATCCTCGTCGTGCTTGTACGTAGCGTTGTCCGACATGCGCTCCGGCATCAGGTGGCGGCGGTTGGAGGTCGCATAGATCAGCACATTGTCGATCACCGCCGATACCGAGCCATCCAACGCCACCTTGAGCGCCTTGTAACCGCTCTCACCTTCCTCGAACGACAGGTCGTCGCAAAACACCACGAAGCGCTCGGGCCGTCCCGCCACCAGGTCCATGATGTCCGGCAGGTCGTGCAGGTCGGCCTTGTCGACTTCGATCAGGCGCAAGCCATTGTCGGCAAACGCCGCCAGGCATGCCTTGATCAGCGAGGACTTGCCGGTGCCGCGCGCCCCGGTGAGCAGCACGTTGTTGGCCGGTTTCCCCTCCACGAACTGGCGGGTATTCTGCTCGATCTGCGCCTTCTGGCGGCCGATGTATTGCAAGTCCTCAAAGGCGATTTTCGCCGGACGGGGCACAGGCTGCAGGAAGCCCGCGCCATCGCGCCGCTTGCGCCAACGGAATGCGGTCGATGCCTGCCAGTCGGGCGCAACCGGCACCGCAGGCAGGATCGCTTCCACGCGCGCCAGCAAAGCCTCGGCGCGGCGCAGGAATTGGTCGAGTTGAGCCGACATCGGCTCAGGAACGGTAGTCGGCGTTGATCGACACGTAATCGTGCGACAAATCGCAGGTATAGACGGTGGAGGAAGCATTGCCGCGTGCCAGCTTCACGCGCACGGTGATTTCGCTCTGCTTCATCACGCGCTGGCCATCCTCTTCCTTGTAGTCCGGATTGCGGCCGCCGTCCTTGGCGACCCACACATCGTCCAGGTAAAGGTTGATCTTGCTGACGTCCAGGTCATCCACGCCGGCGTAGCCGATGGCCGCCAGGATGCGGCCCAGGTTCGGATCGGAAGCGAAGAAGGCGGTTTTGACCAGCGGCGAGTGGCCGATCGAGTAAGCGATCTTGCGGCATTCTTCCACGCTGGCGCCATCTTCCACGGTGATGGTCATGAACTTGGTCGCGCCCTCGCCGTCGCGCACGATGGCCTGCGCCAGGAACACCGACAATTCGGTGACGGCGGCGGCCAGTGCCTTGTATTCAGGCGAATCGACCGAATCGACCACCAGGCTGCCGGCGCCGGTCGCCATCAGGATGAAGGAATCGTTGGTCGAGGTGTCGCCATCGATGGTGATGCAATTGAAGGACTTGTCGGCCGCTTCCTTGACCAGCACGTCCAGCACCGGCTGCGCCACCTTGGCGTCGAAGGCCAGGTAACCCAGCATGGTGGCCATGTTCGGCTTGATCATGCCGGCGCCTTTCGAGATGCCGGTCATGGTGACCTTGTGGCCGGCGATATCGACGGTGCGCGAACCCGCCTTCGGCTGGGTATCGGTGGTCATGATCGCTTCCGCTGCATGGAACCAGTTGTCCTGTTTGAGGTTCTGCACGGCTTTCGGCAGGCCGGCCACGATCTTTTCCACTGGCAGCGGTTCCAGGATCACACCGGTGGAGAACGGCAGGATTTGCTGGGCATCGCATCCCAGTTCCTGCGCCAGCGCGGCGCAAGTCGCGCGCGCGTTGGCCAGGCCCGCTTCGCCGGTGCCGGCGTTGGCATTGCCGGTGTTGACCATCAGGGCGCGGATCGGCTTGCCGCCCTGCTTCACGGTCGCCAGGTTTTCCTTCGAAATCTGCACCGGTGCGGCACAAAAGCGGTTCAGCGTGAACACGCCGGACACGGAGGCGCCATCGGCCAGCTTCAGGACCAGGACGTCCTTGCGGCCCGGCTTCTTGATACCGGCTTCGGCAAAGCCAAGCTCGATACCGGCAACCGGCTTCAGATCGGCGGCGACAGGGATGGGGGAATTGACGGCCATGGTGTTTTTCTCAATTTTGATGTGGAGTGAAGTCGTTATTTTAAACGCACCGGACGGATCTGGCGCGGTGCAATAAAGCCAAGAATCGCACGCAAAAAACCCACAGTTTCTAGAACCAGTTCTCTATTTCGTGCATCAACGATACATCTTGGTGCCGAATTCAATTATCGTAAGCAACAGCCATTAAAAAATGGCACTAAATTGGTGCGACGCACTAACAATAGAACAACATTCAAATCGGATCACTTTCATGAAGAAACAGCTTCTCACCGCTACCGTGCTGGCCGCGACCAGCATGCTGGCCCAGGCTGGCACCCTGGGCGACGGCAACCTGAGCATCAGCGGCTTCGGCACCCTGGGCGTAGCCCAGACCGACAGCGACGATGCCAAGTTCGCCCGCTACAACCAGGCTTCGGGCACCGGCGACTCGCCGCGCATCGGCCTGGACAGCAACCTGGGCCTGCAGGCGACCTATACCTTCAATGACCGCCTGTCGGCCACCGTGCAGGTACTGACCCGCAAGAACACCAGCCCGCAATTCACCACCGACCTGACCTGGGGCTTCCTGAAGTACAAGCTGAACGACGAAACCAATGTCCGCCTGGGCCGCGTGGTCTTGCCCGCCTTCCTGATCTCGGACTACCAGAACGTGGGCTATGCCAACACCATGATGCGCCCGCCGATCGAGATGTACGGCCAGGCGCCGATCGAGAACGTGGACGGTGCCGACGTCAACTGGCAGCACGCGTTTGGCAACACCAACGTCACGGTCCAGGGCTTCGGCGGCGTGAGCCGCGGCAAGCTGTACGTGCCGACCGGCGGCGGTTCCGTGGCCAAGCACCAGTCGCCGGTCTTCGGCGCTGCCGTGACCGCCGAATACGGCCCATTCACCGCCCGCGTGGCGCATGCCCGCGCCAAGATCGAAGTCAACAACCTGGCGCCGATCAATGCCGTGACCGATGGCCTGACCCGCACCGGCATCCCGGCCATGGTGCAGCTGGCCAACGACCTGACCTTGCGCGGCGGCAAGCGCATGAGCTTTACCGAAATCGGCTTGACGATGGATTACAAGAACATCGTGCTGCAAGCCGAGTACGCCCAGCGCCGCGCCCACGAGCCGGTGTACATCCCCGAAACCAATTCCGGCTATGTGATGGCCGGCTACCGTTTCGGCAAAGTGCTGCCTTACTACACCCACGCCTATTACAAGGGCGCCGGTTCTTCCGTGACCGTGCCGACCGTGCCGGCCGCGCATCCGCTGGCACCGACCCTGGGCGCCATCCGCGGCCTGCTGGTCTCGACCGAGCAGAAGACCGACCTGGTCGGCATGCGCTGGGACTTCGCCAAGTCGCTGGCCTTGAAGGTGCAGATCGACCACGTCCAGCCGAAGGTGAAGGGCGGTTCCCTGATCCTGCCTTCCGGCGTGCCGACTTACACCAAAAGCGTAAACGTCTATGCCATCGGCATCGACTACGTGTTCTAAGGAGGCGCACATGAAAAAAATCCTGAGCGCCCTCCTCGCCTCCACCTTCGCCATCGCCGCCCTGCCCGCATCGGCCGAGATCGTCGTGATCGTCAACAAGGACAATCCGGCATCGCGCATGTTCTCGGAGCAGGCATCCCAATTCTTCCTCGGCAAATCGGCCATGTTCACGCCGATCGACCAGGCCGAAGGCTCCAAGATCCGCGCCGACTTTTACCAGAAAGTCGCGGACAAGGATCCGGCCCAGGTGAAGGCCATCTGGTCCAAGCTGGTGTTTACCGGCAAGGCTACGCCGCCGAAGGAATTCAAGTCCAATGCCGAGGTCAAGAAGGCCGTGGCGGAAGACCCGAAAGCCATCGGCTACATCGACAAGTCGGCTGTCGACGACAGCGTCAAGGTCATCCTGACCCTGCCTTAAGAAGCCGCACGATTTCACTGCGCCTGCTACGCGCCAACGCCGCCCCGCAACAGCCGGGCGGCGTTTTTTTTAAGTTTCGGCAACTTTTACGGATGAAGCGATACAATGGACTTTTCATCCGGAGGGAGCGCCTTGAAACTTTCGCTGCGCGCGAAATTCATGCTGTTGAGCGCATTCGTGCTGGCTGTGGTGGTAGCGCTATTGATCGCCAACAGCTTGCGCCTGATGACCAACGCCGTCAGCCGCAATGCCGACCGGGTCGCCCACGAGTACGCCATCAACCTGAACTTGACGCTGACGCCCTACGCCAGCAGCGGCCGCCTGGGCGAATTGCGCACCTATTGGTCGGAAATGCTGTCGGACCCACGCGACAGTTTCCTGCGCTATATCGTGATCCTGGATGCTGCCGGCGAACCGATCCTCGAAGCGGGCGAGCGCCCGGTCTTTCTGCCCGAATCGCTGCGCCCCGACCAACTGGGCGGTGTGCGCACTGCCGTGGAAGGCAATCTGCTGCATGCCCAGACGCCGCTGCTGTTGAAGGACAACCGCGTCGGTACGCTGCACTTCGGCCTGTCCACCGCCGACCTGGTTGCCGCGCGCGACGACGTGCTGCGCCAGGGCGGCATGATCGCCCTGCTCGGCTTCGTGCTGGCCCTGCTGCTGTTTTTCGCCATGACGCGCGGCGTCGGGGTGCGCCTGGCGACGCTGGCGCGCCACTCGGAGCAATTGGCGGAGGGCAAGTTCAGCCAGTTGCCGGAAGGGGGCGGCGACGAACTGGAAGTGGTTACCCATTCGCTTAACCTGATGAGTTCCGCGCTGCGTGAGCGCATCGCCCAGCTGGAGGAATCGCAGCGCCGGCTGCGCGAATCGGAGGAACGCTTCCGCACCCTGTTCGACATGACGCCATTGCCGCTGTCGGTATCCGACCAGGACGGCCGCATCGTCGGCGCCAACCAGGCGCTGGTACGCACCTTCGGCATTCCCCTGCACGAATTGATCGGCAAGCGCTCAGATGAAGTGACATTCTGGGCGTCGCCCGATGAGCGGCTGCGGATCTGGAACAAGTTCCGCCTGTATGGCGTGGTCCAGGGCGAAATGGCCGAAGTGGTGCTGCCCGGCGAGCGGCCGGGCCAGGTGGCGATCTGGTCGTCTTCGCTGCTGCTCGACGGCCGGCATGCCATCATCTGGGCCCTGCTCGACCTCACACAGGAAATGAACGCCAAACAGCAATTGCGGGAATTGAACGACGCGCTGGAAACCCGCGTGCGCGAACGCTCGGCGGAGCTGGAACAGGCTAACCGGGACTTGTCGCATGCCCTGGAAACCTTGCAACGCACCCAGCATGACTTGATCGCGTCGGAGAAAATGGCGTCGCTCGGCTCGCTGGTGGCAGGCATTGCGCACGAATTGAATACCCCGATCGGCAACAGCCTGCTGGCTTCCACCGCGCTCGACGACCGGGTGCAGGAGTTCAAGCAAACGGTGGCCGAGGGCGCAATCCGCCGCTCGACCCTGACCCACCATCTCGGCGAAGTGCAGATGGCATGCGGGTTGATTTCCAGTTCGCTGGAAAAGGCCGCCGCCCTGATCGCCTCCTTCAAGCAGATCGCGGTCGACCAGACCAATGACCAGCGCCGCCGGTTCCGCCTGCAGGCAGTGGCGCTCGACACGGCCGCCACCTATACGCCGCGCCTGCGCCGCAGTGCGATCCAGATGGAGGTCGACGTGCCGCCCGAGCTGGAACTGGACTCCTACCCGGGAAGCATGTACCAGGTGTTCAACAACCTGATCAACAACGCCCTGATGCATGCCTTCGAAGGCCGCCACAGCGGCACACTGTGCATCTTCGCCCGCGCGGCCGACCAGGGCCAGATCGAAATCGTGTTCCGCGACGATGGCGTCGGGATGACGGAGGAAATCCAGCGCCACGTGTTCGATCCCTTCTTCACCACCAAGATGGGCAACGGCGGCACCGGCCTCGGCATGAACATCGTCTACAACATCGTCACCGGCGTCATGGGCGGCCGCATCGCCATCGAATCCGCGCCAGGTGAAGGCACCACGGTGCGCATGGCGGTCCCCCTCTCTTCGCCGCAAAAAGAGTAAGCCAGCCGCCAGCTGATCGGTGCCGGCCCCGGCGTACCGGCCGCGCCTGGCCCGGCGCAGCGCTCGCATGGGCATAGTAATTGCATTAATTCAGGAGCCCGCTAGAACAACGCGCACCATGAACAGCTCCGCACCAAATTCAGAAAGCCCACGCACCAAAACGGTTCAGCGCATCGTCAAGATCCGGCGCGACTACAACACCTGGGTCGCCAATGAAACCATTGAAGATTACGCGCTGCGCTACACGCCGCGCGCCTTCCGCAAATGGTCCATCTTCCGCGTCGCCAATACCGCGTTTGGTGCGATTGCTTTCCTGGTGCTGGAAGCGATCGGCGGCACGCTGGCCGTGCACTACGGCTTCGTCAATGCATTCTGGGCCATCCTGGCGGTCAGCCTGATCATTTTCCTGACCGGCCTGCCCATCAGCTATTACGCGGCACGCCATGGCGTGGACATGGACTTGCTGACCCGCGGCGCCGGCTTCGGCTATATCGGGTCCACCATTTCCTCCTTCATCTACGCTTCCTTCACCTTCATCCTGTTTGCGCTGGAAGCGGCCATCATGGCCTACGCGCTGGAACTGTATTTCGGCCTGCCCTTGTGGCTCGGCTACCTGGCCAGCGCGCTGGCGGTGGTGCCCCTGGTGACGCACGGCGTCACCCTGATCAGCCGCATCCAGATGGTGAGCCAGCCGCTCTGGCTGCTGCTGATGGCATTGCCCTTCATCGCCATTGCGTTCAAGCGCCCCGAACTGCCCGGCCAATTGCTGCAGTTCGCCGGCACCAACCCCGCCAACGCCCATTTCAACACCCTGGCCTTTGGCGCCGCTACCGCCGTCGGCGTGGCCCTGATCCCGCAGATTGGCGAACAGGTCGATTTCCTGCGCTTCATGCCACCGCCGGGAAAGAAACGCCTGCGCTGGCACCTTGGCGTGCTGGCCGCGGGACCGGGCTGGGCGGTGGTCGGCGCACTGAAAATGCTGGCCGGCGCCCTGCTCGCCCTGCTCGTACTGCAGGGCGGCGCCAGCCTGGCCCAGGCGGTCAACCCGACCCACATGTACCTGGCCGGGTTCAACCTGGTCGGTGCCGGCCCGGGCCTGGCGCTGCTCGCCACCGTGGTGTTTGTCGTGGTGTCGCAGATCAAGATCAATATGACCAATGCCTATGCCGGCTCGCTGGCCTGGTCGAATTTCTTTGCCCGCCTGACCCACAGCCATCCGGGGCGCGTGGTGTGGGCCTGCTTCAACGCCCTGATCGCCGTGCTGCTGATGGAACTGAACGTGTTCCAGGCCTTGGACCAGGTGCTCGGCCTCTTCTCCAATATCGCCATCGCCTGGATCGCCGCCGTGGTGGCCGACCTGGTCATCAACAAGCCGCTGGGGCTGAGCCCGGCAGGCATCGAATTCCGCCGCGCCTACCTGTACGATATCAACCCGGTTGGCGTGGGCGCGATGCTGCTGGCTTCGCTGCTCTCGGTGGCTGCCTTCACTGGCCTGTTCGGCGCGACGGCCCAGGCCTTTTCAGCCTTCATCGCCCTCGCCACGGCCTTCGCCGCCGCGCCGGCCATTGCCTACCTCACGGACGGCCGCTACTACATCGCGCGCCCGCCAGCCGCGGCGCACAGCAATACCTGCAGCATTTGCGAAAAATCCTACGAAGCAGAGGACATGGCGCATTGCCCGGCCTACCAGGGACCGATCTGCTCGCTCTGCTGCTGCCTCGACGCGCGCTGCGACGATGCATGCAAGCCCCATGCGCGCCTGTCGGTCCAATGGCAAGCCGCCATGCGCTGGCTGCTGCCCAAATCGGCCTGGCCTTACCTGGTCAGCGGACTGGGCTACTACCTGCTGCTGCTGACATTGACCCTGCTCTTCCTCACGGGCTTATTGGGACTGCTGTACCTGCATGAGGCGGCGGCCCTGGCGCAGGCCGGCCAGGCGCAACTGCTGCCGCCGTTGCGCCTGGCCTTCCTCAAGATCTTCGGCGCGCTGCTGCTGGTCAGCGCCATCGTGGCGTGGTGGCTGGTGCTGAACCGCGAGGGCCGCCGCGTGGCGCAGGAAGAGGCGCAACAAGCCAGGAAGCTGGCCGACCAGGCCAACCAGGCCAAGAGCCGCTACATCGCCGGCATCAGCCATGAGATCCGCACCCCGCTCAACAGCATCCTCGGCTATGCGCAATTGCTGGAGAACGACCCGGCCATGCCGCCGCACCGGCAGCAAGCCATCCGCGTCATCCGGGGCAGCGGCGAGCACCTGCTGTCCCTGATCGAAGGCACGCTCGACATCGCCCGCATCGAGGGCGGCCGTCTGAGCGTCGACTTGCGCCCGCTGGAATTCGCCACCTTCATCGCGCAGCTGGTGCAGATGTTCGAACAACAGGCCGCCAGCAAGGGACTGGCGTTCCGCTACGAGGTGCAAGGCAGCCTGCCGGCCGTGGTGCGGGCCGACCGCAAGCGGCTCGGCCAGATCCTGATCAATATCCTCGGCAACGCCGTCAAGTTCACCAGCCAGGGCGGCATTGTTTTCCGCCTGCGCTACCAGCGCGACATGGCGCACTTCGAGGTGGAGGACAGCGGGCCGGGCATCCTGGAGCACGAACTGGAACGCATCTTCGAGCCTTTCGCGCGCGGCAGCGCCGGCGATGCCGCCAACTGCGGCGGCACCGGCCTCGGCCTGCCCATCAGCAAACTGCTGACAGAGCTGATGGGCGGCGAGTTGACGGTGCGCAGTACGCCAGGCGCCGGCAGCGCGTTCGGCGTGCGCCTGCTGCTGCCACGCCTGCATGCCGAGGCGCCGGAACCCGATGCCGTCCCGCGCCAGCGCAGCGGCTATGCCGGCGCCCGCCGCCGCATCCTGGTGGTCGACAACGACCGCAACGACCGCGAGCTGCTGGCCGAAATCCTGTCGCCGCTCGGCTTCATCGTCGGCCAGGCCGCTTCCGGCCAGGAGTGCCTGCAATGTCATGCCGGCTTCGCGCCGGACCTGATCCTGATGGACCTGGCCATGCCGGGCATGGACGGCTGGGAAGCCAGCCACCTGCTGCGCACCGAACACGGCTGTACCGTGCCGATCGGCATCGTTTCGGCCAATGCCTATGACAAGGGCCTGCCCAACCCTGCCGGCATCGGCGCCGACGATTTCTTTACCAAGCCGGTGCAACTGGCCGAACTGCTGGACTGGATCGGGCGCCGCCTGCGGCTCGCGTGGACGGCGCCGGCGGCGCCCCTGGCCGGCGCCCAGCCGACCGGACAGCCGCAGCTGCCCCCGCCCGCCCAGCTCGCCCCCTTGCGCGCCCAGGTGAAGGCCGGTTATATGCGCGGCATCAAGCAACAGCTGGACGTCATCGCCGCGCTCGGCGAACCGTACCTGCATTTCGTCGACATCATGCGAGCCCACGCGCAGCGCTTCGAACTGGAAGCGATGGCGCGGCTACTCGAACAGGGAGCATCCCATGCAACAAACGATTGAGCGTCCGCCAGGCCAATTGGTGCTGGTGGTTGACGACATGCCCGAAAACCTGGCCGTGCTGCACGACGCGCTGGATGAATCGGGCTACTCCGTGGTGGTTGCCAACAATGGCGCCACCGCACTGGAACAGGCCCACGCGCTGGTGCCCGACGTCGTGCTGCTGGATGCCGTCATGCCCGGCATGGACGGCTTCGAAGTCTGCCGCCGCTTGAAAGCGGACCTGCAAACCCGCGCCATCCCGGTCATTTTCATGACAGGGCTGACGGAAAGCGAACATGTGGTGGCGGCGTTCCAGGCCGGCGGCAGCGACTATGTGACCAAGCCGGTGCGCCAGAACGAAATGCTGGCGCGCATCCGCACCCACACGCAGAATGCCCGCCTGGTGAGCCAGGCCCGCAGCGCGCTCGATGCCTTTGGCCATGCCGTGATGGCGATTGATCCGGACGAACGCATCATTTGGCAAACGCCGCTGGCGCGGCAATGGCTGGACAGCTACTTCCCGGCCCATGCCAAGTCCGCGCTGCCGCCCCAGGTATCGCCCTGGCTGCAGCGCGCCGTGCGGGCACGCTCCAGCGGCGAGCAAGCAACGCCGCTGGTCATCGCGCAAGGGACGCGGCGCCTGATTTTCACGCTGGGCGAGGCGGACGAGGCTGTCCAGTGGAGCGTGGTGCTGCGCGAGGAAGCGGATGACGCCCTGGTCCAGTCCCTGATGGCGAAGCACCACCTGACCCAGCGCGAAGCCGAGGTCCTGAATTGGGTCAGCAAGGGCAAGACCAACCGCGATATCGGCGACATCCTGGGCACCAGCCCGCGCACCGTGAACAAGCACCTGGAGCACGTATTCGCGAAACTGGGCGTGGAGACGCGCACCGCCGCCGCGGCGCTGGCCGTGTCGTCTAGACCGACAGGTGGCGGGTGACGTCGTCGCCCGCCATTTGCGCCTGGCTGCCGGCCGCCACCACCTCGCCGCGCGACAGCACGACGAAATGGTCGGCCAACGCGTGGGCGAAATCAAAGTACTGCTCGCACAAGAGGATGGCCATGTCGCCGCGCTGGCGCAGCAGGCGGATCACGCGTTCGATATCCTTGATGATGGACGGCTGGATGCCCTCGGTCGGTTCATCCAGGATCAGCACCTGCGGCCGTTGCAGCAGGGCGCGGGCGATGGCCAGTTGCTGCTGCTGGCCGCCGGACAGGTCGCCGCCACGCCGCTGCAGCATCTCCTTCAGCACGGGAAACAGCTCGTAGACTTCGCCGTTGATGCGCGCCGCTTCGCGGCCGGACAGGGTGGCCATGCCCATGCGCAGGTTTTCCTCCACCGTCAGGCGCGCAAAGATTTCCCGCCCCTGCGGCACGTAGGCGATGCCGGCCGCCGCGCGCGCATGGGGCGGCAGGCGGGTGATGTCGCGCCCGGCAAGCCGCACCGTGCCGCCCGCCACCGGCAGCACGCCCATCAGGCATTTCAGCAGCGTGGTCTTGCCGACGCCATTGCGGCCCAACAAGGCCAGGCACTGGCCGCGCGCCAATTGCAGCGAGACGCCGCGCAAGGTGTGGGAAGAGCCATAGTACTGGTTCAGGTTTTCGGCTTGCAGCATCTTCGTCCTAACGTCCCAAGTAGACTTCTATCACCCGTTCATCGGCCTGCACTTCGTCCATGCGGCCCTGCGCCAGCACCGCGCCTTCGTGCAGCACCGTCACCTTGCCGCGCTGCGCGATCTCGGCCACGAAGCCCATGTCGTGCTCCACCACCATGATGGAATGCTTGCCGCGCAATTCGTTCAGCAATTCCGCGGTACGCGCCGTCTCGGCGTCGGACATGCCGGCCACCGGTTCGTCGAGCAGGATCAATTGCGGGTCCTGGATCAGCAGCATGCCGATTTCAAGCCATTGCTTCTGGCCGTGCGAAAGCAGGCCCGCCAGGCGCTGCGCCTGCCCTTCCAGGCGGATCTGGCGCAGGATGGCGGCGATCTTGTCGCGCTGTTCGCCGCTCAGGCGCGCGAACAGCGTGGGCCGCACGCGCTTGTCCATCTTCATGGCCAGCTCCAGGTTTTCGAACACCGTGTGCGATTCGAACACCGTCGGCCGCTGGAATTTACGGCCGATGCCGGCTTGCGCGATCTGGTATTCGGTCAGCGCCGACAGATCGTGGCGCTGGCCGAACCAGGCGCTGCCTGAACTGGGCCGGGTCTTGCCGGTGATGACGTCCATCATCGTGGTCTTGCCGGCGCCATTGGGGCCGATGATGCAGCGCAGCTCACCCACCGAGATATCGAGACTGAGCTTGTTCAGGGCGCGGAAACCGTCGAATTCGACCGTCACGTCTTCCAGGTAGAGGATGGCGCCATGGCTGGTGTCCAGCCCGGTGTCTTGCGCGACCTTCATGCTGCTTCCTCCAGTTCTTGTTTCGGCTCAGGTACACGTTGGGTACGCTGCGGCAGGCGCAGGCCCAGCAGGCCTTTCTGCATCAGCAGCGTGACCAGGATGAACAGCAGGCCCAGCGCAAACAGCCACAGGTCCGGGAAGGCTGCGGTAAACCAGCTCTTCAAGCCATTCACCGTGAACGCGCCGAGGATCGCGCCCAGCAGCGTGCCGCGGCCGCCGACGGCCACCCAGACCACCATCTCGATCGAATTGGCCGGCGACATTTCCGACGGATTGATGATGCCCACCTGAGGCACATACAGCGCACCTGCAATCGCGCACAGGACGGCCGACAGGGTCCAGACAAAGAGCTTGAACCACAGCGGGTTGTAGCCGATGAACATCAGGCGCGCCTCCGAATCGCGTACCGCCTGCAGCACGCGGCCCAGGCGCGACGTCACGATCCAGCGGCACAGCAGCAGCGCCCCCACCAGGCAGGCCAGGGTCGCCAGGTACAGCATTGCCTTGGTGGCCGGCGCCGTGATGCTGTAGCCGAGAATGCGCTTGAAATCGGTGAAGCCGTTGTTGCCGCCGAAGCCAGTGTCATTGCGGAAAAACAGCAGCATGCAGGCATACGTCAGGGCTTGCGTGATGATGGAGAAATACACGCCCTTGATGCGCGAACGGAAGGCGAAATAGCCGAACACGAAGGCCAGCGCGCCCGGCACCAGGACCACCAGCGCCATGCAGTACCAGAAGCTGTCCGTCATGGCCCAGTACCAGGGAAATTCCTTCCAGTCCAGGAAGACCATGAAGTCGGGCAGCGCGCTCTGGTAGACGCCGTCGCGACCGATCGCCCGCATCAGGTACATGCCGTGGGCATAGCCGCCCAGCGCAAAGAACAAGCCATGGCCCAGCGAAAGGATGCCGGTGTAGCCCCATACCAGGTCGAGCGCCAGCGCAGCCAGCGCATAGCACATGAACTTGCCGGTCAACCCGATCAGGTAGTCCGGCACATGCAGCGCATGCCCAGGCGGGAAGGCGAGATTGCATGCCGGCAGCAAGGCCGCCAGCAGCGCCAGGCCCGCCACTGCAAACCAGGTTCGACGGGAAAACAGTTTACTCATTCGACACTCCTGCCTTTGACAGCAAACAGTCCTTGCGGCCGGCGCTGGATGAAGATGATGATGAAGGCGAGGATGGCGATCTTGGCCAGCACGGCGCCTGCCAACGGCTCCAGCAACTTGTTGGCTTCACCAAGTCCCAGGGCAGCGATCACGGTACCGGCCAGTTGGCCGACTCCGCCCAGTACCACCACCATGAACGAGTCGATGATGTAGGATTGCCCGAGGTCCGGGCCAACATTGCCCAGCTGCGACAGCGCCACCCCGCCCAGCCCCGCAATGCCGGAGCCGAGACCGAAAGTGAGCATGTCGATGCGGCCGGTCGGCACGCCGACGCAGCCGGCCATGCGCCGGTTCTGCATGACGGCGCGCACGAACAGGCCAAGCCGCGTGCCGTTCAGCAGCAGCCAGACGCCGGCCGTCACCAGCACGGCAAAGACGATGATGGCAATGCGGTTGTAGGGCAGCACCAGCGATCCGAGCACCGTCACGCCGCCCGACATCCAGGCCGGATTGGCCACCTCCACATTCTGCGCGCCGAACAGGGTGCGCACCGCCTGCATCAGCACCAGGCTGATGCCCCAGGTCGCCAGCAAGGTTTCCAGCGGTCGCCCGTACAGCCAGCGGATTACCGTGCGCTCCAGCGCCATGCCCACCAGCGCCGCCACGGCGAAAGCGGCAGGCAGCGCCGCCAGCAGGTACAAGTCCAGCGCCTGCGGCAGGTAATGGCGGAACAGCGCCTGCACCAGATAGGTCGTATAGGCGCCGATCATCAGTAGTTCGCCGTGCGCCATATTGATGATGCCCATCAGGCCGAAGGTGATGGCCAGGCCGAGTGCCGCCAGCAGCAGCACGCTGGCCAGCGACACGCCATAGAACAGGTTGCCGACCAGCTCCGTGCGGGCTTGCCTGGCATCGATGGCCCTCAATGCCTCCGTAACCGCCAAGCGGACGGCCGCATCGGCTTCGCCGGAAGCCTGCTCCAGCATGGCCTGCAGCGCCAGGCGCTGCGCACTGCCGCCCAACTCGCCCACCTGCCGTGCGGCAGCGGCACGCTCGCCTGCCTGCGGCGATTGCAAGCTGGCGAGCGCCAGCAGCAGTTGCAGCGCAGGTCGCACCTGCGCATCCTGCTCGGCCTTCAATGCGCGCTGTGCCAGTGCCAGCTGGCCGGGGCTCAATTCCTGGCCCACCAGGGCGCGCGCGGCCGCCAGGCGTTGCGCCGGCTCCGGCGCCAGCAAATCCATGCCTGACAAGGCTGCTTCGATGGCAGCGCGCAGGCGGTTGTTGACGACAATCGCAGCCGCACCCTCGGGCGCTGGCGACGGCGGTGCGACGCTTGCGACTTGCCCGTCAGGCGTCAGGTACAAGGCGTCGTCCTTCAAGTCGCGCAGCACGGCCGCCGCCTCCGGCGTGCCGAGCGCACCGATGGCGGCGACCGCGGCCACCCTGGCGTCTGGGTCGTCGCCGGCCAGCGCCTGCAGCAGGGCTGGCGCGATGGCCGCCTGCGCGGCGCCGGCCAGCAGGCAAAGGGCCATGCCGGCCAGCAGCCGGCGCACAGCGGAATACATCATGGGGAAGTCTCCGAAAATCAAGGCCGGCGGGCGGCACGCCCGCCGCCGGCGTACGGCTTACATCTTTTGCTTGCCTTCGTTACCCGGAATGAACGGGCTCCAGGGCTGTGCGCGGATCGGTTCCTTGGTCTTCCATACGACGCTGAACTGGCCGTCAGCCTTGATTTCGCCGATCATCACCGGCTTGTGCAGGTGGTGGTTGCTCGGGTCCATGGTCAGGGTGAAGCCGGACGGCGCCTTGAAGGACTGGCCCCCCATTGCCGCGATCACCTTGTCGGTGTCGGTGGACTTGGCCTTCTCGACAGCCTGCGCCCACATGTTGATGCCGACATAGGTTGCCTCCATCGGATCGTTGGTGACCGCCGTCGCGGCATTCGGCAGCTTCTTCGCCACGGCATAGGCCTTCCATTTCTTGATGAACGCCTCGTTCACCGGATTTTTCACCGACTCGAAGTAATTCCAGGCTGCCAGGTGGCCTACCAGCGGCTTGGCATCCACACCTCGCAGTTCCTCTTCACCCACCGAGAAGGCGACGACCGGCACCTGCGTCGACTTCAGGCCGGCATTGCCCAGCTCCTTGTAGAAGGGCACGTTGGAGTCGCCGTTGATGGTGGAGATCACGGCGGTCTTGCCGCCGGCCGAGAACTTCTTGATATTGGCGACGATGGTCTGGTAGTCCGAATGGCCGAACGGCGTGTAGGTTTCCTCGATATCGCTGTCCTTCACGCCTTTACTCTTCAGGAAAGCGCGCAGGATCTTGTTGGTGGTACGCGGGTACACATAGTCCGTGCCAAGCAACACGAAGCGCTTGGCGCCGCCGCCCTCCTTGCTCATCAGGTATTCGACGGCTGGAATCGCCTGCTGGTTCGGCGCCGCGCCGGTATAGAACACGTTCTTCTCGAGTTCTTCCCCTTCGTATTGCACCGGGTAGAACAGCAAGCCATTCAGTTCCTTGAATACCGGCAGCACGGACTTGCGCGACACCGAAGTCCAGCAGCCGAAGACTGCGGCCACCTTATCCTTCGCGATCAACTGGCGCGCCTTCTCGGCGAACAGCGGCCAGTTCGACGCCGGATCGACCACCACCGGCTCCAGCTTCTTGCCCAGCACACCGCCCTTGGCATTGATCTCGTCGATGGCCATCAAGGCCACGTCCTTCAGCGAAGTTTCGGAAATCGCCATGGTGCCGGACAGCGAGTGCAGGATGCCGACCTTGATGGTGTCGGCCGCGTGGGCCGCGAAGCTGCCGCCCAACATGGCGGCGGCCACCGCAATGCGGGTCATGGAAGCGAAGAAATGACGGCGAGTTTGCATAATGGTTACCCTCTTCTGATGGTGAAAGGATGGTGCTTAGTATTGGACTTGCAGCGCGACGACAAACTTCGACTGGTCGGCGGCGGCGACCGTCTCGGTCTTCGAATACTTGGCGCTCAACTGCGCGTTGTAGCCATCGATGATGTAATTGATGCCGACGTCCGACTGCTTGACGTCGACATTGTTATCGGGCTTGAACTTCTGGTATTGGACGAAGGGCTGCAACTTGCCCTGGCCTGGCGCCAGGTTGAATACGTAAGCAAGGCCGGTCGACCACGCCTTGCCCTGCTCCGCCAGGATGACGTCGCCATTGCTGTAGTCGTAATAGGCCGCTTCCACCGACACCGCACCGGCCCCGATGCGTTTCTCCAGCAGGAAGTCCAGGTTCCATGCCTTGTAATCGCCGTTCCTGGCGACGGTCAGCACGCCATCCTTCTGGTAGCGGCCTGCCAGGCCGATGGCCAGGATATCCTTGCTGCCCAGGTAGTTGCCGGTGCCGTAGTAGCCCGGCTCCGCATCCCAGAAGTCGTATTGCACGCGGCCTGCGTACATCAGGCTGTCGTCGGCCTTGACGCCCGCGGCCTTGGCTTCCTTCTGCGTCATGCTGCCGATGCCGAAGGTATGGCCCTCGAAAGCGCCGAAGGAATATCCGAGCTTGCCCCCAGCCGCATTGCCCCACACCACCACGCCGTCATCACGGCCACGGAAAATGCCGCCGTTGTAGCCGTAGCGCGACGCCACGCCCGCCCAGTAGCCGCCACCGAGCGAATAATATGGGCCGGCCATGTTGGCCCGGTCGCTCGGCGACAGGAGGCGACCGGCCCAGACGTTCAGCTCCGGCGAAAATGCGAACTGCGCGGCAGCATCGAGTACCCGGATCTGGTCGCCGTCCCATTCCGTGTTCAGCATGCCCTTGATGGTCTTGTTCAACGAAGCGCCAAAGAACAGGCGCGCACTGTCCAGGTTGAAATCGTTCGAGCGCGAACTCCCGTCCGGCGCGCCGTCCTTGGCACTGGTGTAACTGCCACGTGCGCCAAAACCCACGCTGACGGACCTGTCCTCGCCGATCGGAATGGTCGCACCCGCGTGCGCCAGCGACGCCATGGCGGCGCTGAGTAATACGGAGAGCTTGATCTTCTTTTGCATGCCAGTCCTCTTTTCACAAGTTTGAAATGTTGCCGCTTGTGTCAGAGTAAAGAGGCTGGCCGCGTTGGCCCATACGTCAAGTGACGTAGTGGCTGATTGGCGTCACCAAACAAAACGGCCCGGGCGCTTGCGCGGCCGGGCCGTAGGATGGGGCGGTGAGGCTTATGCCAGCTTGCCGTGGCAAGCCTTGAACTTCTTGCCGCTGCCGCAAGGGCAGGGGTCGTTGCGGCCTACCTTGTAGCCGACGGACAGGCTGGTTTCGAACTCGCTGCTTGGCACGGCGGTTGGCGCCAGCAACTCTTCCGGCGCGGCGTTCGGGTTGAAGTCGGCGTGCTGGTAATGGACGTTCTCGACGTGCGATTTGTTCATTTCCGCTTCCGCCGCCTCGACCTCTTCGCGCGACTGGATGCGTACCATCATCACCATGCGGATCACGTCGTTCTTGATCATTTCCAGCATGGTGCCGAACAGCTCGAACGCTTCGCGCTTGTATTCCTGCTTAGGGTTCTTTTGCGCATAGCCGCGCAGGTGGATGCCCTGGCGCAGGTGGTCCAGCGCGGCCAGGTGCTCACGCCAGTGGGTGTCCACCGACTGCAGCATGACGTTGCGCTCGAAGCCGGCGAAGGCTTCCTTGGACACGATATCGACCTTGGCCTGGTACACGGCATCGGCTGCAGCCACCACGCGTTCGACGAGGTCCTCGTCGGTGACGTTGGCTTCCTTCTCCATCATCTCGACCAGCGGCAGGTCGATCAGCCACTCGTTGGCCAGGGCCTTCTGCAGGGCAGGCACGTCCCACTGCTCTTCCACCGATTCTTCCGGCACGTACTGGCGCACCAGGTCGGTGAACACGCCGTGGCGCAGGTTCAGGATGGTGTCGGAGATATCGGTCGCTTCCAGCAGCTCGTTACGCTGCGAGTAGATCACCTTGCGCTGGTCGTTGGCGACGTCGTCGTATTCCAGCAGCTGCTTACGGATGTCGAAGTTGCGGGCTTCGACCTTGCGCTGCGCGGATTCGATGGAACGGGACACGATGCCCGCTTCGATCGGTTCGCCTTCCGGCATCTTCAGGCGGTCCATGATGGCGCGCACGCGGTCGCCGGCGAAGATGCGCAGGAGCGGGTCGTCCAGCGACAGGTAGAAGCGCGAGGAGCCCGGGTCGCCCTGGCGGCCGGAACGGCCACGCAGCTGGTTGTCGACGCGGCGGGACTCGTGGCGCTCGGTACCGACGATGTGCAGGCCGCCGGCCGCCACCACCTGGTTGTGCAGGGTCTGCCAATTGTCGCGCAGCGATTGGGCCTGCTTGGCCTTTTCTTCGTCGCCCAGGTCCGGATTGGCTTCGATGAACTGGATCTGCTTTTCAACGTTACCGCCCAGCACGATGTCGGTACCACGGCCTGCCATATTGGTGGCAATGGTGATCGCCTTCGGCGAACCCGCCTGGGCGATGATTTCCGCTTCGCGTGCGTGCTGTTTTGCGTTCAGCACGTTGTGCGGCAGCTTGGCCTTGTTCAGGATGCCCGACAGCAGTTCGGAGTTTTCGATCGAGGTGGTACCCACCAGCACCGGCTGGCCGCGCTCGTAGCAGTCGCGGATGTCCAGCATCATCGCGTTGTACTTCTCTTCGTTGGACTTGTACACCTGGTCCTGGCGGTCCTTGCGCTGGGAAGGACGGTTCGGCGGGATCACCACGGTTTCCAGGCCGTAGATTTCCTGGAATTCGTAGGCTTCGGTGTCGGCGGTACCGGTCATGCCCGCCAGCTTGGCGTACATGCGGAAGTAGTTCTGGAACGTGATCGAGGCCAGGGTCTGGTTCTCGTTCTGGATCTTGACGCCTTCCTTGGCTTCGACTGCCTGGTGCAGGCCGTCGGACCAGCGGCGGCCCGTCATCAGGCGGCCGGTGAATTCGTCGACGATCACCACTTCATTGTTCTGCACCACGTAGTGCTGGTCCTTGAAGTACAGGGCATGCGCGCGCAGGGCGGCGTACAGGTGGTGCACCAGGGTAATGTTGGCGGAGTCGTACAGGGACGCGCCTTCCGGCAGCAAGCCCATCTTCGTCAGGATGGCTTCGGCCTTTTCGTGGCCGGCTTCGGTCAGCAGCACCTGGTGCGACTTTTCATCCTTGGTGTAGTCGCCGGGCACTTCGATCTTGCCCTTGCCGTCCGGGGTTTCCTCGCCGATCTGCAGGGTCAGCTGCGGCGGCAGCAGGTTCATCTTGTGGTACAGGTCGGTGTGGTTCTCGGCCTGGCCGGAAATGATCAGCGGGGTACGCGCTTCGTCGATCAGGATCGAGTCCACTTCGTCGACGATGCCGAAATTCAGGCCGCGCTGCACGCGCTCGCTGGCTTCGAACACCATATTGTCGCGCAGGTAGTCGAAACCGAATTCATTGTTGGTGCCGTAGGTGATGTCGGCGGCATACGCGGCCTGCTTGTCGTCGTGCGGCATTTGCGACAGGTTCACGCCGCAGGACAGGCCCAGCCAACGGTACAGCTTGCCCATGGTTTCCGCATCGCGCTGCGCCAGGTAATCGTTGACGGTCACGATGTGCACGCCCTTGCCGGACAGCGCATTCAGGTAGGCTGGCAGGGTTGCGGTCAGCGTTTTGCCTTCGCCGGTACCCATTTCGGCAATTTTGCCAAAGTGCAATACCATGCCGCCGATCAGCTGGACGTCAAAGTGGCGCATCTTGAAGACGCGCTTGGATGCTTCGCGGCAGACTGCGAACGCTTCCGGCAGCAGGGAATCCAGCGCTTCGCCATTGGCCACGCGTTCCTTGAAAGCCGGCGTTTTCGCTTGCAGCTCGGCATCCGACAGCTTTTCGAACTCCGGCTCCAGGGCGTTGATCGCCTTGACCGTTTTTTGGTATTGCTTGAGCAGACGCTGGTTGCGGCTGCCGAAAATCTGGGTCAGTAAGGACATTTCTTGAATTCTTCCTCGGGTCCGCCAATGGCAAAAGTGCGTGATTTTATCATGCGTTCCGGGCAACGTTGGGGGTGAAAGCCGACATAACAATAGTCCGGCGCTGAAAATTTCATCGGCTGAGGCTGCCACTGTAAAATGGCGGGATGCGTTTCTCGTTCACCAATCGCAATTATGCCCCGCAGGAGGCGACCAATTTCCTGCAAGGCAATGCCACGCTGGCCAGGCTGCTGCCAGCCGTCCAGCGCATGGCAAAATTGCAACACGATTGCTATGAAGTGTTGCCGGCGGCGTTCAAAGCTTGCGAAATCTTTGCCTTCGACGGCAGCGAAATGACCCTGGCCGTGCCGAACACGGCGGTGGCGGCCAAGCTCAAGCAGCAAGTGCCCAAGTTGCAGCAAGAGTTGAACGGGAAGGGATGGCAGATCAACAATATCCGCTTCCGCGTGCAGATGCCGAAAGGGATCGCCCCGGTCGGGCCCAGCGGCGAAGGCCTCAAGCTCCCCGAAAAGGCCGTCGATTCCTTCGACGAACTGAGCCAGAAACTGGAACCCACCGCGGCCAACGGGCCGCTGATTGAAGCGATGCGGCGCCTGGTGGCCCGCCGCCGCGGATAGGATTCTAAAGTCGGGGTCAGGTCTGGCAATCGGACACGGGCTCAGCCGCAAGGCGACTGAGCCCGTGTCCGATTGC
>CAMLRG010000028.1 GCA_946482335.1 uncultured Duganella sp. | reverse complement strand
GCGCGACAGCAGCAGCGCGCGGCGCAGGTATTCCTCCATCATCGGCCCGATGATGAAGCCCAGCATCAGCGGGGCAGGTTCGCATTCCAGCTTGGCGCACAGGTAGCCGAACAGGCCGAACCCCGCCATCAGGTAGATGTCGAAATCGCTGTTGTTCAGGCTGAACACGCCGATCGAACAGAACAGCAGGATGGCCGGGAACAGGAAGTGGTACGGCACCATGATCATGCGCACCCACAGGCCGATCATCGGCAGGTTCAGCACCACCAGGAACAGGTTCCCGATCCACATCGACGCGATCACGCCCCAGAACAGCATGGGCTGCTCGGTAATCACGCCGGGGCCCGGCTGGATGCCCTGGATGATCATGGCGCCGATCATCAGCGCCATCACCGGATTGGACGGGATGCCTAGCGTCAGCATCGGGATGAAGGACGTTTGCGCACCGGCGTTGTTGGCGGCCTCCGGCGCCGCCACGCCTTCGATCGCGCCGTGGCCGAACTGCGCGCGGTTGGGCGACACCTTCTTCTCGATCGAATACGACGCGAACGACGACAGCATGGCGCCGCCGCCCGGCAGGATGCCGAGCAGGGAGCCCAGCGCCGTGCCGCGCAGGGTCGGCGCCAGGATGCGCCGCAAGTCTTCCCTGGTCGGGAACAGGCCGCCGACCTTCTTCATCATCAGCGTACGGGCCGATTCGTCTTCCAGGTTCCGGATGATCTCGCCCAGGCCGAACATGCCCATGGCGACGATGACGAAATTGATGCCGTCGGCTAGTTGCGGCAGTTCGAAGGTGAAGCGCGTCTCCCCCGAATTGACGTCGGTGCCGACCAGCCCGAAGATCAGTCCCACCACCACCATGCCGACGGCCTTCACCAGCGAACCGTGGGCCAGCACCACCGAGGCCACCAGGCCCAGCGTCATCAGCGAAAAGTATTCGGCCGGCCCGAATTTGAGCGCCAGCTCCGCCAGCGGCGGCGCGAACCACGCCAGCAGGCAGGTCGCCACGGTGCCGGCGAAGAAGGAGGCCAGCGCGGCGGTCGCCAGCGCGCGGCCGGCGTGGCCGTTGCGCGCCATCTTGTAGCCGTCCAGCGCGGTCACCACCGACGATGCCTCGCCCGGCAGGTTGACCAGGATGGCCGTGGTGGAGCCGCCGTACTGTGCGCCGTAGTAAATGCCCGACAACATGATCAGCGACGACACCGGCGACAGGCCGAAGGTGACCGGCAACAGCATGGCGATGGTGGCCGTCGGCCCCAGGCCGGGCAGCACCCCGACCGCCGTGCCGACGAACACGCCGATCAGGCAGTACATCAGGTTGGCCAGCGTGAAGGCGGTATCGAAGCCCAGCGCGAGGTTGGATAGGATGTCCATCGTGTCCTCCCCTTACGCGCCGAACCAGGGCCCGACGACGGGCAGCGGCAAACCAAGCGCCTTCACGAACAGCAGCACGCAAAAGACGGTGGCGCCGATGGCCAGGGCAATGGTGGGTTGCCAGCGGAATTTGGCACTGGCCAGGGCGCTGGTCAGGATCAGCAGCGGGACGGCGAGCGCCAGGCCCGCACCGCGCACCAGGAAGCCGAACAGCAGCACGCCGGACAGGACCAGGAACATATGCTTCCAGGCCAGCGGTTCCAGCGGCGCCCCGCGCGTGGTGCAGGCGCCGATCAGCGTGATGGCGCCGATGGCGGCCAGCAGCCAGCCCAGCATGGACGGAAAAAAGCCCGGCCCCATGCGCCCGGCCGTGCCCATGGCGTAGTCGCGGCCGATGCACAGCGTGCCCAGGCCGATGGCGAGGAACATGATGCCGGCCCAGAAGTCCTTGGGACTGCGGATAAAGGTATTCATGGCGATGCTTCCCCGTTCCCGTCAGTTGACGCCCTTGAGGTTGGCGGCCTTCACCACGTCGCGCCACAAGGCCAGTTCCGACCCCAGCATGGCGCCGAACTCCGCCGGGGTGCCGGTGTGCGGCTGCGCGCCTTCGCTGACCAGGCGCGACTTGAGCGACTCGGAGGCGGCAATGTCGTTGATCAGCTTGTTAAGCTTGGCGACGACGGGGGCCGGGGTCTTGGCCGGTGCCAGCACGCCCCACCAGGTGGTGATGTTGTACTTGGGCACGCCGCCTTCGGCCACCGTGGGCACGTTCGGGAACAGCGGCGAACGCTCGCCGCCGGTCACGGCCAGCAAGTCGACCGCGCCGCTCTTGACGTGCTGCACCATCGCCGGGACCGTGGTGAAGAACACTTGCGTGCGGCCGGCCAGCAAATCCGCCGTGGCCGGACCGCTGCCCTTGTAGGCGACGTGGGTCATGTTGGAACCGGTGCGCTGCTTGAACAATTCCCCCGCCAAGTGCAGTACGGTGCCGGGGCCGGACGACGCGAAGTTGATGCCTTCCGGCCGCTTCTTCGACGAGGCGATCAGTTCCGGCACGGTCTTGGCCCCTGCGCTGCGGTGCGCCACCAGGATCAGCGGCGCCTTGCCGATCATGCCGACCGGCGCGAAATCCTTGGCCACGTCGTAGGACGCGGTGGTCTCGGTGGCGGCGTGCGTGACGAACGAGGAACTCACGAACAGCAAGGTGTAGCCGTCGGCTTCGGCCTTGGCGACCAGCTTGGAGCCGATCGCGCCGCCGCCGCCGCCGCGGTTGTCGATCACCACGGCCTGCCCCAGCTTGTCGGCCATTTCCTTGGCCAGCGCGCGCGCCACGTTGTCGGTGCCGCCGCCGGCGGCGTACGGCACCACCATGGTGATCGCGCGCTTGGGATAATCCTGCGCCGCGGCGGCCCCCGCCAGGACCAGCAGGGCAGCGGCCGCTGCCACGCGGCGGAGGGGAAGGGATGGTTGCGGGTATTTCATATCGGTCTCCTGGTTGCAAATCGTTGCTATTGTTGTACACAGTGTCCGGCACTGCGATTAATCTGTAAATTGCAAAATTTTTTTAGTTTGATTTGGAATTCGCATCAATGGCAGGGGCCTCAATCCGGCAGGATCACTTCCCCCAGCTGGCGTGCCGCGCGCACCACGCCCTGCCATTTCGCCAGCTCGGTTTCGACCAGCGCCCGCAGCTGTTCCGGCGAGCTGCCCTGCACTTCCGCGCCATCCTCGGCAATCCGCGCGACCACCTGCGGGTCGCGCAAGACGTCCTGCAGGCACTTGTTGAGCTTGTCGATCACCGGGCCCGGCGTGCCGGCCGGCGCGAACAGCGCATACCACTGCGTGATGTCGACGCCGCCGATGCCGGCCTCGCGCAGCGTGGGCACCTCGGGCAGGATGGCGGTGCGGCGCGGCCCGGCCACGGCCAGCGCGCGCAGCTTGCCGCCCTTGATCGGGCGCGCCCCCGAAAACAGGCTGGGGAACATGAACTGGGCCTGGCCGGCCATCACTGCCTCGATGGCGCTGGCGGCGCCGTTATAAGGCTGGTGCAGCACTTCGGCGCCCGCGTGCAGGGCGAACATGGCGCCGGCAAAATGCGGCGCCGTGCCGGTGCCGGCCGAGGCATAGCGGTAACGGTTGGGCTCCTGCCGCAGCTTCGCCAGCAGTTCGCCGACCGTCGCCACGCCGGCGCCGGGACCGGCCACCAGCAAGGTGGGCGAGCACGCCACCAGCCCGACCGGGGCGAAATCGGCCAGCGGGTCGTAGCGCACCTTCTGCAGGGCGGGATTCATGGCATGGGTGGCGATGTAGCCGAACATCAGGGTATGGCCGTCCGGTTCGCTGCCGGCCACGTACTCGGCGGCGATGGTGCCGTTGGCGCCGGCCCGGGTATCGATCAGGACCGGTTGGCCCAGGCGCCGGCCCAGCTTGTCGGCGATGGTGCGCGCCATGGTGTCGTTGCCGCCGCCGGCCAGCGTCGGCAGCACCAGCCGGATCGGCTTGACCGGGAATACCGGCAGGTCGGCCGCCTGCTGCGCCCTGGCCCCAGCGGCGCCGGGACGCGACATGACGTAGTCGGGAATATGCAGTTCCCCCTGCAGGATCTTGCGCGCCGTGCGCAGCAGCGAAGCGCGCCGGATGTTGGCGGCGCTGCCCTCGCCTTCCACCTCGACTTCGATGTCGATGCGGCCCGAAGGGTGCAGCACCGAGATCGTGCCCGTGCCGGCGCAGGGGTCGGGACGGCTGGCCACCGTGCCTGGCAGTGCGAAGGCACTGGCCACCCCGATCGCCCCCGTCACCGCGTGCGACGCGTGGCAGCGGCGCGGCGTGAAGTAGCGCGAGGTCAGGCTGTTGGCATGGTCGCCGGCGCTGACCAGGACCGGTTTGGGCACCACGCTGTCGGCCACATCGCCCAGCCCCATCATGGCACCGGCCTTGCGGCGCAGCGCTTCCAGCCGCTCCAGCAGGGCCGCGTTGGCATCGAGCTCGCCCGGGCTTTCGCCGCCGCTCACGCCGAGGTCGGCCGCGCGCACGATCATCAGGGGCATGGCGGCGTCGATGCAGGTCACCGCCACCCCGTCGATATGGTCGATGCGCTGACCGGTCGGGAACACGCTGCCGGTGACGGCGCCCCAGGCATCGAGGAAATTGAGGTGGATCGGCGCGGCCGTGCCGGGCACGCCGTCGATGCGCGCATCGCCGTCGTAGGTGATGCGCCGGCCCGGCGTCTGCACCGTGACTTCGATGCGCGCCCCGGTGTTGACGTTGTACACGCGCGCCGTGGTGGTACCATCGCCGGCCTCGATCAAGCCTTGTTCGAGCGCGAAGGGCAGCACGCCGGCCAGCATATTGCCGCAGTTGGGGCGGGTGTCCACCGAGCGCTGGCCGACGCCGACCTGGGCGAACAGGTAGTCGAGGTCGCAGTCCGGCCGCGCCGAGCGCGATACGATGGCCACTTTGCTGTTGAGGGTACTGCCGCCGCCCACCCCGTCGAGCTGGAGCGGGTCGGAGGCGCCAATGGCGCCGACCAGGACCTGGTTGCGGATCTCTTCATCCTCCGGCAGCCATTCGCGCAGGAAAAAGGGGCCGCGCGAAGTGCCTGCGCGCATCAAGACGCATGGAATTGCTTTGCTCATGGTGAATCCAGGGAAAAATCGACTAGAAGGTGTGGCGCAGGCCAAGGTTGAAGGCGCGGTCGCCGCTGCCGCGGTCGGTGGCGTTGCCGACCCGGTAAGCCGCACCGTTGCGGTTGCGGATGTTGGCGTAGGCGGCATAGAGATCGGTGCGTTTCGACAGGGGCGTCAGCCAGGCCACGCCCCATTGCGCGGCATCGCGGTCGGCCGCTGTCTTGTCGTCGTGGCGCACATGGGACAGCAAAACCTTGTTGGCGCCGACCGGTACCGCCACGCCCAGCGCCAGGTCGTCGCTGCTGGCGGCGGCCGGCCCCTTGTTGCGCGCATACGAGGCATAGGCGGTGGCGAGATCGAACTTGTAGTTGGCCGACAGCAGGGTGTTGCGGGTGGCGGCGCTCCCGCTGGCATTCACCGCGCGGTGATAGGCCAGCTGGGCCGTGAGCTTGCCGCCCGCATAGCCGAGCGAGCCGCCCAGGGAACGGTTCCTGGTGCTGTCGCCGGCGACCTCGCCCGCGCCATAGGCCAGGTCCACGCGCCAGCCCTGGACGACCGGGCTGACGTATTCCACCATATTGTCGACACGGGTGTTGGTGGCCATCAGGTTGCCGGCCCGGCCGGCCATGCTGACCGCGCCGAAGGCGTCGCCGATGTCGCGCAAGGTCTTGTAATAGGGGCTGTACTGGCGGCCCAGCGTCACGGCCCCGAAACGCCCGTTCAGGCCGACATAGGCCTGGCGCCCGAACAGCAGCCCGCCCTGCCCGGCCGCGCCGGTGTCGGTATTGAACCCGTTTTCCATCAGGAAGACGGCCGACAGGCCGCCGCCCAGGTCTTCCTTGCCCCGGAAGCCCAGGCGCGAGCCGGAAGCGACGCCGCTGCTCAGGTTGTTCACGCTGCCCGCTGTCCCGCCGCTTTCCCGCACCAGGCCGGCATCGACCACGCCATAAATGCTCACGTTCGATTGCGCCAGCGCGGGCGCGGAAACCAGGGCCAGCATGGCTATGCCGAAGGTGGTGTAGTTCATTGTTTGTCTCCCTTTCTCGTTATGTGTTGCTGAATGCCCCCGTGCCGGGGGCGGTTAGGCGCCGCGGCTAGACGGCGCGGCTGCGCAAGACCCGGTCCACCATCTCGCCCGACAGGCCGAGGTAGTTGGCCGGATCGCACAGCGCGGCCAGTGCCGGCCGGTCGAGGTGCCGCGTGATTTCCGCGTTCTCCGCCAGCAGGTCCAGCAGCGGGCGGTTTTGCGCGATGGCCTCACGGCAGATGTCGTATACCAGGTCGTGCGCATATTCGCGGCCCAGGTATGGGCCAAGGCCCATCATCACCGCTTCCGACGCCACCAGGCCGTTGGTCAAGTCCAGGTTGGCGCGCATACGCGCCGGGTCCACTTCCAGTCCCTCCAGCACGAAGCGGGACTGCGCCAGCGCGCCGGCCGCCAGGCAGAAGATTTCCGGCAGCACGATCCATTCGATCTCCCATGGACCGGTGGAACGTTCATGGTCGGCCACGTTGGCGTCCAGCAGCGCGGCCACGTGCTGGCGCACCACGCTGATGCAGGCGTGGATGTAGCAGGACGAGATCGGGTTGCGCTTTTGCGGCATGGTGCTGCTGGAGCCGCGGCCATGCGCGAACGGTTCGTAGACTTCGCCGACTTCGGTCTGCATCATCAGCTTGATGTCGGTCGCGAGCTTGCCCAGCGTCGCGGTGAGCAAGCCCAGGAAGCAGCCGGTTTCGGCGATGTTGTCGCGTATCGTGTGCCAGGCGATCACCGGCTGGCCCAGGCCCAGTTCCTCCATCAGGGCGGCCTGGGTGGCCAGCCCGCCGGTGCCCAGCGAAGCGAGCGTGCCGGAAGCGCCGGCGAACTCGCCCACCAGCACGCGCGGGCGCAACTGGGCCAGGCGCTCGCGGTGGCGCTCGACGGCGCTGAGCAGGCCGGCCATCTTGTAGCCGAACGTGATGGGCACCGCTTGCTGCAGGTTGCTGCGCCCGATCATGGGGGTGTCGCGGTAGCGCTCGGCCAGCGCGGCCAGCGCGGCCGCGATGGCATCCAGCTCGCTGCCCACCAGGTCCAGCGCTTCGCGGATCTGCAACACCGTGGCCGTGTCCGTGATGTCCTGGGTGGTGGCGCCCCAGTGGCAATACTCGCCCAGCTTGTCCCGGCACAGGGCGTTGATCTGCGAGACCACGCCCAGCACGGGATAGCCGATGCGCCGGGTCTGCTCCGCCAGCTTGTCCATGTCGATCTTGCCGAGCACGCAGTTGGCGACGATTTCCTCGGCGGCTTCCGGCGGTATGATGCCGAGCCGGCCCTGCACGCGCGCCAGTGCCGCTTCGATGTCCAGGTACTTTTGCGTGCGGTTCTCGTCCGACCAGACCTGGCGCATGGCGCCATGGCTGAAGATGTCGCCGAAAATCCTTGAATCGATGATGGTTGCTGCCATGATGGCTCTCCTGGTTAAGCAGCTGTCGTAAGGCCGGCCGGGGACGCGGCCGGATAATTGAGGATGGCTTGCGCTGCCAGCAGCACGGGCCGGTCGACCATCTTGCCGTCGACCGTGCAGGCGCCTGTCGCCGTCCGGGCGGCTTCGACCACGCGCGCGGCCCAGGCCAGCTGCTCGGGGCTGGGCGCCAGCATCTGGTGCACCGCCGCGACCTGGCGCGGGTGGATGCACAGCTTGGCGCCAAAGCCGCAGGCGCGCGCCAGCCTGAAGTCGGCGCGCAGCGCGGCCTCATCGTCCACCGCGGCCGTCACGCCGGCGATCGGCGCCGGCAGGTCCGCCGCGCGTGAAGCGATGGCGATGCGGCTGGCCGGGTAGATCAAGCCTTCGGCCTCGCCGCCCAGGCCAAGGTCGAGCGCATAATCGATGGTGCCGAAGGCCAGCCGCCGCACGCCCCGCGAGCGGGCGATGGCCTCGGCTGCCAGCACGCCGCGCGCGCTCTCGATCAGCGCGATCACGGCCGTTTCCGCCGGCAGGCGCGCCGCCAGCTGGGCCAACTGGTCCGGCGACTCGGCCTTGGGCAGCATCACGGCGACCGGACCGAGCCGCCGGGCCAGGCTATGCAGCAGCACCAGGTCGGCCTCGAACCAGGCGCTGGCAAGGTCGTTGATGCGCACCACCAGCTGCGGCTGCGGGCGCCCGCCCGTCGCCGCCCAGACGGCCAATGCGGCGCGCGCAGCTTCCTTGTGCTGCGGCGACACTGCATCTTCCAGGTCGATGACCACCGCGTCGGCGCCCGATGCCAGCGCCTTGGCGTAGCGTTCGGGGCGGTTGCCCGGGACGAACAGGTAACTGCGGGCGCCGGCTGGCGCGAAGGCGTTCATACCGCTTGCTCCTGGCGCAAGCGCGCAACTTGTTCGTCGCCATAGCCCAGCGCGGCCAGGATGGCGCCGGTGTGCTGGCCCAGCGCCGGGATCGCGTCCATGCGCGGCAGGTGGCCGTCGTCGGCGCCCGGCGGCAGCAGCGCGGGCAGCGGCCCCACCGGCGAAGCCACTTCCGTCCAGCGTCCGCGCGCCCTGAGCTGCGGGTGGGCCCACACGTCGGCCATGGTGTTGACGCTGGCGTTCGCGATCTGCGCCGCGTCCAGCCGCGCCACCACTTGCTCCGCGGTGAGGGAGGCAAACGCTTGCACGATCAGGGCACGCAATTCGTCCCGCGCCGCGCTGCGCTTCGGATTGCTGGCGAAGCGGGGATCGGCGGCCAGTTCCGGCGCCAGCAAGACCTGTTTGCAGAACAACTGCCATTCGCGCTCGTTCTGCAGGCCCAGCATGACGGTCTTGCCGTCTCCGGCCGGGAATGGGCCGTAGGGATAGATGGTGGCGTGGCTGGCGCCGGTGCGCGCCGGCGCTGCCGCGCCTTCGAAGGCGTAATAGAGCGGATAGCTGGTCCATTCCACCAGCGCTTCCAGCATGGAAATGTCGATGTGCCGCCCGCGCCCGGTCTTGCCGCGCTCGATCAGGGCGGCCAGGATATTGGTGTAGGCGTACATGCCGGCCGCAATGTCGGCGATGGACGGTCCGGCCTTGGCCGGCTCGTCGGCGCTGCCCGTCACGGACACGAAACCGGCTTCGCTCTGGATCAGCAAATCATAGGCCTTCTTGTCGCGGTAGGGGCCGTCGCCGCCGTAGCCCGATATGTCGCAGACGATCAGTTCCGGCTTGACGGCGGACAGCGTGGCATACGACAGGCCCAGGCGCGCAGCGGCGCCGGGCGCCAGGTTCTGCACCAGCACGTCGGCTTCCTCCATGACCAGGCGCTGGAGGATGGCTTGCGCCTCGGGGTGCTTGACGTCCAGCGTCAGGCTTTCCTTGGAGCGGTTGGTCCAGACGAAGTGCGACGCCATGCCGCGCACCCGTTCATCGTAACCGCGCGCGAAATCGCCCACGCCCGGCCGCTCGATCTTGATCACGCGCGCCCCCAGGTCGGCCAGCTGGCGCGTAGCGAACGGCGCGGCGATCGCATGTTCCAGCGTGACGACCGTGATGCCGTCGAGCGGCTTCATGCCGGCCTCCCCGGCGCCGCCTGCAGCGTGGCCCTGGCGTCCATCGCCAGCCAGCCCTGATGGTCGCGCGCCCACAGGCGGTAGCTGCCATCGCCGGACTGTTCGCCGCAGACATGGAAATGGTGGATGTCGAACAGTGGACGCAGCGCGCGGAACTCGAAGCTGGCCACCACGGCCCCGGGCACGTGCTCGCGCAGCAGGTCGAGCAGCAGCGTGGCGATCAGCGGGCCGTGCACGATCAGGCCCGGATAGCCCTCCACTTCCGTCACGTAGCGGCGGTCGTAATGGATGCGGTGCCCATTGAAGGTCAGCGCGGAATAGCGGAACAGCAGCACGTCGTCCGGCACCACCTGGCGTTGCCACTGGGCGCTGCCGGGGGCCGCTACCGGCTGCGGCGGCACGTCCTCCGGCCGGGGCGCGGCACGGTAGACGATGTCGTGGAATTCGGTCAAGGCCGGCGCCGCCTGGCCACGCCGGCGGATTTCGTGCCGCACCTTGACGAACACCAGCTTGCCGCTGCGGCCATCCTTTTCGCTGATGCCGTCGATGGTGGACGTGCGCTCCACTTCGTCGCCGATCAGGAGCGGCGCGTGGAAGGTGAGCTGGCTGCCGGCCCACATGCGGCGCGGCAGTTCGACCGGCGGCAGGAAGCCGCCGCGCCTGGCGTGGCCGTCCGCGCCGACCTCCGACTGCCGGTACAGGGGCAGGAAATAAAGCCAGTGCCACAACGCCGGCAAGGCGGTGCCCGCGGCCGGCCGTTCCGCCGGGCGGTCCAGGGTGGCCGCCAGCGCGGCGTACGGCGTCGCCGTCAGCGTGTCGCCGACCGTCTCGCTGGCGCCGATCCAATCCTGCAGGTTCATCGCGTCTCCTTCGTCATTGTTGCTTGCCATGGGTGCAGTTTCGCGCTACCGTATTAATTTGTGAATTGCAAAATTTCTTAGGATTGATGCGCCATGAACATGAATTTCGACCTGGCGGACTTGCGCGCCTTTGTTGCCGTCGCGGAGCTGAGCAGTTTTCGCGCGGCGGCCGAATCGATCCACCTGTCGCAGCCGGCGCTGAGCCGCCGCATCGAGAAGCTGGAAGCGGCGCTGGGGGTGCGCCTGTTCGAGCGCACCACGCGCAGCGTCAACCTGACGGCGGTGGGGCGCGACTTTTCGCATAAGGCGCGCACCGTGCTGGACGACCTGGAGAATTCCCTGCTGAGCATGCAGGCGGTGGCCGCGTCGCAGCTGGGCGAAGTGGTGATCGCCTGCGTGCCGTCGGCCGTGTATTACTTCCTGCCCAAGGTCTTGCGCGACTTCCACGAGCAGTATCCGCGCATCCGCGTGCGCATCGTCGACGACAGCGCCAACGGCGTGCTGGAGAGCGTGGCGCGCGGCGAAGCCGACTTCGGGATCAATTTCATCGGGACGCAGGAGCCGGAGATCGAATTCCATGTGATCCTGAAAGAACCCTTCGTGGTGGCATGCCACCGCCGGCACCCCATCGCACAGCAGGAACAGGTGACCTGGAAGGAATTGACGCGCTACGACTTCATGACGGTGGACAAGAGCAGCGGCAACCGCCTGCTGGTCGACCTCGCGCTGGCCAATTCCGACGTACGCCCCAGCTGGTGTTTCGAGGCCAAGCACGTCTCCACCCTGCTCGGACTGGTGGAAGCCGGCCTTGGCATTGCCGTGGTGCCGCGCCTGTCGATGCCGCCGGCCGAGCACCCGACGCTGGCCCAGGTCAGGCTGGTGGAGCCCACGCTGGAGCGCAACATGGGCCTGATCCTGCGCCAGGGCCGCAGGCTGACCCCGGCCGCAAAAAAACTGTACGACATGATCGACACCATGTGGCCGCGCGAGCCGCGACAGCGCGGCAATTACGAAAGCTAACAAACGGAACAATGAAATTGCATACTTGCGGCCCAGCGCTCCCTGCGTGGCTTGCCCGGGTGGCCGATAGTATTTAACCTGCAAATCCTGTCCAAAACTTTCGCAAGCCCAGGAGACTCCACCGATGCCCACCCGCCGCACTGCGCTGCTCGCACTTGCCGCCCCCATCCTCGCCCTGCCCCTGTCCATTCAAGCCGCGGAGACGATTCCCGCCGACCAGGCGCCGGTACAACTGAACACCGTCGCCGGGCCGTTCCGGCCGGATGCCGAGTCGCTCAAGACTTACCGCACGCCCGAATGGTTCCGCGACGCCAAGTTCGGCATCTGGTCGCATTGGGGCCCGCAATCCGTGCCGCGTGCCGGCGACTGGTACGCGCGTAATATGTACGTGTACGGCAGCCCGCAATACAAGCACCATCTGGAGCACTACGGCCATCCCTCCAAGCACGGCTACAAGGACATCATCCCTTTGTGGAAAGCGGAGAAGTTCGACCCCGAAGCCCTGATGGCGCTGTACAAGAAAGCCGGTGCGCGCTACTTCGTCAGCATGGGCGTCCACCACGACAATTTCGACCTGTGGGATTCGCGCCACCATCCGTGGAATGCCGTGAAAATGGGACCCCGGCGCGACATCGTCGGCGACTGGAAGAAAGCGGCGAGCAAAGCCGGCCTGCGTTTCGGCGTATCGGAGCACCTGGGTGCGAGTTACGGCTGGTTCACCACCAGCCATGGCTTCGACCAGATCTGGCCCCAGCTGGGGGTCGCCTATGACGGCGCCGATCCGCAGTATGCCTCGCTGTATCACCGCGCCCACAACCAGCCCTACCGCGGCTCGTCCACCTGGTACACCACCGATACCCGCTTCCAGCAGGAGTGGTACAACCGCATCACCGACCTGCTCACGCAATACCAGCCGGACCTGCTCTATTCCGACGGCGGCCTGCCGTTCGGGCAGGTCGGGCGCACCCTGGTGGCCAACTACTACAACGCCAATATGGCCAGCCACGGCGGCAAGCTGGAAGCCGTCTACAACCACAAGGACATCGGCTCGGGCGAATTCATCCGCGAAGCCGGCGTGCAGGACGTGGAACGCGGCGTGATGGAAGGCATCCGCCCCCTGCCCTGGCAGACCGATACCTCGATCGGCGACTGGTTCTACAGCGAAGGCTACAAATACAAAACCACGGCCGAGGTGGTGCACATGCTGGCCGACATCGTCAGCAAGAACGGCAACCTGCTGCTGAACGTTGTGCAATACCCCGACGGCAGCCTGCCGCCCGAACCGCTGCAGTTCCTGCAGGAGATGGCGGAGTGGATGGGCGTGAACGGCGATGCGATCTACGGCACCCGGCCCTGGAAAGTGTTTGGCGAAGGCCCGACCAAGGCTGCGGCCGGCCACTTCCAGGAAAACACCGCCTATACGCCGCAAGATATCCGTTTCACCACCAAGGACGGCGCGCTGTACGCCATCACCCTCGGCACGCCCGTGACGGCGGTACGCATCGGATCGCTGGGCCGCAAAGCCGGACTGGAAACCCGCCGCGTGAAAGCCGTCGCGCTGGTGGGCAGCAAGGCGCCGCTGCGTTGGGAACAGACCGACGACGCGCTGGTCATCCAGCTGCCGGCGAGCCTGCCGAGCAAAATCGCATCGAGTTTCCGCATCAGCTTCTGACCATGCCAACACACAAATACCTCCGCCTTGCCGCCGCCGTCGCGCTGGCGCTGCCGCTTTCCTCCGCCTGGGCGCAGAAGTTTCCCGGCCTGGCCGACACGCCGCCGATGGGCTGGAACAGCTGGAACAAGTTCGCTTGCGACATCAGTGAAAAACTGATCCGCGACACCGCCGACGCCATGGCCAGCAGCGGCCTGCGCGACGCCGGCTACGTCTACATCAACCTGGACGACTGCTGGCAAGGCCAGCGCGACGCCGATGGCTTCATCCAGCCCGACCCGGTGCGTTTCCCGTCTGGCATCAAGGCGCTGGCCGACTACATCCACGGCAAGGGGATGAAGATCGGCATTTACTCCGACGCCGGCGCACTCACCTGCGGCAAACGGCCGGGCAGCCAGGGCCACGAATACCAAGATGCGCTGCAATATGCGCGCTGGGGCATCGATTATGTGAAGTACGACTGGTGCCATACCGGCGAGGGCAAGGCGCAGCGCAATCCAGTCGAAGCCTATACCACGATGCGCGATGCGATCCGCGCCGCCGGGCGTCCGATGATCCTGTCCATTTGCGAATGGGGCGACAACAAGCCGTGGGAGTGGGCCGCCGACATCGGCCACCTGTGGCGCACCACCGGCGACATCACGCATTGCTGGGAATGCGAAGAAGGCCACGGCTCCTGGTTTTCGCTCGGCGTGCTGAACATCCTCGACAAGCAGGGGCCGTTACGCAAGTACGCCAAGCCGGGCCAGTGGAACGATCCCGACATGCTGGAAGTGGGCCTGTTGCCGAGCGCCGGCGAGAACCGCGCCCACTTCAGCATGTGGGCGATGCTGGCAGCGCCGCTGATTTTCGGCGCCGACGTGCCATCCATGTCGGCCGAAGTCAGGAACATCCTCGGCAACCGCGATGTCATCGCGGTGGACCAGGACCCGCTCGGCATCCAGGGCTTCGCGTTCATGAGAACACGCAACGTCGAATACTGGGCCAAGCCGCTGGCGAACGGCGAGTGGGCGATCGCGATCCTGAACCGCAGCGACGAGCCGAAAAAGATTGCGCACGACTGGCGCAAGCATGCCATCGCCGACGACATCAGCGGGCACAAGGCCGATTTTGCCGCCACGGTGTACCAGGTACGCGACCTGTGGGCGGGCCGGGCTGCCGGGACGACCGCGACGCCGCTGAACGTGACGATTCCCGGACGCGATATCGTGATGCTGAGGTTGTCGCCACGTAAATGACGCCCCAGCGCTGCCTGACAGCGTGCCGTCCCGCACTGGCGGCGGCACGCCCTCACGGCACGCTTGACTTGCCTGCCGCGCGCAGTCCGCTCCGCATCGATACAGGCGCGTCAACCCAGCGACTCAATTTGGGCAACCACTGTTCCTATTTCTCGAGCAGGTCGACGCCCAGGGGATCCAGGCGCAGCACGCCGTCCCAGCGCTTGCCTGACAGTACGCCCTTCATTGCGCCATCGATTGCCACGTCCTTTGGCTCGCCCGAGGTATTGACATAGAGCGTCCTGCCTTCGACGACGCGCGCAACGACGCCTTCGGGAGTCTTCGGCCCCGGTGCAACACCGAGGCTGCCGTAAAGCTGGCGGTACAACGGCCGCATGAGCGCCGGGTGCGCGGCCGTGGCGACGTAGATGGCGCGTCCCTTGCCGTAGCGGTTGACGGTGACCGCGGGCGGCTTGCCATCGACGTTGGCAAAGTCCGCCAGCACCTCGGCGGTCGATGGCTCCAGCACCTCGTAGGCGCCCAGCTCGGCTTTGACCTGTTCGCCGCCGATTGCGGTCTGCAGCGCGCCGGCGCCATAGAATGCATTGGTGCGCAGGCCGAACACGTCGGTCAGGCCACCAGGCAGCGGCGTGTCATGCCACTGGTTGTTGTCGTTCACCTTGGCCGACTGTGCGGTCATGATGACCGTGCCGCCGTCGGCGACGTACTTGCGCAGGTTGGCGGTCGATGCCGCATCAAGCAAGTACATGCCGGGCACGACCACCAGCTTGTAGCGGCTCAGGTCTTCGTGGCCGATGTGGATCACGGCCACGTCGACGTTGTCCTTGAACAGCGGCTCGTAGGCGTTGTGCGCCTGCTTCATGTAGCCGGGGTTCAGGTAAGGCCGCACCGTATTGTTCATGCCTTCCTTCGGCAGGTTGGTGGCCACCATATTGTCGAACGCGTAGGCAATGGCGACCTTGGGCTGGTGCATGCGCGGGAATCCCAGTTTCTCCAGCCTGGCGAATTCTTTTGCGATGGTGGCAAATTCGTCGAGCTTCCATGAAGGCCGGTCGTCGTGGTCGATCAGGCCGAACAGCGCCTGCTCCTCGCCACCATGGTGGCTGTGCCAGGTCCAGGGCAGCACGGCCTGCGCGCCCATCAGCAAGCCGAAGTGCGCCCACATGCGTGATCGGCCCGGCGTGCCGTAGTAGCCGGGGCCTCCGGCGGTGAACTCATTGAACCAGATCGGCGCTTTCATGGCGGCGCGCATCATCGTCGATTCAAACGCCGCGTGCAATGGATCGCCCGGGTAGAAGCCCATCGCGCCATAGCTCGCATACTTGCGGTAGTTGGCCAGCATGTCGAAACCCTTGCGCCCGGCGCTGTCCCACAGGTTGGAGATGGCGGGTTTGTCCGGCGCATTCTTCTTGCGCACCGCTTCCAGCAGCGCCAGGACTTCGACGGTCTGGTCCGACCAGAAGCGCCGCATATCGAGGTAGCGTTCATAAGGACCGACGCCTTCGAGGTACGGCAGGCGCACCTCGTCCCAGGTGTTGAGGTGGCGCGACCAGCGCCGCGTGGCCCAGGCTTTGTTCAGCGCCGCCACGGTGCCGTATTTGCGCTTGAGCCAGCCGATGAAGCGCTTGCGGTCGGCTTCCGAGTATGACACCATGCCGTTGCCGATCTCATTGTTGTAGCCGATGGCGAACAGCGCCGGGTGTTTCGCGTAGCGTTTGGTCATGGTGTCGGCCAGGCGCACCAGCAGGCGCCGGTAGTCGGGGTCGCCGATGTCGTCCATGTAACGTTCGGCGGGATCGAGGCGCGTGCCGCGCTCGTTGACGACGTTGACGCCCGGGTACTTCTTGTGCATCCATATAGGCGCGGGCTGGCCCGGGATGTCCATGATGACTTTCAGGCCGGCGGCGTGCATCCGGTCCATGATCCAGTCGAACTGACTGAAGTCGAACTTGCCTTCGGCGGGCTCGAACGCGTCCCATGCCAGGTCCCCCATGCGCACCACCTTCATCCCCGCCTGCTGCATGCGGGCGATGTCGCGCTCGATCTGCGCGCGGCCGCTACGGTCGAAGGGCTGGTAATTGGTGCCCACGAAGAGCTGGCCGGCGCCGGGCCAGCCCGGATGGTCGTCGGCGCTTTGCGCCCATGTCGATGCGGGGAACACGGCGAGCGCCAGCGTACAGGCGGCGATTGTTGTGAATTTCATGGCTATTTACATGGATGGACTATGGTTGGACGATGGCATGGCCTTGGGCGGCGCCGGGGAACTTCCGCTGCGAGGATGAGCGCTTGGCAAACACCAATCGTTTGGGTGGCCGGAGGCGATGGGGGCGGCGCGGCGCCTGGCTGCCGTTTGCGCCGGACGGAAATGGCGTGTTGGGACGTGGCGCCCGTGGCGGCCTGGCCGCGTTGGCAATGCCTGATAAAAAACGGAGGCGCGCGGCCTCCGTCCTGGAGGATGGGTGCACGGCCCGGGAAGTACGGATCAACTGCGGCGGCGGCGCGCCAGGCCGGCGGCGGCCAGGCCGGTCAGCATCAGCGGCAGCGTTGCCGGCAGCGGCACCGCGCCTGTGGCCGCTGCCACGTCGATGTTGTCGAGCTGGTTGAAGGCGCCCGAGCTGAAGCGCAACTCGGTGATGCCGTTCAGCGCCGTGCTCCACAGGCCCGCGTCCTGGATCGCGCCAAGCGACACGCCATCGGCCCACACCTCGCTCCAGTCGAGGTAGTACTCGAAACTGCTCAGGTTGAACTTGCCGCCCCCGTCACGGGTCAGCGTGACGAAGGTATCGGCACCGTTATCGAGACCGTCATGCCAGTTGAACGTTTGCGGCTCGAAGGTGCCGGTGCCGATGTTGGCCGCGCCTGGCGCCGCGTTGGGTGCGTTCAGGGTGAGCCGGAAGCCCGACTCTACATAGCTCAGGTTGCTGCCCTCATAAGCCATGCCGGCGGCCAGCGGGAAGCCGTCGCCGTACATCATTTCGGTCAGGCCGTCGAAGTTGAGGACGGTGGCGCTGGCAGTGCTTGCCGCCATGCCCAGGGCGATGGCGGCGAGGATGGTTTTGAATTTCATGAAAAACTCCGAAAGTAATCGTTATTGCCGGCGCCATCACGGCGCCGGCATGGCCATCATCAATAGGTGAACAGCACGCCCCGGCCATTGCCGGAGGCGAACACGCGTCCAGGCACGGACTGGTCGGCCGCCAGGTTGCCCAGGCCGGCATACTGGTGCTTGTCGTCATTGATCCGGCGCCAGGTCGCGGCGCCGTCATCCGAGCGGTACACGCCCCACTGGCCGTTGATCACGCCGACGATGTAGATCGAGGACGAGTACGCCGCGCCGAACGGTGCCTTGCCCAGCGCGATCGAAGTCGCGCTATACACTTCCGGATACAGCCACGTCGGGTTGTTGCCCCAGATCGGCGCGGTCACGTTCAGCTTGGCCCAGGTCACGCCCGAATCCGTGGAGTGCAGGATGTTCTGGCCGTCCACGACCCAGACGTCGCCTTCCGCATTCGGATTGACGGCGATGGACGAGGTGCCGAAGTCCGCCACCAGCGCGCCCGCGCTCTTGAACGATGCGCTCTCGGTGAACGTGTGGCCGCCATCGGTCGAGTACCAGAAGTGCGACGTATCCGACCATTGGTTCCACCAAGCGCCGCCCGAGTTGAAGGCATAGACCTTGTTCGGGTTCTTGCGGTCGGCGACCAGGCGGTAGGCGCGCGGGATGCCGACGGACGACAGGGCCGGCAGGTTGGTGTAGTTCCAGCTCGCGCCGTTGTCGGTGGTGTACGCCGGCACTGCGCCGCACGGCGCCCAGACCGCGTGGCCCGGCTGGGTCACGGCGATGCTCGCCGGGTCGCACTCCTGGGCGGGCTTGGCCGCGTCCGGATGTTCGGTGGCAAAGCGCGTCCAGGTCACGCCGGAGTCGGTCGAATAGACGCCACGGATGCCGGAATTCACATAGCCGGGCCGGCCGATCGCCGCAATATAGGCTGGATTGGACCAGGCGGTGTCGATCCCGATGCCGTTGGCGAACGTATTCAACGGCCGGCGCGTGGCCGGCTTGAGCAGTTCGGTCTGCACGTGCACGCCAATGTCGCCCGAAGCGTTCAGCAAGGTGTACGTGGCGCCCTTGGGCGGTGTCATCAGGTGCAGCGTGGCGGTTTCCTCCACCCCGCCGATGATCTGGGTCCAGCTCGGGGTCGCCGACGATGCATTGCGCGTTTCCCAGACGTCGCCGCCGGTCACATGCAGGATGCGCTCGGGATTGTTCGGGTCGATCTCGACGTCGTCGATCCAACCGCCGCCGCCAATGTCGGGGGTGTGCGGCATTTGCGTCTTGATCTCGCGCCAGGTCAGGCCAGCGTCGTCGGACAGCTGGATGATCGGCAAGCCCTGCCAGTTGCCCCAGGTATTCGAAATCCCGAGTGCGATGCGCGTCGTGGGGCCGGCGCCGGAGACGGACAAGCCGCCCATGCCCCAGTTGGTCCATTGCCCCGGCTCATAGCTCTTGAGCAGCGTCCAGTTGCTGCCGTCGAATTTATACAGCCGTGCGGGGCCGCCGGCGCCCGGGCCGATGCTCGTGGTGAACGCCACATAGATCATGCCATCCTTGGCGCGCACCATGTGCGGGATATGGAAGCCGGTCTCGGGAGATGGCACGGCCGCCCAGGTCGCGCCGCCGTCCGTGGATTTGTACAGGCCGTTGCTCAAGCCGGCCGCGCCGGCATAGTCCGGTCCCACGGCCACGTAGATGTTCTGCGTGGCGCTGCCCGCGTTGGTGGTCGACGTGTCGAACAGCACGCCCTCGATGCCGCCCATGGTGCGTTCGGGCAAGGAACCGATCTGGTCGCCAGGGTACTGGAACGAGGACAGCGACGTCACCTGGTTCCAGGTCTGGCCATAGTCCGCGCTCTTCCACAGGCCCGAGGTGCGCGAGCCATAGTACAGCACCGACGATTGGTTCGGATCGACCATCATGCGTTCGCCGATGGCGCGGCCCTGGTCGTTGGCGCCGACACGGAACGGCAGTTCGACGTGGGTCCAGTTGTTGCCGCGGTCGGTGGAAATGGACAGGCGGCCATTGCGGCCGGCCCAGGTATACAGACCGGTGCTCATGTACACACGCTGGTCGTCGTTCGGGTCGAGGGCCATGCTTTCGCTGCCCATGTAGAACCCTTCCTGGATGCCGAAGCCATCCGTGATCGGCACCCAGGCCGAGGTCGTGGGGTTCCAGCGGTAGGCGCCGCCGATGTCGGTGCGCGCATACAGGACGTTCGGGCTGGTCGGGTGGAAGATCAGGCCGGGGACGTAGCCGCCGCCGCCGTATTTGACGTTCTGCCACCGGGTGCCGATCGTCGCGGCGGCCGGCCCCGGCGCGCCGCCCTGCTTGACGGCAGACGTAGGCGCCTGCGCGGACGGACTGCTGCCGCCACCACAGGCCGCGACCAAGCCGGCCATGAGGCAAGCGATGGCGAGGGTTTGCTTCTTCATGTGTAGACTCCAGGAGAAAGGATGAACCGAGACTGCTGGTATGGGGACAGTCCGCCAAAGTGACCGGCGGTCATACAACATGATGCAAGCCCTGGCAGCGCACGGCAATTGCGAAAGCAGCCAATGCGGCAAACGAAATTGTCCAAGCGAGAAAGTCGGTGCCAAAAGTCGGTGTCAAAAGTCGGTGTCAGGTCTGTCATTCGGACACTGGCGAACGATCTTTGATCCACATCAATACGCGAATGCCATCGATTTCGCGTATTGATCCAGATCAAAGGGTAGCGCTAGCTGTCCGAATGACAGACCTGACACCGACTTTTGACTCCGACTTTCTACGTGCTGATAAAACGGAGGCGCATGGCCTCCGTTCGTCAACTAATGTGCAGCGGGCGACTGCTTAGTTGGAAAACAGCAGGCCGCGACCGGCGCCGTTGACGTAGATCCGCCCGTAGGTGTTCCAGTCGCCGGCCATCGCGCCGATGCCGCCGAACTGGTGCGCGTCGGAGTTGAAGCGCGACCAGGTGGCGCCGGCGTCGTCGGAACGCCACACGCCCCACTTGCCGCCGACCACGCCCACCACATAGACCGCGGCGGAGTACGACGAACCGGCCGCCGCTTTGCCCAGGGTTACCACGGTGGCGCCCTGTACGTCAGGCCAGGCGTTGCTGCCCCAGATCGATGCAAAGGCGGCCGACTTGGTCCAGGTCGCACCCGAATCGACCGAGTGGTACACGGCATTGCCATCGGCCAGCCAGATGTCGCCTTCCGCGTTCGGGTTCACCGCGATCGAGGTATTGCCAAAGCTCGTCACCATCGGGCTGGTGGCCGGGAAGGAAGTGCGCTCGGTGAACGTCTTGCCGCCATCGGTCGAGTACCAGAAGTGCGCCGTGTCCGACCACTGGTTCCACCATGCGCCGCCCGAATCGTAGGCGTAGACCTTGTTCGGATTCTTGCGGTCCGCGGCCAGGCGGTAGCTGCGGGTCGCGCCATTGATCGGGGCGAGCGCAGGCAGGTTGGTGGCGGCCCAGGATGCGCCGCTGTTGGTGGTGTAGTACGGTACCGAATCGGGCACCGCCCAGATCGCATTGTTGCGTGCGGGGACGACGATGTTGTTCAACTCACTCGCCCTGGCGGCGGCGTTGGGCGGCAGGGCCGCGAAGCTTGCCCAGGTATTGCCGCCGTCGCCGGTCCAGTAGCCTTTGCCGGTGTGGCCGTTGGCATTGTCGGCCATGACCGCGGCGATGTATTGCGGATCGGACCACGCCAGGTCAGCCGAGTTGCCGTTGCTCCAGGAGGACAAGGGGCCCTTGGTCGGCTTCGTCGCCAGGTCCGTCTGGAGCCAGGTGCCGATGTCGCCGCCGCTGTTGATGAACTTGTACGACGCGCCGGCGGGCGGCGTGACCACGGCCAGGGTCACGGTCTCTTCGAGGTTGGTGACCTTGCTGCTCCAGGTCGGCGTGGACGCGGACGCGTTGCTGGTTTCGCACACGCCGCCGCCATGGATGTGCATGATGCGGTCGCGGTTGGCCGGGTCGATTTCGACGTCCTCGACCCAGCCGAGGCAGTCGTTCGCGCCAATGTCGGTATGCGGCATGCCGGCCTCGACTTCGCGCCAGTTGAGGCCGTTGTCGTCGGACACCTGGATGATCTTGCTGGTGTCGCTCCAGCCGGTCATGCCCACCGCGATACGGGCGGTCGGGCCGGAGCCGTGGACGGCCAGGCCGCCGATGCCGTTGGAGCTGGAGCTTTTGAGCTGGGACCAGGTCTCGTTGTGGGCTACGCCGCCGAACTTGTAGACATAGCCGGGACCGCTGGCGCCCTGGCCGCCGTTCTGGTTGAACGCCACATAATAATAGCCGTCCGCGGCACGCACCATGTGCGGGACGTAGAAGCCGGACACCGTGGATGGCACCTGGACCGGAGCCCACGAGAAACCGCCGTTGACGGACTTGTACAGGATCGAGGTCAGTCCCGCGGCGTTGGCGTAGTCGGGGGCGATGGCGGCATACATGATCCAGGTCGTGGCGCCGCCACCGACGTTCGAGTTGTCGAACATCAGGTGCTGGACGCCGATCGGGCTGCTGGAGCCGGCGATCTTGGTGGTCGACAGCCCGGTGACCTGGTTCCAGGTCTGGCCCGAGTCCGTGCTCTTCCACAGGCCGGCCGTGCGCGTGCCGTAGAACATCGTCGACGGATTGGTGGGATCGAGCTTCAGGCGTTCGCCGACGGCGCGGCCGTTGTCGTTGCCCCCGACCGGGAACGGCAGGCTGACCCAGGTCCAGCTGCTGCCGCGATCGCTGGAAATATACAGGCGGCCATTGGCGTCGTCCCTGACGCTATCGCCGGTGGTAATGTAGACCTTCTGGTCGTTGGTGGGGTCGAGCGCCAGGCTCTCCACGCCATGGTAGCGCCCTTCGCCGCCGCCGAAACCCGGGCCGTCGGTCAGGGGAATCCAGGAGGAATTGCTCGCGTTCCAGCGGTAGATGCCGCCGACGTCGGTGCGCGCGTACAGCAGGCTCGAGTTGACCGGGTGGTAAACCAGGCCGGTGACGTAGCCGCCGCCACCCCACTTCACGCTGGTCCAGCTGGTGGCCGCCGGGCCTGCCCCTTGCTTCATGCGCGCGGCCGATGCTTTGACCGCCGGACTTTCACTGCCGGAATCGCCGCCGCAGCCGGCCAGCACGCCGGCGACCAGGGTGGCCAGCAGGACCGGGACTGCACGCTTGACGTCATACTTCCCCTTGTATTGCGCTCTCATCTGTACTCCTTGAAAAATAGACTAGTGGTTTGAATTGCTGGTATGGCGATATTGCTAACGCCGGCACCCAGCTGTACTGCCATGCCATCCATCCGATCGCGGATTGTGACAATTGGTGATTTTTTGATCCAGATTAATGAGCGAAAACATTTCCCAGTAGAAATTTTGTGTTGAGCGCTAGCATTCTGCAGAAAATTGAAGACTACGGAGCGCTAGTGTTAGCCACGGCACGGCCGGCGGGAAGCAGCCGGCCGGGCCACGCCGATATGCTGGATGCAACGCCGGCATGCCGCCGGCCAGCGCACCAGGCTGTGCGGGATGGCGACGCCGCGTGACAGCCATTCGCCTGCGGTGCGGTGGGAGGGGGATTTTTGGGCCGGCATCGCGGCGCCAGGAAATGCAGATGCGCCGGCAAGCGGCGCATCTGTTAGCGAAATGAGAAGAGCGGCGCCATGTCGGCGCCGCTGCGGCCATCAGGCCGGATGGACGGTCAATCGGTGTAGAGCATGCCGCGGCCGGTGCCGCTGAAATAGATCCGGCCATAGGTGTTCTGGTCGGCCGCCATCACGCCGATGCCGCCGTACTGGTGGGCGTCGTCGTTAAAGCGCGACCAGGTGGCGCCGCCGTCGTCGGAGCGGTAAATCCCCCAGACGTTGTTCACCACGCCCACCACGTAGACCGCCGCCGAGTACTTGGCGCCTTTGGCCGCCTTGCCCAGCGCGATCATGCTGGCGCCCTGCGTGCCGGCGCCAGGCGCGAAGTTGGCGAGCTTGGTCCAGGTCGCGCCCGAATCGAGCGAGTGGTACACGGCTTTACCGTCGGCCAGCCAGAGGTCGCCCTCGGCGTTGGGGTTGACCGCGATCGTGGTATTCCACCAGGCGTTGGGCGCCAGGCTGGCCGTCATCGAGCCCTGGCTCAGGGTGAAGTTGTGGCCGCCGTCCGTGGAGACGTAGACCTTGCCCTGCGTGGCCCACGATGCGCCGCCCGAATCGTAGGCATACACCTTGTTCGGGTTCTTGCGGTCCGCCACCAGCCGGTAGCCGCGGTTCCAGCCCGGCGCGACGCTTGGCAGCGGCGGCAGGTTGGTGGCAGTCCAGCTGGCGCCATTGTTCGTCGTATACGACGGCACCGCGTTGGGTGGCGCCCAGACGGCGTTGTTGCGCGCGGTGACGACGATGCTCGATTCGCTGCTCGTGTTTTGCGCGCCGCCAACGGGCAGCGTGGCAAAGCGCGCCCAGGTCTTGCCGCCATCGCCCGACCAGAAGCCGGTGCCGGTGTTGGTCGAGCTGACCGAACCGATGCCGGCGATATAGAGCGGGTCGGACCACGCCATGTCGGCGGAGTAGGCATTGCTCCAGCCCAGGCCGGGGTTCAGGGTCGGGGTGGCCGTGACATCCGTATGGACCCAGGTTCCGACGTCGCCTGCACTATTGACCAGGAGGTAAGGCGCGCCGGCCGGCGGTGTGGCGATGGCCAGCACGGCGATCTCCTCGATGCCGGCGATGCTGCCCTTCCAGCTCGGCGTGGCCGAGGAGGCGTTGCTGGTCTCAACGATGCCGCCGCCGTGCACATGCAGGATGTGGTCCCGGTTGGCCGGGTCGATCTCGACATCGTCAACCCAGCCCGATGCGACTTCACCCGGCATCGTCGCTGCGATTTCGCGCCAGGTCTTGCCGGCGTCGTCCGACAGCTGGACGATCTGCTGGCCGTTCCAGTTGCCCCAGGAGTTGGTCACGCCCAGTGCGATGCGGGTCGTGGCGCCGCTGCCTTGGACGGACACGCCGCCCAGGCCGAAGTTGGTGCCGTTGAGCGGGTCTACGCTCTTGAGCAAGGTCCAGTTGCTGCCGTCGAACTTGTACAGGCGGCCGGGACCGCCGGCACCCGGACCGGCATCCTTGGTGAACACCACGTAGAACATGCCGTCGGCGGCACGTACCATGTGCGGGATGTGATAGCCCGAGACCGGCGTCGCGACCGCGCTCCAGGTGGCGCCGCCATCGGTGGATTTGTACATGTTCGCGGACAGGCCGGCCACCGCAGCGTAGTCCGGCGCGACGGCGGTGTAGATGGTCTGGGTGGCGCTGCCGCTGCCCTTGGTCCCGGTGTCGTACACCACCAGTTCCACGCCCATGCCGCCGCTGGCGGCACTGATCTGGTCCGACGTCATCTTGGCCGACGACAGCGAGGTCACTTGTGCCCAGCTCTTGCCGGAATCCGCGCTCTTCCACAGGCCGGCCGTGCGCGAGCCGAAGAACAGGGTCGACGGCTTGTTGGGGTCGACCATCAGGCGCTCGCCCATGGCGCGGCCCGGATTGTTGCCGCCCAGGGGGAATGGCAGGTCGACGTGGGTCCAGGTGTTGCCGCGGTCATTCGACATATACAGGCGGCCATTGCCTTCGAACGTGTACATGCCGGTGGCCATGTAGACCAGCTGGTCGTTGTTCGGGTCGAGGGCGATGCTTTCGATGCCGTGGAAGCGGCTCTCGGCCGCACCGAAACCCAGGCCGTCGGTGATCGGGGTCCAGGATTGGGACGCCTGGTTCCAGCGGTAGGCGCCGCCGATATCGGTCCTGGCATACAGCAGGTTGGCCGAGGTCGGATGATAGACCAGGCCGGTGACGTAACCGCCGCCGCCAAACTTCACGCTCGCCCATTTGGTTGGCGCGGCTGCCTGCGTCTCTGGCGGCTGGACGGGAGTCACCGGCGCCGGCGGCTGCACCACCGCGGTGCCGGTTCCGGCGCCGGCACCGCTGCTGCCGCCGCCACCGCCGCCGCAAGCGGCCAGCAGGCTTGCCGCGATCGCGGCCAATGCAAATACGTGTGTGTGTTTCATGATCTATTTCCCCGCTTGCGCCAGAGCGCCATCCTTGCCGGCCACCGGCGTCAGCACCACGACGGCGCCGCCGGATCCGGCCAGCGACAGCTTGACGCGGTCTTTTGCCGTCACCTTCGCCTGGCTTGCCGCCAGGCGGGTCGGCTCGGCGCCGTCCTGCAGGATCTCCGCGCGGTACGTCACGCCGCGCTCGGCGAACGACAGCGCCAGATCCACTTTGCGTGCGCTTTCATTGGTCATCGCGCCGATATACCAGCGGTCGCCTTTGCGGCGGGCCGTCACGATGTACTGGCCGATATCGCCTTCCAGCACGCGCGTCTCGTCCCAGGTGGTGGGCACCTTGCCGATGAAGGCCGCGCCATCGGCCCAGCTGCCGTCGGCATTCTTGTACGCGTCCGGGCTGTCGGCCACCATCGCCACCGGCGAGTCGTACACCACGTACATGGCCACCGCCTGGCCGCGCGTGGTCTGCACGAACGGCTTGGTGGAGCGTACCTGCGAGGCGAAGCGGGCCTGCTCCACCGAACGGAAACCGCCCGGCGTGTAGTCGATCGGGCCCAGCAGCATGCGCGTGAACGGCAGCGTGACATTGTGGGTGGCGGTGACGCGTTTGCTCCACTTGTTGTACTCGGCGCCCATCACGCCTTCCTGCGTCACGTAGTTGGGATAGGTGCGCGCCAGGCCGTCCGGCGGATAGGCGCCATGCAGGTTCACCATCAGGCGATGCTGGGCAGCCTTGCCCAGCAGCTTGTGGTAGTAGGCCACCATGTCCTGGTCATTGCGGTCCATGAAGTCGACCTTGATGCCCTTGATGCCCCACGACTGGTACAGCGCCAGGGCTTCGTCCATCTGGCGGTCCAGCTGCTTCCACTGCAGCCACACCCAGACGCCGATGCCCTTCTGGCGTGCATAAGCAATGATGGCCGGCATGTCCATCTGCGCGACCGGGCGCAGCACGTTGGCCGGTGAAGGCACTTCCGCGCTGCCCTCATACCAGCCCTCGTCGATCAGGATGTATTCGAGGCCCATCGACGCGGCGAAGTCGATGTAGGCGCGGTAGGTTTCCGTATTCACGCCAGCGTTGGGGATGTCGACCGCCCAGCCGTTCCACCAGTCCCAGGCAGCCTTGCCGGGCTTGATCCAGCTGGTGTCGCCAATGGCGGACGGGCTGGCCAGGGTGGCGACCAGGCTGGACGAGGCCAGCTGCGCCGGCGAGTCGGCCAGCATCACCACGCGCCACGGCGTGGCGGTCGCGCGTTCGGCCAGCGCGACATGCACCGCCGGCCGCAGCCACGGGCGTTCCTGGTCCTCCTGCAGGCGCGGCGACAACTGCACCTGCACGCCGGGGCCGCCTTCGCCGCGCCCCGTATAGTAGGCGCCGGCATAGTCGCGCTTATCCGATTCGGCAATGGCCAGCGTGGTTTGCTTCACGCCGGTCTTGCACACCAGCGGCGCGTCGAACAGGTGGGCCGGACGGATCACCGAAGCCGGCACCGGATCGAATTCGCCTTCATGGGAATTCTCGTAACGCCCAGGGTTGAAGCCCCAGCACTTGTAGTCGGCCGGGAAATGGAAGCCGGTTGCCTCGCCCATGATGTCGAACGCTTTGGCCTGCGGCTGTTGCGGCAGTACATAACGGAACGCCACGCCGCCATCGTAAGCGCGGGCCAGCAGCTTGACCTTCACGGGGACATTCTTGCCCGCCAGCTGCAATTCGATCTGGTTGTAATGGTCGGCAACCTTGGACGCCTTGCCGACGACGGGGACATAGACTTCGTTGACGCTCTTGCGTTCCATGCCGGCCACCTGCAGCGTGTTGCCGTCCAGCGCCCCCAGGCTGGTTTGCAGGCCCAGCGGCGAGGCGGCGATCACGGTGGCGCCGTCGCGCGTGACGGTATAGGCCAGCTTGCCGTCGCGGGCAATCAGTTCCAAGGTGGTGCGCTGGTCGGGCGACACCACCTTGTAGGTCGGCTGCGCTTGCGCCGAAGTGGCGGCAGCCAGCGCCAGCAGGGATGCTGCGGCGTTGCGGAATGCTTGCATGAATACTCCATGTGGTTGGTTCATGCCGGCGATTCTGGGGCCGCGCGCACCTGCCAGACAATTCCAAAAACCGCCAGCGCGGGCAACGAAATTCCACAAGCCGCCCGCGCGGTCCCTCTGTGCCGGCTTACGGCCTTCCGACGACCAGTCCCCTGCCCGCGGTACTCATGTACACCACGCCGAAGGTGTTCATGTCGCCCACCACGAAGCGGCCGTTGCCCGGTCCGCCGTACTGGTGCGCGTTGTCATTGATGCGGGTCCAGGAAGCGCCGGCATCGGTGGAACGGAACAGGCCGCGTACGCCGCCCACCGTGCCCCAGATGAAGACGGTCGGATAGGTCGCGCCGGCCGCCGCCTTGCCAAAGCCGACGGCCGCGCAATACGTGACGCCGGCCACGTTGCTGAACTGCCAACCCGAACTGGTGGTGCGCGCCAGGCCGCCGCCATACAGCGGCACCCAGATATCGCCTTCGCGGCCGGGCGCGGCGCGGATCACATCCGAACCACCGGTCGCCAGGGTATTGAACTTCCAGAACGAGGCGCCGGCATCGGTGCTGATCATGAAGCTGCCGTCACCCGGGTTGTACACGTAGAACTTGCTGGCGTTGGAAGGATCGGCCACCGGGCGCGCATTGTTCACGCCCAACCCGCCGACCGCCGACCAGCTCGCGCCCATATTGGTGGAACGGTACGTGGTGCCGGAATTCTCCGGGCTATGCAACAGCGCATTGCCGCTGGCCGACAGGGCCAGCTGCCCTTTGGTGCCGTTCATCGTGGCCTGGCTCCAGTTGACGCCGCCGTTGGCGGAGGTGTACAGCTTGTTGCCGGCGCGCGCCACCAGGTTGGTGTTGGCGTCGGCCACCGCCAGGCCGGTGGTGGTGCCCATGGCCGGCGAATGCATCGGGTTGGTGTAGGTGGTCGTGTTGTAATGGCGGAAGCCGTCCACGTCGCCCAACACCGACAGCAGCGGACCGCCGGTAATGCTGTAAGCGCCCAGCGGTACGGTTTCTTCCAGGCCCTTGGTGACGAAGGTCCAGGTGGTGGTGGCGGCATCGATGTCGCTGGTCTTGAACACGCCGTTGCCCGATGTGAGCCACACGCTCTTGGTGTTGAATGGATCGATCACCGCCGTGCCGGCCCAATGGATGGAATGGCCGGCGATCCAGCTGATGCCGCCGGTATCCATGGCAAAGCCGCGCGCGATCACGTCGGTCCAGCTGGCGCCGCCATTGGTCGAAATGTACACGCGGTCGCCATGGGTGCTGCCCTGCGGCGCCCACTGGTTGACCGTGGAAACCACCAGGCGCTGCGCATTGTTCGGATCGATGCTGATGCCGCTGAACGCGCGGTTCACGCCGGCCGGCGTGACGTTGGTCCAGGCCCCGTTGGAAATCGTGTACTTCCACACCTGGCCGCTGTCCATCGGTTCGCTGCCCGACTGGTTGCCGTGCGGGCCGGCGCCATTGGCATAGGTGACGTACAGGTTGCCGGCGCCGTCGAACGCGGCGCGCTGCGGCATCAGGCCGGACGGGCTGCCGGAGACCGCGCTGAAGGAAGCGCCCGCATTGTCGCTGCGGTAAAAGTTGGCGCCCGCCGAACCATAACGCGACACGCCGACGAACAGGCGCTGGGCCACGCCGCCCGATACGCTGGACGGATCGGCCATCACCACGCTGATGCCGTTTTCGTTCGGCGTCGTGGTCACGTTCAGCGCGTTGACCCGCGACCAGGATGCGCCGGAATTGGTGCTCTTGAACAGCCCGTTGGCGCGTGTGCCGACATACAGCACATTGCTGGAACCGGGATCGACCACCAGGCGTTCGCCATTCTGGCGCCCCATGCCATTGCCGTGCGCCTTGAACTGGCTGGTCACGTCCGTGGTGGAGAACGTGGCGCCGTAATCGGTCGAGCGCAGGATGGCGGACTTGCCGCCATTGAAGTAACTGATGCCGACGTACAGATAGACATTGGCCGCGTTCTTGGGATCGACCGCCAGCGATTCCACGCCCAGGTAGCCGGTCTGCTCGTCCGAGACCCAGTCCAGCAGCGGAATCCAGCGCGCGTTGGCGCCGTCCCAGCGGTATGCGCCGCCGACGTCGGTGCGCGCATACATCACGTTCTGCGACTTGGCTGGGATCACGGCCGATACGAAGCCGCCGCCGCCCATGGCGACGTTATCCCATGAATACGCCGCGGCGGGCTGGTGCGCCGCGATACTGGCCGCCCCGAGCGCGGCAGCCGCTAGGGGCGCCGCTTTCTGAAGCATGCTTCTGATGAACTTCATCGAATGCCTCCTTTGGATGAATAGTGATCGATACGGATGAAGATGCCTTAGCCCCAGTGGTGGCGGGCCGTATTCAATATATCGAAGACCCTGGAGGGGTTACAGCCGCGCACGGTTGATACGCCAAATCGTTGTTGTCGATGGTGATTTTCATAAAGCGTGCGGCCGCGCGCCGGGAAAGAAAAAGGGCCCGCAGGCCCTTTGCTCATTGCGCATCCACCGCCAGCACCCTGTCGCGGTAAGCCCTCGGCGTACATCCCAGCTCGCGCTTGAACACCAGGTGCATGTACTGGGTCGATGTGAAGCCGCATTCCAGCGCCACGTCGGCGATACTGCGCTCGCCGCATTCCAGCCCCGCCTTGGCGGCATCGAGCTTGAATTGCAGGATCACGTCATGCACGCTGCAGCCAAGCTCCTGGCGGAAGTAGGCTTCCAGCGAAGAACGCGAGACGCCGACATATTCGGCCACCTGGTGCGTCTTGATCCCCTGGCAGGCATACTGGCGGATGAAGTGGCGGGCGCGCGCCACGTGGGGATGGCGCACCGACTGGTGCTGGCTCGATGCGAACACATTGATCCCGGCCGGCGGCATCAGGATGCGCGTGTTCGACAGGCGCACACCGTGCAGCATCTGGTCCAGCAAGTGGGCCGCCGTGCGCCCCATTTCCTGCGCCCCCTGGATCACGGAGCTGAGCGGAATGCGCGTCAGCATGCGCACCAGCGGATCGTTGTCGATGCCGATCAGGGCCACCTGTTCCGGCACCGCGATGCCGGCGATGATGCACGCCTGCAGCAACTGGCGCGCGCGCGCATCGGTGACGGCGATGATGCCCACCGGCTTGGGCAGGCTGCGCAGCCACGCGATCTGGCCTTCCAGCGACTCGTCCCAGGCCAGGGCGCTGGTGCCGCAGCCGCGGAAGATTTCGACCTCCATCTTGTCCGCTTCCATCAGGCTGCGGAAGGCGTTCTCGCGCTCCTGCGCCCAGCGGTTTTCCTTGGCCTGCGGCAGGCTGAACATGGCGAAGCGGTGCAGGCCGACGTCGATCAGGTGGTCGCGCGCCAGCTTGATCAGCTTGAAATTGTCGGTCGCTACATACGGCACGCCACACGGATATTCGGCTTCGTCCGAATACGACCCGCCGACCGCCACCACCGGCACCCGGCAGCGCGACAGCGCGGCGGCCACCGCCGGATCGTCGAAATCGGCGATGATGCCGTCGCCCTGCCAATTCTCGATGCCGGCCAGGCGCAGGCGGAAATCCTCTTCCAGGAATAAATCCCAGGCCGCGCGCGTGCTGCCAAGATAGGCGGCAATGCCGGAAATAACTTCGCGGTCGAAACTCTTGTTGGCATTGAACAGCAGGGCAATACGATGTGCTTTCGAAGTATTCATGGTCCCACTCGCGCAACAGGTTTCAAATAGGGAAACGGTGATCGGCACCGGCGCCGGGCATTATCGCCGGCCATGGCACACCGCTGGGCGAGGGGGATTCCGGCAATATGCCGAAAAAGGACTTTCGCATGCTGTCTCCTTTTAGCCTGGGTAATGCCAGTGGCGTTCCCGGTCTTTAGTCATTTAATTACATGGGACGGAGCGCTATATTGCGCATTGGCCGTCACGCGCTTCCGCCGCGCCGTTTGCGGCTGGCACAAGTCGGCGTCGACAGCATTGTGTTGACGGCTCAAGCATAGGTTGCCGTCCGCCACGCCCTGTAACGCCCACAGGGAAAATTCTACCAATATGCAGAAATTTCGATTAGTTCTGCAGGGAGTGCAAGCGCGTCAGCCGGTTTGGGTGTCCGGCGCAGGGGCAGTGTCGGCAGTGGCCGGCTCGCAGGCGGGTTGCTGCTGGCTGGCCAGGGAACGGAAGGACTTGGGGGTGCAGCCGTATTCTTCCTTGAACAACTTATTAAAGTAGGAAACGTTGGAATACCCGACGGAATAGGCGATTTCGGCAACGGCGGCGCCGCTTTTTTCCGACAGCAGGCGCGCCGCCTCGGTTAACCTGAGTTTATTCAGGTAACTGGTAAATGTCATGCCCAATTCGGTTTTTAATACTTCATTGACTTTATTGCGGTTGGTACCGGTGCCGGACACCACCGATTCCAGGTCCAATTCGGTATCCGTATAATTGGTCGCAATAAAACGCAGGACCGACGCCTTTTCCTTGTCCTTATATGGCTCCAGCGTCAATTGGCGATAAGCGACCAGCGGCAAATCTTTTTTCATCCTGGAATTCAGGCTGGCCGTCAGGGCATGGGAATGGGCGCGGAAGAACCACAGCGCAAACACCGCCCAACTGGCCACGAGGATCGCCACCAGGGCGGCAATGTAGCGGTAGTCGCGCCCATGCAGGGTCAGCTCGCTGATGTCCAGGTAGGATGGCACGCCGAACGGGCTTTGCGAACTCGTGGCGAACACCATCTTGGCCACCTTGTCCAGATCGTAGCCCTGGTGCGACAGGTCCAGCTTGACCGAATAGAACCACCAATCCGGGATCGACAGGCGGTTCAGGTCGATGGAGACGGGGACGCCTTTCGCGTTGCAGGAAAAATAAGTGGTCGGCGAGCGGTAGGTGAGGAATTGGCCAACTTTGGAGACCTTGTCGTCAAAGGTGGATATGCCGAAGATCATCGAGTTGGAGGGCGAACACTTGGCCAGGAAGCTGATGTCGCTGAACTTCGACCAATCCGCCAGCGCCACCTGGCCCTTGGCGTCGTGCAGCACCATGCCGGCCGCGGCAAACGGATACTGTCCAACCTTGGTCAGCTGGAACTCATAACGCAGCTGCTCGCGCTGCACGTCGGGGATCCGGACGGTGGACGTGCCACCCATTTCCACGTCCGAATTGGTGGTGAAATGCCAACCCGCGCCCGGCTGGCTGGTGGCCAGCACGGGAACCGCCAGGTAGCTTTGGTGGACCAGGAAAATCGCCAGCAATGCGTCGGCGATTACCAGTCCGATCAGTGCCAGCAGGGCCTTCTTAAAAAACTCTTGCATCATTCAAGGGTGGTTGAACAGTCTCTCTCATGCGAAGCCTCTTGCCGGGCTTGCTGATTGCATCATAACAGTTCAACCAGTGAAACGGGGGCGCAATCGTGCCGCCCTCCCCTGATTCAGCGTGCCCGGCGCAACGGCTTGCCATTTACATCATAACTGGCCGCCTCCAGATGAACGACCGTGCTGGACGCCTGGCTGCCGGCCGCATCGGCCGCCAGGATGACCTTGTAGTCGCCCTTGGCCACTTTCCAGGTCTTGCTGGCCGAATCGTACATCGCCAGCAGACGCGGGTCGACCGTGACCGAGGCGCGGGCCTGGGCCCCCGGCTGCAAGTCCACTTTCTGGAAACCTGCCAGGCGCTTGGGCGCTTCCCACTTGGCGTTGACCGGTGCCACATAGACCTGGGCCACTTCCTTGCCCGCCACCTTGCCGGTGTTCTTCACGGTGAAGGACGCCTGCAGGGCACCGTCCTTCACGCCGGCAGCCAGGCCGGAGAAGGCGAATTCGGTGTACGACAAGCCATGGCCGAAGGGGAACAGCGGTTTCAGGCCCTTCAGGTCGAACCACTTGTAGCCGACCGCCGCGCCTTCGCGGTATTCGACGTCGATGCGTTTGTCGGCCACTTCGGGATAACCGTCCACCGTGGCGCGCGGCAGTTGCGATTCGGAGGCCGGGAAGGTGGCCGGCAGGTGGCCGGACGGATTGACTTCGCCGAACAGCACGCTGGCGATCGCCTCGCCGCCGCTGGTGCCCGGATACCAGGCTTGCAGCACCGCCGGGACGTTTTGCAGCCAGGGCATGGTCACCGGGCCGCCGGTTTCCAGCACCACCACGGTTTTCGGGTTGGCTGCCGCCACCGCCGCGATCAGCTCGTCCTGCTTGTTCGGCAGCGACAGGTTGGGGACGTCGAAGGCTTCGCCGGTCCACTGGGTGGCAAACAGCAGCACCACGTCGCTTTCCTTGGCCAGCTTGGCGGCCGCCGCCTTGTCCACGCCATCGCTGAAGGACACTTGCGCCGATGGCAGGCGCGCCTGGATCGCCTTCATGGGCGAGGAAGGATAAACCATCACCGGACCGGGCCAGGTCTTTGGCTCCATGCCCGGCACCGCATTGCCGCCGGCCGGATATACCAGCGAAGAACCGCCGCCGGCCAGCACGCCCTTGTCGGCGTAGCCGCCGATCACGGCGACGCGTTTGACGGATTTGTCCAGCGGCAGGATGCCGGCGCTGTTCTTCAGCAGCACCATGGCTTCTTGCGCATCCTTCAGGGAGACGGCGGCATTGGCCTTGAAGTCGATCTTGTCGGGCGCAGCGGCAACCGGATGGTCCACCACGCCATGCTCGAACATCGCATGCAGCACGCGGCGCACCATGTCATCCAGGCGTGCCTGCGGCACCCAGCCGTTGGCCACCGCTTCCTTCAGCGGCGCGCCGAAGTAGTCGGAATGGTCGAACGGGAAGCCCGACTGCTGGTCCAGGCCAGCATTGGCCGCCGGGACCGTGCTGTGGGTGGCACCCCAGTCCGACATCACCCAGCCCTTGAAGCCCCAGTCCTTCTTCAGCACTTCATTCAGCAGGTAGCTGCTTTCGCAGGCGTAGACGCCATTGACGCGGTTGTAGGAGCACATGACCGAGCCAGGGTTGCCCTCCTCCTTCGCAATCTGCAGGGCCAGCAGGTCGGACATGCGCGCCGTGCGGTCGTCGATCTTGACGTTGAGGGTATTGCGGTTGGTCTCCTGGTCGTTCAGCGCGAAGTGCTTCAGGGTGGAGACCACGCGCTGCGACTGGACACCCTTGATCTGGGCGCCGACCATCTTGCCGGCCAACAGCGGGTCCTCGCCGCCGTATTCGAAATTGCGGCCATTGCGCGGGTCGCGCATCAGGTTGACGCCGCCGGCCAGCAGCACGTTGAAGCCAAAGCCGCGCGCCTCGGCACCGATCATGGCGCCGCCGGCGTACGCTGTCTGCAGGTCCCAGGTGGCTGCCGTCGCCAGGCCGGACGGCAGCGCGGTCGCAGCGCGCGGCTCCGGGCCGCCCTGGCTCGCCACGCCGATGCCGGCATCAGCCTCCCACAGGTTCGGAATGCCCAGGCGCGGTACGCCATACACGAAACCGGCCGACTGCTTGTGCGCCGGCTCCGGACGCTTGAACTTCTTCGGCTCCATATCGTGGCCGAAGTAGCCGAAGACCAGCTTCAGCTTTTCATCCTGGGTCATTTCCTTGAGCACCAGGTCCGCGCGCTGCGCCGCGGCAAGCTGGGTATTCATCCATGGTTTGCCGTCAGGCGCGGCCAATGCGGTACCGCAGCACATCGCCACCGCGGCGGACAGGAGACTGATGGTTTTCTTCACGTTTCTTTGATCCTCGAAAAAAGGGGCGGCCGAAGGCCACCCCAAAAGCTACCGGAGAAGGTAGAGGAGACTACAGGGTACAACAACTGCTGGGAAAAACTGCGGCATCTGGCGGCGTTGGCGATGGCGCCGGTCACGTCCGGCCAGGTTTGCGCGCCGGGCGGGCGCCCGGACAGGCGCCGCGGCCCGATGCGGGCGCGATCGATGTCCTGGACAATATATTCTTCATCTGCATGGTGTCTCCTCCCGCTACGGGGTTGTTATAGGGTGCATTGTGTGAGCAGCACCATCGCGCCGCAATTGCAAAATCCGCCAAGAACCGATATGAAATTGCGCAGCCTGCGGGCCAGGCATTGCATCAAGGCCGCCGGATTGACCACAATGGGAGGCTGAAAAATCCACAGGAAACGAGCTCAATGATCAAACAGACTATCCTCTCCGCCGCGCTCGCGGGCGCATTGGCCGCCGGCGCGTTCGGCCAGGCCGCCGCGCAATCGGCGCCGCCGCCTTTGCCAACCATCCTGTACGGCACTGCCTACTACCACGAGTACATGCCCTATGAGCGGCTGGAGAAGGACGTGCAAATGATGAAGGCGGCCGGCTTCAACGTGGTGCGCCTGGGCGAATCGACCTGGAGCCTGTGGGAACCGGAAGACGGCCATTTCGAATACGCCTGGATGGACCGGGTGGTCGAGGCCATGGGCAAGGCCGGCATCAAGGTCATCATGGGAACGCCCACCTACTCCATCCCCGCCTGGATGGCGAAGCAGAATCCCGAAATCCTGGCCCGCAAGTTCAACGGCGTGCAGAACATGTACGGCATGCGCCAGAACATGAATACGGATTCGGCGGCATACCGCTTCTACGCCGAGCGGCTGATCCGCAAGATCGTGGCGCGCTACAAGGACAATCCCCACGTGATCGGCTGGCAGGTCGACAATGAAACCAGCACGTATGGTGCGGCCAACGAGGATGTCTTCGTGCGCTTCACGCACCACCTGGAAAAGAAGTTCGGCACGCCGGAAAACCTGAGCAAGGCGTGGTTCCTCAATTACTGGGGCCAGAACCTGCACTCGTGGGTGGACCTGCCGCGCCCGGACAGCGCCCAGAGCACCGGCTACAAGCTGGAATGGTCGCGCTGGGGCCAGCAGCGCGTGACCGACTTCCTGCATTGGCAGGCAAAGCTGGTGCGCGAACACGCTTCTCCGCGCCAGTTCGTCACCCACGATTTTGCCGGATCGATGCACAACGACGTCAATGAGGAAGCCGTGTCGGCAGGCCTCGATATATCCGGCGTGAACATTTACCACTGGGGCCAGAGCGAGCACTACAACGGCGCCGACCAGACCCTGCAGGCGGACTTCACCCGTTCGCTCAAGCGCAACAACTTCCTGGTGCTGGAAACCAACGCCCAGACCACGGACTGGAGCTCGTCTTTCCAGTATCCGCCATACGACGGGCAATTCCGCCAGGACGTGTATACCCACCTGTCCAACGGCTCGAATATGGTCGAATACTGGCACTGGTCGTCGATCCACGCCAACCAGGAAACCTACTGGAAAGGCGTGCTGTCGCATGACCTGGAGCCGAACCGTGCCTATGCCGAAATGAGCCGTACCGGCCGCGAACTGCAGAAGATCGGCCCGCGCCTGGTCAACCTGAAGCTGCGCAACGACGTCGCCATCCTGTGGAGCCGCGATTCGCTGAATGCGCTCAACGACATGCCGTTCGCCAAAGAGAGCCAATGGGGCGGCGGCGGCAGCAAGGCCGATTACGGTGCCCTGGTGCGCCAGATGCACCGCGCCCTGTACGATATGAAGGTGGGCACCGACTTCGTCTTCCCCGAAGTGCAGGACTTCTCGCAATACAAGCTGCTGATCGTGCCGGCCCTGTACGTGGCCGACGATGCGCTGCTGAAGCGCATTTCAGACTACATCCGCAAGGGCGGCCGCGTGGTGATGACGTTCAAGAGCGGTTTCGTCAACGAGAACGCCGCGGTGCGCTGGACGATGGCGCCCGGCCCGCTGCGCGAAGCGCTGGGCTTCCATTACCAGGAATTTTCCAACCTGGCGCAGCCACTGGCATTGAAAGGCGACCCGTTCCAGGCCGGCGGCGACAACAAGGTCCAGTACTGGGCCGAGTTCCTGCAGCTCGATACCGCCAAGGCGCTGGCTTGGTACGACCATCACTTCTTCGGCCGCTGGCCGGCCGTTACGCAGAACCAGTATGGCGCGGGCAAGGTGATTTATGAAGGCACCTTCCTGTCGGACAAGCTGCAGAAAGCCGTGCTGAAAACGGCCCTGGAGGATGCCGGCCTGACGGGGCCGGAACAGCAATTGCCGCCGCAGGTACATACCCGCAGCGGCGTGAACGACCACGGCCGCACCGTGCGCTACTTCTTCAACTACTC
>CAMLRG010000027.1 GCA_946482335.1 uncultured Duganella sp. | reverse complement strand
GACCTGACCCCGACTTTCCGTCTTAGAACTTCACGTGCAGGCGTGCGAAGTACGCAACACCGTTCAGGCCGAATTGCACGCTCTCGTACTTGAAACCGTTGTCGGTTTCGTTCGGGTCTTGCGGCGTCGGGTGCACGTCGAAGATGTTGGCGGCGCCGAAGCTGAGCTTGGCGTTCCGGGTGAACGCGTACGTGAAGCCCAGGTCGGCCGAGGTCTTCGCTTCATACTTCTGGTTCGGCATGCCGGCCGCGGTACCGCTCCAGGTGCCCAGCGTTTGCGGGCCGAAGTGGATGATCTTGAAGCTGGTTTCCAGCGGACCGGTGGCGTAGTCGAAGCCCAGGGTGGCCTTGCGGCGCGGGCCGCCCTGTTCCAGGAACAGGCGTTCACGTTCGGACAGCAGCACGTCCTCGTAGCCCTGCAGGGCGGCCGGGGCATGGATGTCGGTCACTTCGGTTTTGCTGAAGTTCATGGCCAGGAAGGTGGTCAGCTTGTTGCCGAACAGGCTGCCCTTGTGCGAGGCGGTCAAGTCCAGGCCCTGGGTCTTGGTGTCGACCGAGTTGACGAAGAATTGCGCGCCGCCCACGCCCAGCGTCGCCAGCTTGGCGGCCAGGGTCGGGTAGTTCGATTCGTCGAACAGGCCGGACAGCACGATGCGGTCCTTGATCTTGATGCGGTACAGGTCGGCGGTCACCGACAGCGCGTCATTCGGGGTCCAGGTCGCGCCCAGGGTGAAGCTGCGCGATTTCTCTTCCTTCAGCGGGTCGAGGCCGGCCACCTTGCCCACCGGGCCCACGGCCGGGGTGATCGAGATGTCGGTCGGCACGCCGCCCACGAAGTCGGTGTAGGTCGAGGAGAAGTAAGCCTGCTGCAGCGACGGGGCGCGGAAGCCGGTCGAGGCCGAGCCGCGCAGCAGCACCGGGTCGGCGACGCGGTAGCTGCCGGCGATCTTGCCGGTCACGGTGGAGCCGAAGTCGCTGAATTTTTCCCAGCGCAGGGCACCCTGCAGCTTGGCGTTCTTGCTCAAGTCCGCTTCCAGGTCCAGGTAGGCCGCGCTGCTGTGGCGCTTGGCGTTGGTCACGTCGCCCGGCTGGAAGCCCGGGAAGCCCTGGCTGCCGGCATTGCCGCCGCCGGCGCCGTCGGCGTCGATGTAGGAACCGGGTTCGCCGGCGAAGATCTTGTACTTCTCGGCGCGGTACTCGGCGCCGAAGGCCACGTTCAAGCCATCGCCCACCAGGCCTTCGAAGTAGCGGTTCATGTCGAAGTTGGTGGTCGACTGCTGGAAGGAGAAGCCGCCGGCATCGAATTCGCTCTTGCTGACGCCCTTGCCGCCGTTCAGCAGGTCGAGGTTGGCGATCGACGCGTTGAGGGTGTTGCTGATGTTGTACTTCAGGCGGTTGTAGCCGTAGGTTTGCGACAGGTCGGCATTCCATTCGCCGAACTTCTGCTTGAAGCCGACGATGGCGTAGCGGTCATCCAGGTCGCCGTTGATGAAGGGGACAAAGCCGTTCGGGTACATGGCGGCCGAATTGCGCGACGGGATATCGTCTTCGCCGTTACGGGCCCAGGCGCCGCTCGACGCGTCGCGCTGCTGGACGCCGCCGGTGAAGTAGACGCGGCCGGGGCCGGCCGGGATTTCACCGTTCACGTAGAGGGTCTGGTTCTCGGATTTGGAGTCGCCGATGGTGCGTGGGTTGCCCGGCTCGGCGCGGTTGGAACGGCCGCGGTCCAGGTATTCGCCGGTGATGCCGAGCGTGCCGCCCGCCACCGCGAAGCCGCAGTAAGCCGATGCCAGCCAATTCTTGCCGTCGCCGGCGCCATACTGGCCATAGCCGACCGCCGATTCGCAGCCCACATTCTTTTTCAGGCCGATATCCATTACGCCGGCAATGGCGTCGGAACCGTATTGCGCGGCGGCGCCGTCGCGCAGCACTTGCACGTCCTTGATCGCCATGACCGGGATGGCGTTCATGTCGGTGCCGGTGGCGCCGCGGTTGCGCGCGCCGAAAATGTTGACCAGGGCCGAAGTGTGGCGGCGCTTGCCGTTCACCAGCACCAGGGTCTGGTCCGAGCTCAGGCCGCGCAGGGCGGCGGAATCGACCAGGTCGGCACCGTCGGCGCCGGTCTGGCGGGTCGAGTTGAACGAGGGCGAGATGAAGGTCAGGGTTTGCGCCAGGTCGAACTGGGCGCCTTGTTCGGCAGCTTTGCTCAGCGGGATCACGTCGATCGGCGCCACGGTGTCGGTGGTCGAACTGGTGGCGCGGCGCGAGCCGACCACGTTCACCACGGTCATGTCGCCGGCAGCGGTTTGGGATTGGGCAGCGGCAGGGAAGGCGGACAAGGCGCCGGCACCGTACAGCGCCGACAGGATGGCTTTATGCAAGATCGAATGGCGTGACAATTTCTTACTCCGTGGAAAAATTGCCCGTCATTTTATACGAATCTACATTTGTGCAGTGTTCAGGAATGCGGGCCGCGCGGCGCTGCTCACGCCGGGCCATAGGTCTTCAGGAAGAATGCCAGCGTGATGCAGGAGGTCGCGAGCAAGGTGAGGGCACGCACCAGGCCGGCCGGCGTGCGCCGTCCAAGGTGGGCGCCGCCATAGCCACCGATGACGGCGCCCGCCAGCATGGCCAGGGTTTCCGGCCATTGCACCGAACCGGCCAGGATGAAGGCCAGCAGCGCGACCATATTGGCTGCGCTGACCAGCAAGGTGCGCGGCGCGTTCAAGTGCTTCAGGTCGCGGCGGTCGATCAGTCCCCACGTCGCCATCATCATGATGCCGACTGCCCCGCCAAAGTAGCCGCCATAGACGCCCAGGGCGAACTGGACCGCCAGCACCGCGCCGGGGCGTATCCGGCAGCGGGCGCGCAAGGCGTCGCCGATGCGCCGGCCGAAGGCCAGCGCCAGGCAGGCCAGCAGCAATAGCCAGGGCAGCACGACAGTGAATGCCGCCGAGGACGTCCGGAGCAGCAGCAAGGCGCCGGCCAGGCCGCCGCCCAGCGTGGCCGCCAGCAGCGCGCGCAGCGGCACGCCGCCCACCGGCTGCCAGCCATCGCGGTAGGCCCAGGCACTGGCCAGGCCGCCCGGGAACAGGGCGACCGTGCTGCAAGTATTCGCCTGAACCGGAGGCACGCCGGCGGTGATCAGGGCCGGCAAGGTGACGAAGGAACCGCCGCCGGCCAGTGCGTTCATGGCGCCTGCCAGCAATCCCGCCGAGAAAGTCAACATCATCGCATCCATGCAAACGATGTTAGATGGCGGGATGGATGGCCGCAATCGGGCATTTCCGGTGCTAGACTTCGGATATTCCGAAAGCTGAAGGCCCTGACCATGCGCTTCGACCTGACCGATCTGCGTTTGTTCCTGTCCGTGGTGGAAAGCGGCAGCCTGACCCAGGGTGCCCGCGCCATGCACCTGGCGCTGGCCTCGGTCAGCGAGCGCATCGCCGGCATGGAGGCGGCGCTGGGCGCGCCGCTGCTGGAACGGAACCGGCGCGGCGTGCTGGCCACCCCTGCGGGCGAGGCGCTGGTCCGGCATGCGCGCTCGATCCTGGAACAGGTCGAGCAGATGCGCGGGGAACTGAGGACTTACGCGACCGGGCTGAAGGGACGGATCAGGCTGCTGTCCAACTCTGCGGCGCTGGCGGCCTTCCTGCCGCCGCAGCTGTGCCGCTTCCTGGCGACGCACCGCGACCTGTCGGTCGACCTGGAAGAACGTCCCAGCGTGGACATCGTCCAGGCCCTGATGGACCGGCGCGCCGACCTGGGCATCATCGCCGACATCACGGATTTCGGCACCTTGCAGACGCACCTGATCGCCAGCGACCAGCTCGTGGTGGTCGCCAGCCACGCACATCGCCTGGCGCGCGCATCGCAGGTGGCGTTTGCCGACGTCCTGGGCGAGCCGATCGTCGGTGTGGCGGATGCGGCGCTGGAAACGCACCTCGCGGAACGGGCCTCACGCCTGGGCCGCCAGCTTGACTACCGCATCCAGCTGCGCAACGTCGACCATGTGGCAATGCACGTCGAAGCGGGGGTCGGCATCTCCATCCTCTCCAGTGCGCTGGCCCGGACGCTGGGCCGCGACCTCGCCATCGTGCCGCTAGCGGAACCTTGGGCCGCGCGCCGCCTGCACCTGTGCGCGCGCGACTTTTCCACCCTGACCCCGCACGCCAGCCTGCTTGCCCAGCAGTTATTGCAGCGCGCGTGCTAGACGTACTCCGCCGCGCCGCCGATCCGGATCTGGTTGCCGGCCAATTGGGTGCGCAGCAGGCAGGGCTGGCCGGTGTGCGCGCCCTGGTAGAGGTCGAGCGAGCGGCCGAGGTGGACGGTGAGGGCGCCGGCGGCGACGCCGGTGGCGCTGTCCTCGATCGCGGGGTCGAGGTGGTTGAAGTTGCGGCCTTCGAAGGCACCGTCCGGCCGGCGGCACCAGGCGTAGATGCCGCTCACGCCATTCGCCTTGCCCCAATCGGTGATGGCGGCGAGGTCGGGCTGCAAGCCATGCAGGGTCGCGCTGTCGGCGACCTGCACCAGCAGCTTGGGGCTGCCGACCGAGGCGATGGCCGGCGCTGAGGCGAACGCCAGGCCCGGCGCTGCAAGCAAGCGTTCGGCCAAGTCCGTTGGCGGCGCGACGTCCGGCACCGGCTGGCGCGCCAGGCTGGCGAATACGGTATCGGCGCTACGCGTCAGTACCAACGCTTGCCCGCGCATGGCCGTACGCACGGTGAGCGGCCCGGCCGCATCGGCCAGCAGGACGCGGGCCGCGGCCAGCGTGGCGTGCAGGCAGAGGGGCGAGCGGGTATGCGGGTAAAAATAATCCAGCGTCCAAGCCGCGCCGCCATCGCCGGCATCGACAAACACGCATGCGCTTTTGTTGGCCGAGCTGGCGAATGCCTGCCGCTCCACGGCGTTGGCGGTGTCGCCGGAGATCACCAGCGCCGCGTTGCCTTCGCCGGGATGGATGCCAAAACATTTCAGTTCGTAAATAGCCATTGGCGCAGGATACAACAGACGTCGCTTAAGTGCCCGTGTGCTGGACGACGGGCGCGGCTAGACCCCGTGGTCCTGCCAGTTTTGCTGGCGCAGTCTCTTTCAGCGCGAAGGACAACAGCGCTGCCAGGACGGTGGCCGCCGAGGCAATCAGGAAGGGCGCGTGGGCGCCGATACGGTCGGCGGCGTAACCTTCGAACATCGGAGCGAAAAAGCCGCCAACCAGTTCGCCGACGCCGATGACGAGGCCGATCGCCTTGCCGGCGTGGCTGATGCCGGCCGATTCGGCCGGGATCGTGGCCAGGAAGATCGGGAAGACGCCATAGCCGAAATAGGTCAGGAAGAGCAGCAGCGCAAGCACCGGCATCGATACTTGCGCATAGACCAGCACCAGCGGCACGCTCACCGCGAGCGCGGAGAAAACCACCATCGTCGGCCGCCGGCCGATGCGGTCCGACAGCGCGGGCACGGCGAAACCGCCGATAACGCTGGACACGCCGAGTACCGTCATCAGCACCCCCATTTCCGCAGACGAGAAGCCGCGCTGCTCCATCAGGTACAGCGGTGCAAATGTGGTCAGCGCCACAAACCAGGTGATGAACAGACAGCTGATCAGGAGACAGAGCAGCACATTGCGCTGGCCCAGGAGGTCCTTGAAGGTTCCTGATCCAGTCGCCGGCGGGTGCTGCTGCGCGCTCCGGCTTTGCACATCCGGTTCGCTTACCATCTTGTACAGGACTACGGCAATGATCAAGCCCGGAATGCCGGCGATCAGGAAAGCCGTGCGCCAACCATAGTTGGCGGCCAACGGCACCACGGCCATTGGCGCCAGCACGGCGCCCAGCAGGCCGCCGGCCGAGGCTTGCACGCAGCCCATATTGAAGCCACGCCGCGACGCGCTGGAAGCAAATCCCATCAAGGCTTGGCTGACCGGCAGCACGGGGCCTTCCGCTAGCCCCATGACCGCTCGGGCCACCAGCAGGCCGAGGAAGGTTGTTGCCAGACCGGAACCGATGGAGCAGAGCGAAAACACCACCACCGCGCAAATCAGGATGGGCTTTCTCCGGTTGCGGTTCTCTGCCAGGGACGAGAGCACAACACCCGAGATCGCCCAGGATACCGCGAGCGCTGAGGTCAGCAAGCCGACCTGTGAATTGGTGAGCGCGAACTCCTCGCGCATGAACGGGAACAGGAAGTTGATCGACAAGCGATCGAAGAATACGAAGCCTACGGTAAAGAACAAAACTGCCAGCAGTTTGTTTTCGTAGCTGATTGATTTGCCAGCCATGCGGGTCTCCCGGAATTTGTTGTGGATGGCCGCCAGTGCGACGGTGCCTGCGTCATATTATGCATGAAAAAATAAACTATGCATAAAATAGAAAACGATGCATAATGAATCAGCACTGCGACAAAGTGCATCGATAACGACGAAAACCAAGAGCGGCAGCACGCCGCGACAAGAAGGAGACATTTGCAATGGCAAGAGATATGTCGTATCGCGCGCCGTCCGCCCCTTTGGTAAGGACGGCGATCGCAGCGGCCCTGCTGCAACTGGCAGCCGCGCCCCTGGCCTGGTCTGGCGAGATCGAAACCGGCAACCCCGACCTTCGGCTGCGCTGGGACAACACCTTCAAGTACAGCTCGGCCTTACGGCTGCAGGAGCGGCATCCCGGCCAGGTCGCCGACGCAAACACGGACGACGGCGACCGCAATTTCAACAAGGGGGTGATCAGCAACCGGGTCGACCTGCTATCCGAGATGGACCTGTCGTACAAGGATTCGGGCTTGCGCCTCTCGGGTGCGGCCTGGTACGACAGCATCTACAACCGAAGGAATGACCACGATTCCCCGGCAACGGCCAGCCAGGCCAGCGTGCGCTACGACGAATTCACCGACGCGGCCCGTCGCCTGCACGGACGGAAGGCGGAATTGCTGGACGCCTTCGCCTACACGCGCTTCGACCTTGGCCAGATGCCAGCCTCGCTGCGCCTGGGCCGGCATACCGTGTTGTACGGCGAAACGCTGTTCTTTGGCGACAACGGTATCGCCGGCGGCCAAGCGCCGGTGGACGTGATCAAGCTGCTCTCTGTTCCCGGCACCCAGTTCAAGGAATTGCTGATGCCGGTGAACCAAGTGTCCGGCCAGCTGCAGCTGAACCCAAATTTCACTATCGGCGCCTATTACCAGTTCGAATGGCGCTCCAACCGCATCCCGGCATCGGGCAGTTACTTTTCCGGTGCCGATTACGTTGGCGTGGGCGCCGAACGCTTCTTCGTGCCCGGTTCGTTCGCCCACGTCCATTTTGACCGGGTCGGCGATATCCGGCCGAAGGGCTCGGGGCAGGGCGGCCTGCAGTTGCGCTACCGGCCGTCCAGCGAGATCGCGGAGTTCGGCCTTTACGCCACGCGCTACCACGACAAGGACTTCAACCTGTACCTGATGCCGTCCGCGACGCCGGCCTTGCCTTCCGTCGGCAGCTACCAGCACGCTTTCGGGCAGGACATCAAGGCCTTTGGCGCCAGCGCGAGCACTACGCTGGCCGGCGCCAACGTGGCGGTGGAAGTGTCCACGCGCCGCGATGCGCCCCTGGTCAGCGACCCGGTGGTGGCTTTCGGGGCAGGCAACACGAACGCTACGGCAGCCTATGCGATCGGCAATACGGCGCATGCCAATGTGTCGGCCATCTACGTCCTGAATGGCACCACGTTGTGGGACGGCGGCTCCATCCTCGCCGAGCTGGCGTGGAACCGCGTGCTGAGCGTGAGCAGGAATCCGGCGGCGCGCGACCCGAATACGACACGCGACGCCAGCGGCATGCGGCTGCTGTTTACTCCGGAGTATTACCAGATCGCTCCGGGCATCGACCTGGCCCTGCCGATCGGACTTGGCTATGCCATCAGCGGCCGCTCCTCGAGCAACGTGAAATTCGCAGGCGGCGCGGAACATGGCGGCGATTTCAGCTTCGGCGCCAATTTCGACTTCCGCAAGAAATACAAGCTGAGCCTGAACCTGGTGCATTTTTACGGCGGCCGCGGCACCTTCATCACGCCGAACGCGGCGCCGCAAGAGACCGTCCTGCTATACCGGCAGACGAACAAGGACCGGGACTTCCTGTCCTTCTCTTTGCAGACCACATTCTAAGGAGACGATATGAACAGCAAGATCAAAATGGCGGCCGCATTCCTGGGACTGGCCTGGGGCGTCGCGGCAGTGGCAGCGGTAAGCCCGGAAGAAGCAAACAAACTGAAAGGCGAACTCACGCCCATGGGCGCCGAGAAGTCGGGCAACAAGGCCGGCACCATCCCGGCCTGGGACGGCGGCGCCATCAAGCCGCCAGCCGGCTACAAGGAAGGCGGGGTGCGGCCCGATCCTTTTGCGGGGGAGAAGCCGGTGCTGTCGATCAGCGCCAGGAATATGGCGCAATATGAGGACAAGCTGACCGAAGGCACCAAGGCCCTGATGAAGAAGTACCCGGGCTACCGCATCGATGTTTACCCGACCCATCGAACCGCCGCCATGCCGCAGTGGGCTTACGACAACACCTTCAAGAACGCCACGCGCTGCAAGACCAGGGATGGCGGCTTGTCGCTGGAAGGCTGCTATGGCGGCATCCCATTCCCGATCGCGAAGACCGGCCATGAGCTGATGTGGAACCATATGCTGGCCTGGAAAGGGCAGGCCAACTCCATGCTGTTCCGCCTCTTCGTGGTGACGGCCGACGGCAAAGCCACCATGGCTTCGGACGGCCTGAACGAGGTGCAGTCGCCGTACTGGTTCAAGGATGGCTCGCTCGAAAAATTCAACGGCGACTACAACAACCTGATGCTGGTGACGTATGGGCCGCCATTCAAGGCTGGCGAATCGATCCTTCTGCGCGACACCATCGACTCCAACAAGGGCCGCCAGGCGTGGCAATACCTGGTGGGCCAGCGCCGCACGCGCAAGGCGCCGACGCTCGGCTACGACACGCCAGACAGCGTGGCATCCGGGGCATTCTATTTCGACGAGGCGTTCGGCTTCTCCGGCGGCCTGGATCGCTACGAGTGGAAAGTCATTGGCAAGAAGGAGATGTACATCCCCTACAACACCAACCGTACCTGGCTGGCCAAGTCGGGCGATCTGCTCGGCCCGCAGCACCTGAACCCCGATTTCATCCGCTGGGAGCTGCACCGGGTGTGGGAAGTGGAGGCTACCGTCGCGCCAGGCAAACGCCATGCGGTGCCAAGACGGCGCTTCTACCTGGATGAAGACACCTACACCGCCGTGCTTTCCGACATGTGGGATGGCCAGGGCCAGATCTGGCGCGTCGGCTACACCTTGCCGATGGCGATGCCGGATGTGCCGGGCGCGGTGGCGCAGACCTTTGGCCTCTACAACCTGCTGGCAAACACTTATGTGCTGGCGAACTATCCGGGCGAGAAAGCCTACCAGTTCAAGCAGGTCGCGCCATGGAATGAAAACTACTTCACGCCGGAGAACCTGGCGGCGAAGGGTAGCCGCTAAGCGGGGGCGAGCCATGGGACTCCTTTTACAACGGCGCACCGCCGGTGCGCTGGCGGCCTGCTGGGCTCTGGCGGCGGGACTGTTTGACGCGCGCCCGGCGCGCGCCGAGCCCGATGTGCTGCAACGTCCTGCGCTACGGAGCGCCAAGGCCGCAACATCGGTGATGCTGGCCATTGCGCAGGCGGGCAAGCGCATCGTCGCCGCCGGCGAGCGCGGCATCGTGGTGTACTCGGACGATGAGGGTGCCAGCTGGCGCCAAGCCTCCGTGCCAGTCAGCGTGTCGCTGTCCGGCCTGCGCTTTGCCAGCGAACGCGACGGCTGGGCGGTTGGCCACAGCGGCGTGGTGCTGCGCACGCAAGACGGCGGCCAGAGCTGGAGCAAGCAGCTGGATGGCGCCATTGCCGCGCAGGGCGTGCTGGCAGCCGCCGGTGCAGGGCGCACGGCGCCGGGAGCCGATCCGGCCAGGGCGGTGGCGGATGCGGAACGGCTGGTGGCGGAAGGGCCCAGCAAGCCATTCCTGGACGCGCACTTTTTCGATGCCCGCAGCGGCATCGTGGTCGGCGCCTTCGGCCTGGCGTTCGCCACCGAGGATGGCGGCCAGACCTGGCTGCCAGCTTCCGGCCGCTTCGACAACCCACAGGGAAAGCATCTGTATGCCATCCAGGCGCTGGGCGAGGAATGCTATGTCGCCGGCGAACTGGGCGCCGTTTACTACTCCAGCGACCGCTGTAAAACGTTCACCGTCTTGAAGACGCCCTACGAGGGAACCTATTTTGGTGCCCTTGCCACCGGCCCGCGCAGCGTTTTGCTGTTCGGCATGCGCGGCAATGCCTACTGGTCGGGCGATGCTGGCGCCAGTTGGCGGAAGAGCGAGATTGCGACGCCGGCATCGTTGGTGGCCGGGGTGCAGCTGAGGGATGGCACGCTCCTGCTGGGCGATGAAACCGGCAAGCTGTTTCGCAGCGCCGACGGCGGCAAGCGCTTCCAGGCCGTCGCGGCCGCTCAGCCGTCGCCTTACACGGGCGTCCTGCAGGCGGCGAGCGGCAGCATCTTCCTGTCCGGGGTGCGCGGCGTCACCCGGATTGCACTGAACTGAAAGCGGCAACACCATGAAGAAAACAGAAAACCCGGCCAGCGCCAGTTTGGGCGAATTCGACCGGCGCTCCGGCTCGGTGGTCGAACGCCTGGTGTTCAACCACCGCATTGCCGTCCTGGCAGTGTTTGTCGTGGCCACCCTGGTGCTGGCCTGGCAGGCGCTGGGCGTGCGGCTCAATCCCAGCTTCGAACGCATGATCCCCGCCAAACACCCCTATGTGGTCAACTATAAGGCGCACAAGGCCGACCTGGCGGGGCTGGGCAATACATTGCGCATTGCCGTGGAAGCGGGGGAAGGCACGATCTACAGCGCCCGCTACATGGAAACGCTGCGCAAGCTGAACGATGAAGTCTTCCTGCTGCCGGGCGTCGACCGCTCCTTCATGAAGTCGCTCTGGATGCCGGCCGTGCGCTGGATCGGCGTGACCGAAGAGGGCTTGGATGGCGGCCCGGTGATCCCGGACGGCTTCGATGGCGCGCCAGCGAGCCTGGAGCAACTGCGGGCAAACATCGAACGCTCGGGCGAGATCGGGGCTCTGGTGGCGCCTAATTTCAAGTCCAGCGTGATCGTGGTGCCATTGATGGAAGCGGATGGCGCCAAGCGCCTGGACTACGCCGCTTTGTCCGAACGGCTCGAGCAACTGCGCCAAAAGTACGAGGCGCAAGGCGTGCGTGTCCACATCACCGGCTTCGCCAAGGTGGTGGGCGACCTGATCGAAGGCATGCAGCAGGTGCTGCTGTTCTTCGGCATGGCACTGGCCATCTGTACCGCTGTGTTGCTGTGGTACACGCGCTGCATGCGCAGCACGGCGCTGGTGGTGTCATGTTCGCTGGTGGCTGCGGTCTGGCTGCTTGGTCTGCTGCCCTTGCTGGGTTACGATCTCGATCCGTATTCCGTGCTGCTGCCCTTCCTCGTTTTTGCCATCGGCATGAGCCATGGCGCGCAGAAGATGAACGGCATCATGCAGGATATCGGGCGCGGCGCGCACAAGCTGGTGGCGGCGCGCTTCACGTTCCGCCGCCTGTTCCTGGCCGGCCTGACGGCGCTGCTGGCCGATGCGGTCGGCTTTGCGGTGCTGATGGTGATCGACATCCCCGTCATCCATGACCTGGCCATTGCCGCCAGCATCGGGGTGGCGGTGCTGATCTTCACCAATCTGATCCTGCTCCCCGTGCTGCTGTCCTATTCGGGCGTGAGCCCGGTGGCGGCGCTGCGCAGCCTGCGCGACGAGGAGGGCACCGATGCCGCCGGCGCGCCGCGCAAGCACCGCTTCTGGGCCTTCCTCGACCTGTTCACGGGCCGGCGCTGGGCCAGCGCTGCGGTCGCAGCGGCGCTGGTGCTGGCGGCCGGCGGCGGCGCTGCCAGCATGCACCTGAAGATCGGCGACCTCGATCCCGGCGCGCCCGAGCTGCGGCCTGATGCGCGCTATAACCGCGACAGCGCCTTCATGGCGGCGAATTATGCCGCCAGCAGCGACAACTTCGTGGTCATGGTACGGACCCCGCAATACATGTGCGCCAACTACAGCGTGCTGGCACAGGTGGAGGCGCTGGAGTGGCAACTGCAGCAGCTGCCGGGCGTGGAATCGACCAATTCCTATGCCACACTGAGCAAGCGCACGTCGGCAGGCATGAACGAAGGCAGCCTGAAATGGTTCGACTTGCCGCGCTCGCAGGACATGCTGAACGCGATCACCACGCGTGCGCCGCGCGAACTGCTGAACCAGAATTGCGACCTGCTGACGGTGCATGTCTACCTGAAGGACCACAAGGCCGACACGCTGGACGCGGTGGTGCGTGCCGTGGAGGCGTTCGCGGCAAAGAACAACTCCAGGGAGCTGCAATTCCTGCCCGCCGCGGGCAATGCGGGCATCGAGGCTGCCACCAATATCGTGGTCAGGAAGGCCAATACGCAGATGCTGCTCCTGGTGTATGCGGCGGTGATCCTGCTGGCCTTCATCACCTTCCGCTCCTGGTGTGCGGTGATCTGCGCCGTGCTCCCGTTGATGCTGACGTCCGTGCTGTGCGAGGCCTTGATGGTGGCGCTGGGCATCGGTGTCAAGGTGGCGACGCTGCCGGTAATCGCCTTGGGCGTGGGGATCGGCGTCGACTATGCGCTGTATGTGGTGTCGGTAACGCTGGCTGAGATGCGGCGCGGTGCCAGCCTGTCTCAGGCCTATTACAAGGCTTTGCTCTTCACCGGCAAGGTCGTGGTGCTGACCGGCGTCACGCTGGGTGCGGCCGTGGCGACCTGGGGACTGTCGCCAATCAAGTTCCAGGCCGATATGGGCATCCTACTGGCCTTCATGTTTATCTGGAACATGCTTGGCGCCCTGATCCTGCTGCCGGCGCTGGCGCATTTCCTGCTGCAGCCGCGCGGCAGGCGCACGCCCGCCGCGGCGCCCAGCGCCGCCCCGGTGCGGCTCAGCGCGGGAGGCGGATCATGAGGATGAAAGCCATTGCCGTTCTGCTGGCACTCATGCCGATGCCGCTGGCCTGGGCGGAACCGGCCACGCGCGAGGAGGCCGAAGCCTTTGTCAGGAAGGCTGTGTCCTTCCTGGACCAGCAGGGCAGGTCCAGGGCGCTGGAGGAATTCAACAATCCCAAGGGCCGCTTCGTCGCCGGCGAGCTGTATATCGTGGCGCTGGACATGCAGGGCGTGGTGCTGGCCGCCGGCAACAAGCCCAGGATGGTCGGCAAATCGCTGCTGGACATCAAGGACATGCACGGCAAGCACTTCGTGCGTTGGGAGATCGAGCTGGCAAAGTCCAAGGGCAAGGGCTGGGTGGATTTCATCTGGCCGCACCCTGAAACCGGGGCCCTGTCGCACCGCGCCAGCTACGTCGAACGGAGCGGCGATGTCATCGTGCTGACGGGAGTTTACGGTCAACGATAATTTTCTGCATAATTTAAAATTTATGCGTAAAATGAGGCAACAATAACGTTGCAAGGAAAACTTGAGGAGACTTGAAGATGGAAAAAATGATGAAAGTGGCGCGCATGCACAAAGTCGGCGGCCCGATGCAGATCGAGCAGATCCCTGTGCCTGCGCCGGGCCCGAACGACGTGCTGGTGCGCGTGCGATCCTGCGGCATTGTGCCGAACCTTGGCAATATCCTGGCCAACTGGACGACGTGGTTCCCTGAACTGCCGTTGCCGCCGCTGCCGGCCATCTTCGGCCTCGATCCGGCCGGCGAGATTGCCGCGGTCGGCGCTCAGGTGCACGACTGGAAGGTAGGGGAGCGGGTCTACGTCAACCCGGGGCGCTACTGCGGCGGGTGCCGCGCCTGCCGCTCGGGTGACCTGATCAACTGTAACTACTACACCTTCAATGGCTATTTCGGCTTCTCGCAGAATTCGCTGAAGATCTTCAAGGATTACCCCTACGGCGGCCTGGGCGAATACATGACTGCGCCGCAGTATGCCCTGGTTCGCCTGCCCGACAACGTCAGCTTCGACCAGGCGGCCCGTTTCGGCTACCTTGGCACGGCTTATTCCGCCATGCGCAAGGGCGGCGTCGCCCCCGGCAAGACTGTGCTCATCAACGGCATCAGCGGCACACTGGGACTGGGCGCGGCCTTGTTCGGCCTGGCCATGGGCGCCACCCGCATCCTTGGCACCGCGCGCAATCTGGCGCTGCTGGAAAAGGTGAGGGAACTGGCGCCGTCGCGCATCCAGGTGTTCTCGACCGCCGAGGGCGGCGCCATCGACGCCTGGGTGCGCGACGTGACGGGTGGGCTGGGCGCCGACGTGTTTGTCGATTGCCTGGGGCCCGGCTCCCCGCACGAAGCCTTGCTGCAGGGGGTGCGCGCACTCAAGCGCGGCGGCCGCGCCTTCAATATCGGCGCCACGGCGGGAGCGGTGCCGATGGACTTGCACACCATGATGGACCAGCAGCAGACCATCGAAGGCTCGGCATGGTTCACGGCCGGCGAGGGCCAGGATATGGCCGACATGGCGGCGGCCGGCACGCTGAACCTGTCCGTCTTCGAGCACCACAAGTTCCCGCTGGATGATGTCAACCAGGCGATTTCCGGCATCGCCAGCCGCAACGGCGGTTTCAGCAACTATGTGATCAACCCTTGAGCGGGAGCGGAAAATGGCAAATACGGAAGACATCCTGCAACTCGAAAAGACCCGCTGCCAGGCCATGGTGGGGGCCGACTTGCCGGCCCTGACCCGGCTCTTTGCCGACGACATGGTGTGGATCCATGCCTCGGCGAATATGGACGGCAAGGCCGGTGTGCTGCAGACCATCGGCTCCGGCAAGACGCGTTACCTGGAAATCAACTGTTCGGAACAACTGGTGCGCTTCTATGGCGACACGGCCATCGTTGGCGGCATCGCTGACATGAAGCTGGAAAGCGCCGGTGAGGTACGCCGCCTGAAGAACCGCTTTACGATACACTGGCTGAAGAACGGCAGCGCTTGGCAAGTCGTCAACTGGCAATCGACATCCGTGAAGGCTGCCTGAGACATGGATAAGGGAGTGGCAATGCTTTCTCAGACGGTGACGCGGCCGACGCCGTCCCATTTCGGCATCTTTGTGACCGATCTGGAAAAGATGGTGGGCTTTTATACCAGCGTATTCGGCCTGACCATCACCGATCGCGGGCTTGGGCGCAATTTCAAGAGCGAACTGGTATTCCTGAGCGCCAGTCCGGAGCAGCACCACCAACTGGTGCTGGCCTCGGGCCGGCCGCCTGAGGCCACCTTCAGCACGGTGATGCAGGTATCCTTCATCGTGCCGGCCATCCAGAACCTGCGCGATATCCGGACGCTGGCGCTGGCATCGGGCGCGATGCAGATGCGCGGCCTGAATCATGGCAACTCGCTGTCCATCTATTTCTCCGACCCGGAGGGCAATACCGTTGAAGTGTATACGGACACGCCGTTTTACGTAGCGCAGCCGCACGGCGACCCGCTCGACCTGGAGCAGAGCGACGAAGAGATCATGCGTGAGACGGAAGCGATCTGCCGCAGCGATCCGACCTTCATGCCGCTGGAGGAGTGGCGCAGGAAGTTCCTGGCATCCTGAAGGGCGGGCCGCACGGCCCGCCTTTTTTCAAATAAATGGGGACGTACCCCTTTATTTATTGGAGTGTCGCCAGCTGGCGCGCGACGGCGTCGCTGATGCTGTCCTTGGTGCGTGCGATATGCTGGCGCAGCAGTTTTACCGCCTTGTCCTTTTCGCGCCCCAGCGCCGCCTTCATCAGCGCCTGGTGTTCGTTGCCCTTGTGTCGCTCGGTCTGCCGGTGCAGGGCGGAGAAGCGGCGATAGCGTTCGGCGCGGTCGAACAGGGAGTCGATCATGTCGAGCAGGAGCGGGGAGCGGCAAGCCGAAAACAGGGCAAAATGGAAGGCCTTGTGGCGTTCCGCCCATTCGTCGTCCAGCGCGACAGGGCCGCTGCCCAGGCGCTTTTCCACCACGCTCAGGCGGTGGAAGGCGGCCAGCACGTCGCCTTCCCAGGCATCGTCGCCGTATGCGATGGCGTCGGACAAGGCCTCGCCCTCGAGCAGGCTGCGGATGCGGGAAATTTCGTTGAAGTCTTCAACGCTGATGGGGGCGACCCGGAAGCCCTTGTTGTCGCTGGCAGTGACGACGCCCTCCTGGGCAAGGCGGTTCAATGCTTCGCGGATGGGAGAGCTGCTCAGCTCATAGGCTTTCGACAGGGCATCCACCTTGAGCTTGGTGCCAGGGGCGAGCTCGCAGCAAATGATGGAGCGCTTCATTTTGGTCAGGGCGACCTCGATCAGCGAGGCGCCCTCGGCCGGTTCAGCGTACAGGTTAGCCATGGCAAATTCCCGAATATCTACACATTCCTCATTTTATGCCTAAAATCGATTAAAATGCAAATTTCAGGTACTGTGCCTGCTCAGGCGGCGAGCGTGGCCCCGTTTTCCCTGGTGGACAGCATCTGGCGCAGGGCATGCAGCAGGGCCAGCCCACCGGCGAGGGAGGCCGCGCCGCCGAAGACGTAATGGTCCGGCCGCACCAGCGCAAGTTGGCAGCCGTGCCTGTCGAACCATGCCCCCAGCACGCCATCCCTCTCGCGGAAGTCGTGCGGCCCGAGGGCATCCTGATCCTGCGCGGCCAGGCGCGCGAGTACCAGGGGGAAGCCGGCATAGCGGCCGATTTCCTGCCGCAGGGCCTCCAGCTCGGTGCCCGGCGCCGCCACCAGGCGGAACGCGGCGCCGGTGAACTCGTCCAGCAGTCCGGCCAGGCCCAGGGGATTTTCGACGAAGGGCTGCGGGAACAGCGTGCCGCGCACGCCAAGCGGATCGGCCGGCGCCAGCAGCCCTGAGGTCAGGCCGGGGATCAGCGACTGGCGGATGGTGGGGCCGGCCGCTTGCGCCATTTCTTCCAGCATGCGTCTGTCGCGCGCCGCCGCGCGGGCCGGGTCGCGCTCGCAGATCACTTGGCCCAGTTCCTTGGTCACCATGGTGGTCTGCCGTACGTGCGGCAGGCGCTCTTCCTGGTAGGTATCGAGCAGGCTGTCCGGCGCCAGGCCCTGGTTGACCATGGCAAGCTTCCAGACCAGGTTGGCGGCGTCACGGATGCCCTGGCACATGCCCTGCGCCATGAAGGGCGGCGTCATGTGGGCCGCGTCGCCGAGGAAGAACAGGCCGTCCTGGCGCCAGGTCTTCAGCACCAGCGCATGGAAGCGGTAGGCGGAGGCGCGCCAGATTTCATACTCTTGCGGTTCCAGCCAGCGCGAGAGCAGGCGCCGGATCGCATCGGTCTGCTGGATGCTGGCCGGCGTCTCACCCTCATTGATGGTGAATTCCCAACGGCGGTGGCCGCCGGGGCCGACGATGTAGCTGCTGGGGCGGGCGGTTTCGCAGAACTGGACATTGGTATCGGGCAGGCGGCCAAGCGCTTCAGGCTTGACCAGGACATCGACCACCATCCAGGGTTCGTCGAATGCCATGTCTTCCATTTCCAGCCCGAGGCTGGTGCGCAGGGGGCTGGTGCCGCCGTCGCAGGCCAGCACGTAGCGCGCGCTCACGCTGCGCTCGGCGCCTGAACGGTCGCGCAGCAGGGCGGTCGCCACGCCGCCTTGCTGCGCCAGCGACAGCACTTCCGTGCCCAGCTCCAGGCTGACGCTGGCGAAGGACTGGACATTGCCGCGCAGCGCGCCTTCAACGGCAGGCTGGGAAAACACATAGTTCGACGCCCATCCGAGCGGATAGGGCGCGCTGGCCGGGGCGATGCGCTTGACCACGGCACCGCCGGTGGTGTGGTATTCGGAGGTTCGGTAGGGCAGCACAGCGTCCGCGATCCGGCCGGCGATGCCGATGTTGCCGAACACGCGCATCACTTCGTGGTCCAGGCCGAAGGCGCGCGGTTTGTCGTAGATGTCCAGCATCTTGTCGACGGCCAGCGTCTTCAGCCCCCAGCTGCCCGCAAGGTTTGCTGCAACGGCGCCCACGGGCCCCAGTCCTACGATAAGCAAGTCAAAGTCCATTACTGTCTCCCGTTTCATTATCTACGCTTTTGTATATGCTGTCTTTACGGTCGTGAAAAACTCCGCCGCGTAGCTGCCCTGCTCGCGGCAACCGTAGCTCGATGCCTTGCTGCCGCCAAAGGGCACGTGGTAGTCGACGCCGGCCGTGGGTACGTTGACCATCACCATGCCCGCCTGCGCATGGCGCTTGAAGTGGGCCGCGTGGCGCAGCGAAGTGGTGCAGATGCCGGCGGACAGGCCGAAGCGGCTGCTGTTGCAGATTTCCAAGGCATGCTCGTAGCTGTCGGCTGGAATGGCGCAGGCCACGGGGCCGAAAATCTCTTCCTGCGCGATGCGCATGTCGGGCGACGCGTCGGCAAACAGGGCGGGGGCCATGAAAAAGCCGTCGGTATCCAGTTGGAGTGCGCCGCCGCCGGCCACCAGGCGGGCGCCCTCGGCGCGTCCGATGTCGACGTAGGCGAGGTCCTGTTCCAGCTGCGAGGCGTCGACGACCGGACCGATCTGCGTATCGGCATGCAGGGCATGGCCCACTTTCAGGGCCGCCAGCCTGGCGCGCAGGCGTTGCACGAATTGCGGGTAGATGCCCTTTTCGACAATGAAGCGCGACGAAGCCGTGCAGCGCTGGCCGGTCGAGTAGTAGCCGCCCTGCACGGCGCATTCGACGGCATTGCCGAGGTCCGCGTCGTCCAGCACCACGAGGGGGTTCTTGCCACCCATTTCCAGCTGGACCTTGGCGCCACGCCGGGCCGCAGCCGCCAGCACCTTACGGCCAGTGTCCGCCGAGCCGGTGAAACTGATGGCCGATACCGCCGGCGCTTCGAGGATGGCCTGGCCGACCACGCTGCCCCTCCCCATCACCAGGTTGAACACGCCCGGCGGGATGCCGGAACGGCTGATGATCTCGGCCAGCGCCCAGGCCGAGCCGGGCACCAGGTCGGCCGGCTTGAAAACGACCGCATTGCCGTAGGCGAGGGCGGGGGCGATCTTCCAGGCGGGGATCGCTGCCGGAAAGTTCCAGGGCGTGATGATGCCGACCACGCCGACCGGCTCGCGCGTGACTTCCACCTCCACGCCCGGGCGTACGGACGCCAGCTTATCGCCGCGCTGGCGCAGGGCTTCGCCGGAAAAGTACTTGAAGATATGCCCGGCGCGGGCAACTTCCGCAACCGCTTCGGGCAGCGTCTTGCCTTCCTCGCGGGCCAGCAAGGTGCCCAGGTCCTGTTGGCGGCGCAGCAGCTCGCTGCCGATGAAATCCAGGGCAATGGCGCGCAGCTGGATGCCCGCGTGCGCCCATTCGCCGCGGGCGGCGGCCGCCGCCTGCAAGGCTTGCGCGGCCTGCGCCGCATCGGCCTGCGCATACACGCCGACGATATCGCTGACATCCGAGGGATTGATGTTTTCGCGGACGCTGGCGCCAGCCACCCATTCGCCGCCGATCAGGTTTGCATGCATGGTTGTGCTCAGGCTTCGTCGGCCACTGGATTGGACAACGTGCCGACCTGGGAAATCACGACTTCGTAGCGGTCGCCCGCTTTCAGGAATACCGGCGGATTGCGCTTGAAGCCGATGCCGCTCGGGGTGCCGGTGGCGAGGATGTCGCCCGGGTTCCACGGCAGCGCCTTCGAGATATAGGCAATCAGTGCCGGAACGTCGAAGGCCAACTCGGAGAGCTTGCCGTGCTGCATGGTTTCGCCGTTCAGCAGGCCGGTGACGGTCAGTTCGCGGTAATCCGCGATCTCGTCGGCCGTCACCATCCAAGGGCCCAGGGCGCCGCTGGCGGCGAAGTTCTTGCCCATGCCGTACTGGTGGGTGTGGAACTGCCAATCGCGCACGCTGGCGTCGTTGAAGCAGGTATAGCCGGCCACGTGTTCCATTGCGCTGGCGGGATCGATGTTGGCGCCCCCCTTGCCGATGACCACCGCCAGCTCCGCCTCGAAGTCGAACTGGGTGGAAGCCCTGGGGCGGACCAGGGGTGCGCCATGCGCCAGCAGGGTTTCGCTGTAGCGCTGGAAGATGACCGGATACTCGCCCACCTTGCGCCCGGCCTCGGCCGCGTGTTCGACGTAATTGATGCCGACGCACACCACTTTGCCGGGACGGGGGATGACAGGGGCCAGTTCTACGCTGTCCAGCGTGTAGTCGGCCCGCGCTTCGGCCACCAGCTGGCGGGCTTGCGCCAGCAGGGCCTCGTTGGCCAGCAGCGCCGCCAGGCCGGGCGCGCCGTCCAGGCGGCGCGTCAGCTCGATGACGCCTTCGCCGGCGACCGCGCCGAAATGTTCCTTGCCTGCGTGGCGATACGAAATCAGTTTCATGCTCTTCTCCTTTTGTGGGTACGACAGTCATGGGCCGATTATAGGAGTAAAAATCAATTTTGTGCACAAAAATATTTAGTTTGCATAAAAGATGGCGGTATGTATAATCAATCCATGGCTTCAAAACTGATGGAGGAAACCGAATGTCGCTCGTGAACGTACGCAAGTACAAGCTGGATGTGGAAGAATGCTGGCATGAAGGTGGACCGCGGCTGGAAAGCCCGCTGCGCGTCGCCGTGGGGATGGCGATCGTGAAAAACCCGTTTGCGGGACGCTACGAAGCCGACCTGCTGCCGTTTATGGCCGAGCTGCGCCAGCTTGGCAGCGAGCTGTCGGCGCGCATGATCGCGGCGCTGGGCGGTGCGGGCGTGGTGCAGGCTTACGGCAAAGGGGCGATAGTGGGGGAGGATGGTGAACTGGAACACGGCGCTGTCTGGCATGAGGCCGGCGGCTGGGCCATGCGGGAGGCACTCGGCAATCCGAAGGCGATCGTCCCGGCCGCCAAGACCATCGGCGGCACCGGTACGCGCCTGATTGTGCCGCTGGGCCATATCCAGGCCGCCTATGTGCGCAGCCATTTCGGTTCGGCGGAGATGACGCTATGGGATGGGCCGCGCCGCGACGAGATCGCGTTCGGCCTGGCGATGGCAAGCGGGGGGCGCATCCATGCGCGGCTGGGCGGACTGGCGGCGGCGGACATCGCCGGCAACGACGGCTTGCGATAAACATAAACTGGAGGAGACCATGAAAGTTCGACGCATCGTGACCGGCCATGACGGCCATGGGAAATCCATCTTTGTTGCGGACGGCGACGCGCCGAGGGAGCGGGATTTCAAGGCCATTCCGGGCCATGGCTTCGCCCAGGTGTGGGCCACCACCGCCGGCGCCACCGTGCCGCATCGGGCCGGCGACCCCACCGCCGATGGCGGCTCGCTGCTGCCAGGTCACGGCGCCAGCAGCCTGCTGGTGGTGGCCTTCCCGCCGGATTCGGTCATGGCCAGCCCTTCCTTCGACGGCGCGGCGGCAGGGGTGGAACTGGCGCCAGCCCTGCCTGGCCTGATCGAATGCTTCGAGCCGGATTGCCCGGGGATGCACACCACGGACACCATCGATTACGGCATCGTGCTCGACGGCGAACTTTGGCTCGAGCTGGATGACGGCGCTGAAAAGAAGGTGCGGCGCGGCGATATCGTGGTGCAGAACGGCACGCGCCACGCATGGCGCAACCGGACGGGCAAGGTCGCCACGGTGGCCTTCGTCCTGATCGGGGCGGTGCGAACATGAAGCTGGCGGATTGCAGCGAAACTGCGCAGGACCTGGTGTTCCGCGCCGCCCGCAGCCAGAACCGCTGGCTGCCGCGCGCCGTACCGGACAGCCTGCTGCGCGACGTGTATGAGCTCATGAAATGGGGGCCGACCAGCATGAACACATCGCCAGCGCGCTTGCTGTTCCTGCGCACGGTGGCGGCGAAGGAGCTGCTGGTGCAGGCCATGGCGGCGCCCAATGTGCAGAAGGTGCGCGGCGCCCCCGTAGTGGCCATCGTCGCCTACGATACGGCTTTCCATGAACGCATGCCCTACCTGTTCCCGCACCGGCCGGAAGCGGGCGACCTGTTCCGGCGCAACGCCAAGCTGAGCCAGGACACGGCTTTCCGCAACAGCAGCCTGCAGGGAGCCTACCTGATGGTGGCGGCGCGGCTGCTGGGACTGGATTGCGGGCCCCTGTCCGGCTTCGACGAAAACATCCTGAACCAGGCATTCTTCCCGGACGGCGCGCTGCGCGTCAACTTTGTCTGTGGGCTTGGCTATGGCGATCCGGCAGGCCTGTTCCCGCGCCACCCACGGCTGCCATTCGAAGAGGCCTGCAGCCTGCGCTAACCGAGGCCGGCCTGCGCCCGGTACTCCCGCGCCTGGCCGTCGAGCCAGGTGCGGAAGGCCGTCAGCGCGACGTTCTCCGATTTCCTTTCGGGATAGGTGAGGTAGTAGGAGCGGTCGCTCAATACCTCGTGCCGCGACGCCAGCACCAGCACGCCGCGCTCCAGTTCGTCTTCGACCAGGAAGCGCGGCAGCAAGGCAATGCCCATGCCGCGCACGGCCGCTTCCGCCAGCATTGAAAACAGTTCGAAGCGCGGACCGCTCATATCCCTTTCCATGTCCATGCCGCGCGAGGCGAACCAGTCGCGCCAGGCATACGGCCGCGTGCTCGATTGCAGCAGCGTGTGGCGGCGCCAGTCGGGGCGGCCCAGCACCGGGCTGCACACGGCCGCCAACTGCTCGCGCATCAGGAACAAGCCTTCCGTGCCGGGCCAGGTTGCCTCGCCCGCATAGATCGCCGCATCGAGCGGCGTTTCATCGAACAGGAAGGGGCGCGTGCGCGAACTCAGGTTGATCGTGATGCCGGGGTATAGCTGCGCGAACAGGGGCAGCCTTGGCAGCAGCCATTTGGTGGCGAAGGTCGGCACCACGCCCAGCTCCAGCGATCCTCCGCTGCCGCCCTTTGCCATCAGCTCCAGCGCGTCGCGTTCCACCTCGTCGAGGCGGGCGGTCACCTTGCGGCTGTAATCCATGCCGGCATCCGTCAGCACCACGCCGCGCCGGCTGCGGCGGAACAGCGGCACGCCCAGGAATTCTTCCAGTGCCCCGATCTGGCGGCAGATCGCACTCTGCGTCAGCGCCAGCTCGTCGGCCGCCTTGGTAAAGCTCTGGTGGCGCGCCGCCGCTTCAAAGGCGGTCAGGGCGGCGGTGGAGGGGATCTTTCTGCGCACGGCATTCGGCTTTCGAAGTGAGTTTTTCGCACAATTTGGTGCGAACAAATCGTTTGTCTCGCCTGATTATGCACTGTACATTGGTCTTACGACAAATAATTAAGGAATACGGAATGATCTCCAAGCATAATTCGCCAGCCTTTCAATGGGATGACCCGCTGCTTCTGGAGCAGCAACTGGACGAAGACGAACGCATGGTGCGCGATTCTGCGCGCGCCTATTGCCAGGAACGCCTCGCGCCGCGTGTGCTGGAAGCGTTCCGCAACGAGAGCACCGATCCGGCCATCTTTCGCGAGATGGGTGAACTTGGCCTGCTGGGCGTGACGATCCCGGAAGCGTATGGCGGTTCGGGATTGAGCTATGTCAGCTATGGCCTGGTGGCGCGCGAAGTCGAGCGCGTCGACTCCGGCTACCGCTCCATGATGAGCGTGCAGTCGTCGCTGGTGATGGTTCCCATCTACGAATTCGGCAGCGAAGTCGCGCGCCGCAAATACCTGCCCAAGCTGGCCACGGGCGAATGGATCGGCTGCTTCGGCTTGACCGAACCCAATCACGGGTCCGATCCCGGCAGCATGGGCACCCGTGCCCGCAAGGTTGATGGCGGCTTTGTCCTCAGCGGCAGCAAGATGTGGATCACCAATTCGCCGATCGCCGATGTCTTCGTGGTGTGGGCGAAGGATGATGAAGGCGCCATCCGCGGCTTCGTGCTGGAAAAAGGCTGGAAGGGCCTCAGCGCGCCGGCCATCCATGGCAAGGTGGGCTTGCGCGCTTCCATTACCGGGGAAATCGTGATGGACGAGGTGTTCTGTCCGGACGAAAACGCCTTCCCTGAGGTGCGCGGCCTGAAGGGCCCCTTCACTTGCCTGAACAGCGCGCGCTACGGCATCGCCTGGGGCGCGCTGGGCGCGGCGGAGGACTGCTGGCATCGCGCGCGCCAGTATGTGCTGGACCGCAAGCAGTTCGGCAAGCCATTGGCCGCCAACCAGTTGATCCAGAAAAAGCTGGCCGATATGCAGACTGAAATCGCGATCGGCCTGCAGGGCTGCCTGCGCCTTGGCCGCATGAAGGATGAAGGAACGGCTGCCGTGGAGATCACTTCGATCATGAAGCGCAATTCCTGCGGCAAGGCGCTGGAGGTGGCACGCATGGCGCGCGACATGCTGGGCGGGAATGGCATCAGCGACGAATTCGGCGTGGTCCGCCATATGGTGAACCTGGAGGTGGTCAACACCTATGAGGGCACGCATGACGTGCATGCCCTGATCCTGGGCCGTGCCATCACCGGCTTGGCCGCCTTCTGAGGCCATGGAGGCGATGCTGCCGGATGGAGCGCTGTCCGGACTACGGGTGCTGGACCTGTCGCGCGTGCTGGCCGGACCCTGGGCGGGCCAACTGATGGCCGACCTGGGGGCGGACGTGGTCAAGGTGGAACGGCCCGGCGCCGGCGACGACACCCGGGCCTGGGGCCCGCCATGGCTCAAGGACGAGGCTGGCGTGCCGACCGGCGAAGCGGCCTACTACCTGAGCGCCAACCGCAACAAGCGCTCGCTGACGATCGATCTCGCCCAGCCGGAAGGACAGGCCCTGGTGCGGCGGATGGCGGCGAAGGCCGACATCCTGATCGAGAACTTCAAGGCTGGCGGCTTGCGCCAGTATGGCCTCGATTACGACAGTCTGAAGGCAGCCAACCCGCGCCTGATCTATTGCTCGATCACGGGTTTCGGCCAGACCGGGCCGTATGCCGCGCGCGCCGGCTACGACTTCCTGATCCAGGGCATGGGCGGCTTGATGAGCCTTACCGGCCGGCCGGACGGGACGGCGGGGGGCGGGCCGATGAAGGCCGGTGTGGCGCTGACCGATGTGATGACCGGGCTGTACGCTGCGGTGGCAGCGCTGGCTGCGGTGGCGCGGCGGGAGCGCACGGGAACAGGGCAGTACATCGACCTGGCCCTCCTGGACGTGCAGGTGGCCTGCCTGGCCAACCAGGCGGCGAACTACCTGGTGGGAGGCGCGATACCGGGGCGCATGGGCAATGCCCACCCGAACATCGTGCCTTACCAGGAGTTCGCCACTGCGGACGGTTACATGATCATCGCCGTCGGCAATGACCGCCAGTTCGCCAAATGCTGCGAGGTGCTGGGCCATGCGGAATGGGCGGACGACGAGTGCTTTGCCACCAATCCGCAGCGCGTGAAATTCCGGCAGGAGCTGGTGGCGCGTATCCACCGCGTGACCGTGACCAGAACCACGGCGCAGTGGGTGGCGGCGATGGAGACGGCCGGCGTGCCATGCGGACCGATCAACACGCTGGACAAGGTGTTTGCCGATGCGCAGGTGCAGGCGCGCGGCATGCGCATCGACATGCCCCATCCATTGGCAGGAAGCGTGCCGCTGGTGGCCAATCCGATCCGCATGTCGGAATCGCCCGTGCAGTACCGCCGCGCTCCGCCCACGCTGGGCGCGGATACGGCGGAAGTGCTGGCGGAGTGGCTGGCCGTGCGCGGAGCGGAACTGGCGGCGCTGCGTGACAAAAACATTATTTGAGGAGATGGCATGAAGGTCCTGGTTGCTGTGAAGAGGGTGGTGGACTTCAGCGTGAAAGTGCGCGTGAAAGCCGACGGTTCGGGCGTGGATGCCGGTAACGCCAAGATGTCGATGAACCCCTTCGACGAGATTGCGGTGGAGCAGGCGGTGCGGATGAAGGAGGCCGGCATGGCCACGGAGGTGGTGGTGGTGACCTGTGGCGGACCGTCCAGCCGGGACGTGTTGCGCACGGCCATGGCAATCGGCGCCGACCGCGGCATCCTGGTCGAGTGCGAAGGTGAGCTGCAGCCGCTGGCCGTGGCCAAGCTGCTCACAGCCGTGGCGGAGCTGGAACAGCCGCAACTGGCCGTGCTGGGCAAACAGGCTGTTGACGGCGACTGCAACCAGGTTGGCCAGATGCTGGCCGCGCTGCTGCACTGGCCGCAGGCAACGTTCGCTTCCAGCGTAATCGTGGAGCAGGGCGCCGCCATGGTGACGCGCGAGGTCGATGGCGGACTGGAAACCCTCCGCCTGGCGCTGCCGGCCGTGGTCACGGCCGACTTGCGGCTCAACGAGCCGCGCTACGTCACGCTGCCCAACATCATGAAGGCCAAGAAGAAGCCGCTCGACACGATGCGGCCAGCGGACCTGGGCGTCGACGTGGCGCCACGGCTGAAGACGCTGAAGGTATCCGAGCCGCCCGCGCGCCCGGCCGGCATCGTGGTGGCGGACGTCAGGGCGCTGGTCGCCAGGTTGAAAGGCGAAGCCAAGCTCATTGCATAAGGAAGACAATCATGACAGCACTCGTCATTGCAGAACACGATAACGCCCGCCTGAAGGGCAGCACCCTGAATACGGTCGCCGCGGCGCTGCGCTGCAGCGACCAGGTCCACCTGCTTGTCGCCGGCCACCGCTGCGGCGGCGTCATCGCATCGGCTTCCCGCATCGCCGGCGTGGGCAAGGTGCTGGCAGCCGATGCGCCGCACCTTGCCTACGGCCTGGCGGAAAACCTGGCCGAGCAAGTGCTGGCGCTCGCCGCCAGCTACAGCCACATCCTGGCGCCGGCTACGGCCTTTGGCCGGAATATCGCGCCGCGCGTCGCTGCGCGGCTCGACGTGGCCCAGGTTTCCGACATTACCGCCGTGCTGGCGCCAGACATTTTCGAAAGGCCGGTGTATGCCGGCAACGCCATCGCGACGGTGCAGGCGCCGGATGCGGTGAAAGTCGTCACGGTGCGCGCAACGGGCTTCGATCCCGCCCCGGAAGGGCCGGCGGCGGCGCCGGTCGAGAGCGTGGTGCCGGTTGCGGACCTGGGCAAATCTGCCTTCGTTTCGCGCGAACTGGCCAGCTCGGCGCGTCCTGACCTGACCGCGGCACGCGTCATCGTATCGGGCGGACGCGGCCTCGGCTCGGCGGAGAACTTCAAGGTGCTGGAACCGCTGGCCGACAAGCTGGGGGCGGCCATGGGCGCCTCGCGCGCGGCGGTCGATGCGGGCTTTGTGCCGAACGACTGGCAGGTGGGGCAGACCGGCAAGATCGTCGCGCCGGCGCTGTACATCGCCGTCGGGATCTCCGGCGCGATCCAGCACTTGGCCGGCATGAAGGATTCCAAGACCATCGTCGCCATCAACAAGGATCCGGAAGCCCCCATCTTTGGCGTTGCCGATTACGGCATCGTGGGCGACTTGTTCGAGCTGGTTCCGCAACTGGTCGCCGAGCTGGAATAGATGCTGGAGTAGTCGACGCCTGCTTTTGGTGGTAAAATACTGGATATCCATACAGTAATCGTGTCATCGCTGCGCCAAGTGGATACCGTTTATGAATATACCGTCATCGCGTGCCGGGCTGCCCGCCTATGCGGAGCTGTTTTGCCTGACAAATTTTTCATTTTTGCAAGGCGCCTCCCATTCGGAAGAGCTGGTGGAGCGCGCGATCAAGCTCGGCTATAAAGCGCTGGCCATCACGGACGAATGTTCGCTGGCCGGCGTGGTACGGGCGCACGCAACGGCCAAGGAAAGCGGCCTGCAATTGCTGATCGGCGCCCACTTCCATCTGATGCACGACGATGGCAGCCCGGCGCTCTCGCTGCTGGCGCTGGCGGCCAACCGCAACGGCTACGGCAACCTGTCGGAAATGATCACCCTCGGCCGCATGCGCGCCGGCAAGGGCAGCTACCAGCTGCATCCGGACGATTTTGCCCATCCGCCGCCGGAACGCGGGCACTTGCGCGGCCTGCCCGATTGCCTGCTGTTGCTGCTGCCGGAATATCCGGCCGGGGTGGACCGCCTGCACCAGCAGGCGGCCTGGATGGCGGCCACCTTTGGCGGCGAGCGCAGCTGGATGGGTCTGACCCTGCTGGGCCGCGCCTTCGATGAAGCGCACCATGCGGCCATTGAGGAAGTGGCCCTGCAGCACGGCCTGCGCGTGGCCGCTGCCGGCCACGTCTGCATGCACGTGCGCTCGCGCAAGCCGCTGCACGATACGCTGACGGCCGTCCGGCTCGGCAAGCCGGTCAGCGAATGCGGTTATGAGCTGGCGCAAAACGCCGAACAGCATTTGCGTTCGCGCTTGCGGCTGGCGAACGTGTATCCGGCGCAGGCGCTGGAGGAAACCATCCGCATTGCGGCGTGCTGCACCTTCTCGCTGGAAGAATTGCGCTACGAATACCCGAACGAGTTGATCCCGCCGGGCCATACGCCGTCCAGCTTCCTGCGCCAGGAAACCTATATCGGCGCCCACCGCCGCTATCCGGGCGGCGTGCCGGCCAATGTGCAACAGCAGATCGAGGACGAGCTGGCGCTGGCGGCGCAATTGAAGTACGAGTACTTCTTCCTGACGGTGTACGACATCGTCCGCTATGCGCGCTCGCAGGAAATCCTGTGCCAGGGGCGCGGTTCGGCGGCCAATTCGGCGGTCTGCTATTGCCTTGGCATCACCGAGGTCGACCCGGCGCTGGGCAACAGCGTGGTCGGGCGCTTCATGTCGGTGGAGCGCGACGAGCCGCCCGATATCGACGTCGACTTCGAGCACCAGCGCCGCGAAGAAGTGATCCAGTACATTTACCGCAAATACGGCCGCCACCGCACGGCCCTGGCCGCGACCGTGATTTGCTACCGCACCAAGAGCGCGCTGCGCGACAGCGGCAAGGCGCTCGGCGTGGACCTGGAGATCGTGGAGAAGGTCGCCAAGTCGCACCGCTGGTTCGACCGCAAGCACGAGTTGATGGAGCGTTTCGCCGAGTGTGGGCTGGACCCGGAGTCGCCGGTGGCGCACCAGTGGGCCCACCTGGCGCTGCAATTCCTGGGCTTCCCGCGCCACCTGTCGCAGCACGTGGGCGGCTTTGTGATCTCGCAGGACAAGCTGTCGCGCCTGGTGCCCATCGAAAACGCGGCGATGGAAGAGCGCAGCGTGATCCAATGGGACAAGGATGACCTGGAAGAACTGGGGCTGTTGAAGGTGGACGTGCTGGCGCTGGGCATGCTGTCCGCGCTGCGCCGGGCCTTCGACCTGGTCAGCGCGCGGCGGGGCGAGATTTTCACCATGCAGGATGTGCCGCGCGAAGACCGCGCCACGTACGACATGATCTGCCAGGCCGATACCATCGGCGTGTTCCAGATCGAATCGCGGGCGCAAATGAGCATGCTGCCGCGCCTGAAGCCGCAAGTGTTCTACGACCTGGTGATCGAAGTCGCGATCGTGCGGCCGGGACCGATCCAGGGCGGCATGGTGCACCCCTACCTGCAGCGGCGCATGGGCAAGGTGCCGGTCGACTATCCTGCCGGGCTGGAAAAGGCGCTGGGACGCACCCTGGGGGTGCCCATCTTCCAGGAGCAGGTGATGCAGGTGGTGATCGACGCCGCCGGCTTCACGCCGGGCGAGGCGGACCAGTTGCGGCGCTCGATGGCGGCGTGGAAGCGCAAGGGCGGCCTGGAGAAATACCAGACGCGCATCGTGTCGGGCATGGTCGAGCGTGGCTATGAGGAAGCCTTTGCACAGCAGATCTGCCTGCAGATCCAGGGTTTTGGCGAATACGGCTTCCCCGAATCGCATGCCGCCAGCTTTGCCTGGCTGACCTATGTGAGCTCGTGGATCAAATGCCACGAGCCGGCCGCTTTCCTGTGCGCGCTGCTGAACAGCCAGCCGATGGGGTTTTATTCGCCCTCGCAACTGGTGCAGGATGCCAAGCGTCATGGCATCGAAGTGCGGCCGGTCGACATCACGTGCAGCGGGTGGGAATCGGCGCTGGAAGAGCGCGCGGGCGGGGCGCAGCCCGCGGTGCGGCTTGGCATGGCACTGCTGCGCGGCATGCGCTCCGAAGCCGCGCTGCGCATCGAGGAGACGCGGGCGATCCGGCCCTTTGCCAGCGTGGCCGACCTGGCGCGGCGCGCCGACCTGGATCGCCATGACCTGCAAGTGCTGGCCGGTGGCAATGCCTTGCGTTCGCTGGCGGGCAACCGGCGCCAGGCGCTGTGGGACGCGGCGGGCGCGGTGCCGGACAAGGACTTGCTGCGCCCGACCGAGGTGGAGGAGGCGACCCCGCAACTGGTGCCGCCGACCGAAGGCGAGGAAATCCTGGGCGATTACCGCGCGCAGGGGCTGACGCTGGGGCGCCATCCGCTGGCGCTGCTGCGGCCGGCGTTGCTGGCCAAGCGTTTCCTGCCGGCCGAGGTGCTGAACACCTTCAGCAATAACCAGCTGGCGCGCGGCGCCGGCATCGTCACCGGCCGCCAGCGGCCCGGCACCGCGAAGGGCGTGCTGTTCGTCACCATCGAAGACGAGACCGGCTACGTCAACGTGATCGTCTGGCCCGACCTGGTGGAACAGTACCGTCGCGAAGTGCTGGGCTCTTCGCTGCTGGGCGTGTATGGCGTATGGCAGCAGGAAGGCATCGTGCGCCACCTGGTCGCCCGCCGCCTGGTCGACCTATCCCACCTGCTGGGCCGCCTGCCCACCGCCAGCCGGGACTTCCAATAAAGTTCGGTATTGTTGCGGGCTCAGCCCCAGCCGGGATTTGAACACGGCGCCCAGATGCGATTGGTGGGCAAAGCCGCAGTCCAGCGCAATCGCCGCCAGTGGCGCGTTGCTTGCCCGTAGCAGCGAGCGCGCCCGTTGCAGGCGGCGCTCGGTGATGTAGGCATGCGGGGTACGGCCTGTGGCGTGCGTAAAGCTGCGCAGGAAGCGCAGCGGCGGCATGCCGGCCACGCTTGCCAGCTCGCCGAGCGCCAGTGGGCCGTCAAGCGTGTCTTCGATGAACTCCAGTACGCGCGCGTGGGCGTTCCGGTCGCAGCGGTAAGTGCTGCTTTTGGCCTGCGGCCCCGCCATGAGGGCCAGGCCGCGCTCCAGGAATAATGCAAGCTGATCTTCGATGAGCGGTGCGTCGGGCTGCGGGGCCAGCATCAGCCGGCGCAAACGCAGGCCAAGTTCGACTGCGCGCCGGTCGCCGTGGACTATGGCGCGCGGTGCGGCCAACGGCGCAGTGCCGGCAGCGTGGCGCGCGACCCGCAAGGCCAGGTATTCCCCGCCATGCATGGATTCCGAGAAGATGTTGACGTCCGGTGAGGTAAAGGCGAGGTCTCCCGGCCATGCATCGAAGTCCTGCCGCTTGTCGCTGGCAATGGCATGCACGCCCCGTTGCCGCTCCAGTGCCAATCCAAGGATGCAGGATGGCGAAGCATCGCCAATCGAGTAAGGCGCCGAGGGGAATAGTTCGACCTCTGCCCAAGCGAAAGCCAGCCTGACCGGTGTGGGTTCCAACTGAAATTTCCTGATAGATGAGGAGGGAATCTCGGATTATTGTAGTCCAACTTAAACACGCGACAGCTGGAGGACGGAAATCATGAAGACTGTGGGCCTGATCGGTGGCATGAGCTGGGAATCCACCATTCCGTACTACCGCCAGATCAATGAGGCGGTCAAGGAGTGCATGGGGGGACTCCACTCGGCCAGGATCATCCTGTACAGCGTGGATTTCCATGACATCGAGCGGTGCCAGCGCGAGGGCGACTGGCAGGGCGCGGCCGCCTTGCTGGCCGGTGCCGCCCGCGTGCTCGAAGCGGCGGGGGCGCACTTGCTGGTCCTGTGTACCAACACCATGCACAAGGTCGCGCCGGTGATCGAGGAGGCCGTGAACATCCCGCTCATCCACATCGCCGACCCGACCGCCGCCGCCATCAAACAGGCCGGCTTTGCGCGCGTGGGCTTGCTGGGGACGCGGTTCACCATGGAGCAGGAGTTTTATCGCGACCGCTTGCGCAGCCGCCATGGGATCGAGGTCCTGATACCTGCGCAGGAAGAGCGCGACATCATCCACCGCATCATTTACGAAGAGCTCTGCCTGGGGAAGATCGTTGCCGAGTCACGCGCGCAATACCGCCGCATCATGGCGGACCTGGCGGCGCAAGGTGCGCAGGCAATCATCCTCGGCTGTACCGAGATTTCCCTGCTGGTGGGGCCGCATGACGCCGCGGTGCCCTTGTTCGATACGACGGGCATCCACGCCCGCACGGCAGCGGAAATTGCTATGTCATAATGACAAGATGGACAAAAACGCACTATACATCCGACCCGCTGAAATCGACGATGCCGCAGCAATCAGCGCCCTGATCCTGTCGCTCCAGCCTTACCTGACCATCGAGCCGGATGGCGCGGGCGCGGAAGAATTCCTGGTCACGCTGCAGCCCGATATCGTCCGGCGCAACCTGCAGGCCGAAAACTACCACTACCAGCTGGCCTTCGATGGCGAAGCGCTGGCCGGCGTGGTCGCGGTGCGCGACAACACGCACCTGTTCAGCCTTTACGTAGGATCGCCCTGGCACGGGTGGGGCATCGGCAAGCGGCTGTGGGAAGTGGCCCGGGATGGGGCGCTGGCGCGCGGCAACCCGGGCAGCTTTACCGTGAACTCGTCGACCTTCGCCGAAGCCATGTACCGCCACCTCGGTTTCGTCGCGACCGGTCCGGTGGCGGAAATGCACGGGATCCGCTTCATCCCGATGCGGCTCGACCTGGCGCCGGCCGAAGCTTAGCGCGAGCTCTGGTCGAGGTGGCTCGGGCCACTGGTGCTGCTGCTGGTCCCGTAGAAATTGTGCAGCTCAGTTGCCCAGCTCTGGTTGGCCATGTCCGGCCAATGGTTCTTGTCGAAACCGGGCGCCTGTTCGATGCGCTCCTTGTCGATGTTCAGCGTCATGCGGTGGTTGGCCGTATCGAGCGACAGCGCTTCAAAGGGTACCGCGAACAGTTTTTCGCCAATCCCGAGCACGCCGCCGCTGGCCATCACCACATAGGCGATATGCCCGGTCTGCATGTCGAGCATGATTTCCTTGACCGTGCCCAGGTGCTCATTCTTCAGGTTATGAACATGGTCGCCGATCAGGGTGTCGGCGCCCATCAGGCGGGGACCGGGACCCTGGTGGCCAGTGTCGACATAGTTGCCATATTCGTCGCGTTCCAGACTCATGGTGGCCTCCTGTTGAAATAATAATATTTTTGCTGCGGCAGCCAGCCAGGGTCTGTTCGCTGGCGCACGCATTGGCCTCCAAAATGCGCTATAATTTCAATTTCCCGCTGCGCGCCTCCCCGGCGCCGATCTCGCAATGACCAAATTTGTCTTCGTCACTGGCGGCGTTGTGTCGTCCCTTGGTAAAGGGATTGCCGCCGCCTCCCTCGCCGCGATCCTCGAATCGCGCGGCCTCAAAGTCACCATGCTCAAGCTGGACCCGTACATCAACGTGGACCCGGGCACCATGTCCCCGATGCAGCACGGTGAAGTATTCGTTACCGACGATGGCGCCGAGACCGACCTGGACCTGGGTCACTACGAGCGATTCATCTCGACCCGCATGCGCAAGGTGAACAACTTCACCACCGGCCAGATCTACGAATCCGTGATCCGCAAGGAGCGCCGCGGCGAATACCTGGGCAAGACTGTGCAGGTGATCCCGCACATCACCAATGAAATCCAGGATTACATCCGCCGTGGCGCGGAAGGCTACGACGTCGCGCTGTGCGAAATCGGCGGCACCGTGGGCGACATCGAATCGCTGCCATTCCTGGAAGCGGCCCGCCAGCTGTCGCTGCGCGCCGGCCGCAAGAACTGCGCTTTTGTCCACCTGACCCTGGTGCCTTACATCGCATCGGCCGGCGAACTGAAGACCAAGCCTACCCAGCACTCGGTGCAGAAGCTGCGCGAAATCGGCATTTCGCCGAATGCGCTGCTGTGCCGCGCCGACCGCAAGATCCCGGAAGACGAAGTGGCGAAGATCTCCCTGTTCTCGAACATCGAGGAACGCGCCGTGATTTCGGTGTGGGACGTGGACACCATCTACAAAGTGCCGCAAATGCTGCACGACCAGGGGCTGGACGCGATCATCTGCGAAGCGCTGGACCTGAACCCGGCGCCGGCCAACCTGTCGATGTGGGCCAAGCTGATCCACAACCTGGAAAACCCGAAAGCGGAAGTGTCGATCGGCATGGTCGGCAAGTACGTCGAGCTGACCGAATCCTACAAGTCGCTGACCGAAGCGCTGCGCCACGCCGGCCTGCATACCGAGAGCCGCGTCAACATCGAGTACATCGACTCCGAAGAGATCGAAACCAAGGGTACTGCGGAGCTGGCCAAGTTCGACGCCATCCTGGTGCCGGGCGGCTTCGGCAAGCGCGGCGTGGAAGGCAAGATCAAGGCCGCGCAGTTCGCCCGTGAATCCAAGGTTCCTTACCTGGGCATCTGCCTGGGCATGCAGGTGGCGCTGATCGAATACGCGCGCCACATGGCCGGCTTCACCAAGGCCAACTCCACGGAATTCGAGCCCGACACCGAGCAGCCGCTGGTGGCCCTGATCGACGAATGGCAGAACGAAGACGGCAAGATCGAGAAGCGCGACGCCAACTCCGACCTGGGCGGCACCATGCGCCTGGGCGCGCAGACCTGCGAAGTGAAGCCGGGCACCCTGGCTTCCGAGATCTACGGCAGCGTGGTGACCGAGCGCCACCGCCACCGCTACGAAGCGAACAACCATTACCTGGCGCGCGTGGAAGAAGCCGGCCTGGTGGTGGCAGCGCGCACCCCGAACGAAAACCTGTGCGAGATCATGGAACTGCCGCGCACCGGTCCGAACGCGCACCCATGGTATATGGGCGTGCAGTACCACCCTGAATTCAAATCGACCCCGCGTGACGGCCATCCGCTGTTCACTTCCTTCATCAAGGCAGCCCTGGCGCACAAAGCGGCCGCCGGCAAGCCAGCCCTGAAGGCGGTCGAGACCAAGGAGAATGTGGCATGAAGCTGTGTGGATTCGATGTAGGCCTGGATAAACCGTTCTTCCTGATCGCCGGCACTTGCGTGATCGAGTCGCGCCAGATGGCGTTCGACACTGCCGGCGCGCTGAAGGAAATGACCGCCGAACTGGGCATCCCGTTCATCTACAAGTCGTCCTTCGACAAGGCCAACCGTACTTCCGGCACGTCCTACCGCGGTCCGGGCATGGAAAAAGGCCTGGAAATCCTGGGCGACGTGAAGCGCGAGCTGGGTGTGCCGGTACTCACCGACGTGCACACCGTGGAAGAAATCGCCGCCGTGTCGTCGGTGGTGGACGTCATCCAGACCCCGGCCTTCCTGTGCCGCCAGACCGACTTCATCACCGCCTGCGCCGAATCCGGCCTGCCGGTCAATATCAAGAAGGGCCAGTTCCTGTCGCCGCACGAAATGAAGAACGTGATCGACAAGGCACGCGCCGCCGCCAAGGCCAAGGGCCTGAATGAAGACAACTTCATGGCATGCGAGCGTGGCGCCTCCTTCGGCTACAACAACCTGGTGTCGGACATGCGTTCGCTGGCCATCATGCGCGAAACCGGCGCACCGGTGGTGTTCGATGCGACCCACTCGGTGCAGTTGCCGGGCGGCCAGGGCGGCTCCTCGGGCGGCATGCGCGAGATGGTGCCCGTGCTGTCGCGCGCCGCCGTGGCGGTGGGTGTAGCCGGCCTGTTCATGGAAACCCACCCGGTTCCCGCCCAAGCGCTGTCGGACGGCCCAAATGCCGTGCCGCTCGGCCGCATGAAAGAACTGCTGTCCGTTCTGATCGAACTGGACCGCGTGACCAAGAAGGCTGGTTTCCTCGAGACCAACTTCAACTAAGTCTTATCCAACAGGGCCGCATTGTTTGCGGCCTTTTTTTTAAACCGGTAAACCGGCGGGTGTCTGACCCTTTGGGTCTGACACCGGTTTACCGGTTTAGAATCCATCTGTTATCCTTGCAACAATTTTGCCCCAGATATTCGCTTTAACATTGGAGAAAACACATGAGTGCAATCGTTGACATCATCGGCCGCGAAGTAATCGATTCGCGCGGCAATCCGACCGTGGAATGCGACGTCCTGCTGGAGTCCGGCGTCATGGGCCGTGCCGCAGTGCCGTCCGGCGCCTCGACCGGTTCGCGCGAAGCGATCGAACTGCGCGACGGCGATGCCAAGCGTTACTTCGGCAAGGGCGTACTGAAAGCCTGCGAAAACATCAACACCGAAATCTCGGAAGCGATCATGGGCCTGGACGCCAATGAGCAAGCCTTCCTGGACCGCACCCTGATCGAGCTGGACGGCACCGAGAACAAGTCGCGCCTGGGCGCCAACGCCATGCTGGCAGTGTCGATGGCCGTGGCCAAGGCCGCCGCCGAAGAAGCCGGCCTGCCGCTGTACCGCTACTTCGGCGGCTCCGGCGCAATGCAGATGCCGGTGCCGATGATGAACGTGATCAACGGCGGCGCGCACGCCGACAACAACCTGGACATCCAGGAATTCATGATCATCCCGGTCGGCGCACCATCCTTCAAGGAAGCCGTACGTTACGGCGCGGAAGTGTTCCACACCCTGAAGAAGATCCTGCACAAGAAGGGCATGAACACCGCCGTGGGCGACGAAGGCGGCTTCGCCCCTTCGCTGGCTTCGCATGAAGATGCGATCAAGCTGATCGTGCAAGCGATCGAAGAAGCCGGCTACGAGCCAGGCACCCAGATCGCCATCGGCCTCGATTGCGCCGCTTCCGAGTTCTACAAGGATGGCAAGTACCACCTGGAAGGCGAAGGCATGGTGCTGAGCGCTGAGGAATTCACCAACCTGCTGGCCACCTGGTGCGACAAGTACCCGATCATCTCGATCGAAGACGCGATGCACGAAGGCGACTGGGCCGGCTGGGCGCACCTGACCCAAGCCCTGGGCAAGAAAGTGCAGCTGGTGGGCGACGACCTGTTCGTCACCAACACCAAGATCCTGAAGGAAGGCATCCAGAAGGACATCGCCAACTCGATCCTGATCAAGATCAACCAGATCGGCACCCTGACCGAAACCTTCGCCGCCATCGAAATGGCCAAGCGCGCCGGCTACACCGCCGTGATCTCGCACCGTTCCGGCGAAACCGAAGATTCGACCATCGCCGATATCGCCGTCGGCACCAATGCGCTGCAGATCAAGACCGGCTCCATGTCCCGTTCGGACCGCATGGCCAAGTACAACCAGCTGCTGCGTATCGAGGAAGACCTGGGCGATATCGCTTCCTACCCGGGCCGCGATGCGTTCTATAATCTGAAGTAATTTCGTACTCCCCGGCCGGGTCACCCCGGCCGGTTCAGTTTTGTCCCATGCGCCTGATTACCCTTGCTTTGGCTTGCCTGCTGCTCTTGATCCAATACCCGCTGTGGCTGGGGAAGGGGGGATGGCTGCGCGTGTCCGAGCTCGAAAAGGAAGTGGCGGCCGCGCAGGAAAAGAATGAAAGCCTGCGTCAGCGCAATGCCAAGCTGGCTTCCGAAGTGAACGACCTGAAAGACGGCACCGGCGCCGTGGAAGAACGTGCCCGCTTCGAGCTGAGCATGATCAAGCAGAACGAAATCTACGTCCAGATCCTCGGCAAGGACCAGGCCAAGCCGTCCGCCGCGGCCGACGCCAGGAACTGACTCCCGCCACGCGCTTGCAAATGAGAATCATTCGCATTAGAAT
>CAMLRG010000026.1 GCA_946482335.1 uncultured Duganella sp. | reverse complement strand
CGCGGCATACGCAGGGCGGTGTGCAGCACGCTGCGGCGTTCGGTAATATTGATTTTCTCGCCGGCGAACATGGCATCGCGTTGCTCGGCAACGCCGCGCGTGCGCGCCAGGTGCACCAGCAGGTTGATGGTCTCGTCGTTGGCGCGGTTCTTGGAATAGTCCAGGAACAGGCCGGCCGCATCGACCGTCATGCGCGGGAAGCGGCCAGGGTCTTTCTGGAACAGCTGGCGCATATGCCATTCGCGGGCGTCGTGGGCGTGGATTTCAAGCGCCTGGTAGGCGGCGGTGGAAGTCAGGGCGGGCAAGCGCATAATGTCCTGTTGCATATGGTTTTATGAATTGTGCTTAACTATACAGGAAAAAGAGGTAAATTCACTACAAATCTTTTGGCATATCGACGAACCCAGGGGCTTGCATGCGTAATTTGGCGCATTGGAAGCGCTTGCGGTTTGAAATTTTGTAGTAAAATTTCCTGAAATTCATTGAAAAGGAACGATCATGCCGTTGCATCCAGTCCTGGAAAAAGTCACCGCGCGCGTCTTGCAGCGCAGCCGCGTTTCGCGCGGCGCCTACCTGGCGCACCTCGAAGCGGCCCGCGTCAAAGGCCGCACCCAGCGTGGGACCCTGTCCTGCACCAACCTGGCGCACGGTTTTGCCGCCTTCCCCGCCAACGATAAGCTGATCCTGAAGGAAGTGAAGCAACCGTCGGTGGCCATCATCTCCGCCTACAACGACATGCTGTCGGCGCACCAGCCCTTCGAAACCTTCCCGGCCATCATCAAGGAAGCCGTGCGCAAGGTGGGCGCGGTGGCGCAGTTCGCGGGCGGCACGCCGGCCATGTGCGACGGCGTGACCCAGGGCCAGCCGGGCATGGAGCTGTCGCTGTTCTCGCGCGATGCGATCGCGATGTCGGCCGCCATCGGCCTGTCGCACAATATGTTCGATTCCGCGCTGTACCTGGGCGTGTGCGACAAGATCGTGCCGGGCCTGCTGATCGGCGCCCTGCATTTCGGCCACCTGCCGGCGGTGTTCGTGCCGGCCGGCCCGATGACCTCCGGCCTGTCGAACAAGGAAAAAGCGGCGATCCGCCAGCGCTATGCGCAAGGCAAGGCGACCCGCGAAGAATTGCTGGAAGGCGAGGCCCAGTCCTACCATGGCGCCGGCACCTGCACCTTCTACGGTACCGCTAACTCCAACCAGCTGCTGATGGAAATCATGGGCCTGCACCTGCCGGGCGCCGCCTTCGTCAATCCAGGCACGCCGCTGCGCGATGCACTGACCGCCGCCGCCGCCCAGCGCGCGGCGCAGATCACCGAAATGGGGGCCGAGTACCTGCCGGTCGGCCACATCGTCGACGAAAAATCGATCATCAACGCCGTGGTCGGCCTGCTGGCGACCGGCGGTTCGACCAACCACACCTTGCACCTGGTGGCGATCGCCAAGGCGGCCGGCGTGGTGATCGACTGGGACGATTTCAATGAACTGTCGGCCGTGGTGCCGCTGCTGTGCCGTATCTACCCGAACGGCGACGCCGACGTGAACCACTTCCACGCCGCCGGCGGCACCGGCTTCGTGATCCGCGAACTGCTCGACGCCGGCTTGCTGCACGACGACGTCAACACCATCCTGGGCAAGGGCTTGCGCAAGCATTGCGCCGAGCCCTTCCTGAACGAGGATGCGAGCGGCGTGATCTTCAAGGAGGCCCCGCTCAAGAGCGCCGACGAGAAAGTGCTGCGCGGCGCCGCCGAGCCGTTCTCGAAAGACGGCGGCATGGTGCTGGTGCAGGGCAACCTGGGCCGCGCCATCATGAAGGTATCGGCCGTCAAGGAAGAACACCGCAGCGTGGAAGCGCCCGCCCTGGTGTTCGACTCCCAGGAAGCCTTCATGGCAGCCTACAAGGCCGGCAAGCTCGATCGCGACTTCGTGGCGGTGATCCGCTTCCAGGGCCCGAAGGCCAACGGCATGCCCGAACTGCACGCCCTGACACCGGCGCTGGCCAACCTGCAGGATGCCGGCCGCAAGGTCGCCCTGGTGACCGATGGCCGCATGTCCGGCGCTTCGGGCAAGGTGCCGGCCGCGATCCACGTGTCGCCGGAGATCCTGGCCGGCGGCCCGCTGGGCCTGGTGCGCGACGGCGACATCATCCGCCTCGACGCCGCTACCGGCACGCTGGAAGCCCTGGTGTCGTCCGATGTCTGGCATGGCCGCTCCATGGCGCAGGCCGACCTGTCGCCGAACCAGATCGGCATGGGCCGCGAACTGTTCTCCATGTTCCGCAACACTGTGTGCGCGGCGGAGCAGGGCGCGACCAGCTTCCCGCTGCCATCCCCGATCCAGACCACCGTGCCGCTGCACGGCGAAGATAACGTGGGCAATACCGTGCCCGGTTCCGATGAAGATTTCCTTGCCAAGAAAGCCTGAGATATGACCCTGCTCGAGATTATGCGTACTTCGGCCGTGATTCCCGTGATCGCGATCGACGACCCCGACCACGCCGTGCCACTGGCCAAAGCCTTGGTGGCGGGCGGTATCCGCGTGCTGGAAGTGACCCTGCGCACCCAGCACGGCCTGGGCGCGATCCGCGCCATGAGCCAGGTGGAAGGCGCCATCGTCGGCGTCGGCACGCTGACCCAGCCTGAGGAATTCGCTGCCGCGCGCGATGCCGGCGCGGTGTTCGGCGTGTCGCCGGGCCTGACCGATGCGCTGATCGGCGCCGCCAAGTCCAGCGGCCTGCCGTTGCTGCCGGGCGTGATGACGCCATCGGAAGTGATGAAGGCGCGCGAGCAGGGCTTCAAGCAGCTCAAGCTGTTCCCGGCTGTCCCTGCCGGCGGCGTCGGCATGCTGAACGCGATTGCCGGCCCGCTGTCGGACGTGGTGTTCTGCCCGACCGGCGGCATTTCGCAGGATACCGCGCCAGCCTTCCTGTCGCTCAAGAACGTCGCCTGCGTGGGCGGTTCCTGGCTGACGCCGAAGGATGCCATGCAAGCCGGCGACTGGGACCGCATCACCGCCATCGCCAAGGCAGCCAGCGCGCTGCGGCACTGATGGAGCTCATCGCCCGGCCGCTGACGTCGGGCGAGACCGCGCTGGCCCGGCTGGTGTTCGGCAGCGCGATCGATTACAAGCGGGTGCGCGTCCACAACACCCGCTTCATCCCCTTCCTGCAGCGCAAAGACGTCTGCATCACGCCCAACGGCGAACTGTATTTCCACGTTTCCCGCTACCGCGACGATTTCTCGCTCGCCACCGAACGCGAACAGCACTGGTTCATGCACGAAATGGCGCATGTGTGGCAGCACCAGCTTGGCTATCCCGTGATCTGGCGCGGCGCCATCCGCCTCGGCTTGAGCTACGACTACGAAGTGTCGCCCGAGCTGCGCCTGTGCGACTTCAATATGGAGGCCCAGGCCGAAGTGCTGGCCGACTTCTTCGTCCTGGCCTACCTGCACAAGCTCGATATCGGCATCTACGCAGACATGTTGCGTGACTTCCTGCAAAGTCCGTCCTCGCCGAAAAACTTGCCGCGTAGGTTGTTCTTCTGATTGCTACAATGCTGGCTTTCCAAGCATTTATGTAAAGCCATGTCACTGCCCACCATATTGCTCGCGGCAACAGGATTTGTCGTAGAACCTATGCTGTTGCACCGCCCGGATTGGGAGGAGCATTACAGCACGCGGTCGATCTGGCGCAATGCGCGCAGCGGGGCTTGCAATACTGCGCTGGCGGAGCTTAATAAGCGTGCTCAAGCCGAGGATCCCAAGGTCCTGCTACTGGCTGGTGACTTGTCGGAAATGGGGCCGTGTATTGCTCGCGACTGGCAAAAAGCGGCTGTCTATTATGAGGTTGCGCTCGAGAAGAACGAGCATGCAGCGCTCCCGAGGCTGGTGCAAATCCATGCGCGTGATGGGCGTGATCCTGTTACCGCCATGCGTTGGGCACATCATAGGTTGGAAATGGTGCCGAAAGCTTGCCGGGCGCAGGCTGCCGCATCGCAGCCCCAGGCTTTTGCCGACGAAGTGCGTACATGGCCGCAACAGAGACTGTCCGCTTGTACGCAGCATGCCTATGTCACGTTCAATCTTTGGGATCGGCTTAGTTACATCAATGTAGGTGGGCTAGGTGAAATGGTCCCAGTTGAAGCAACGCTGAATCTCGCTGACAACATCATTCGCTGGAGCGACGTCGGCAAGGATAAGGTATTTGAAATACACCCGAATATGCAGAAACGGCCCGACGATGCATTACAGGAGTCGCTTTACTCCCTCGGATGGCTTGCCTTACAAAACTTCCGTACTTTGGGCTTGAACGGCGAGGATTGGACCGTGAAATTTACGATCCAAGCTTTGCGGCCGTTGCCCCGCGTGCCGCGTACTCTCTTTATTGACGTAGCCAATTGAGCCATAGTTGGTGCAGCGGCAATTCTCGGCGCCGCTACTTGTCGCGATGATCGCCGTCATGGCGAAGGGAGTCCAGATTGGCTGGGACCAGGCCGATGCCTTGGGCGGGCGTCGGCGCGACTGTCGGGGCTGTGGCGGGCATCCTTGGCAATAAGGATCAATAATTTGCTAATATGCAAACTTTGCAATTGGCGGAGCGGCAGCTATGGGACTCGAAGTGGAAGCGGCAGGCGACTTGGTGACGGCAAGCCTGGTGGCGAAGGAAGTGGAAGGCGATGCCGGCAAGGGCGAGGCCCATGCGCACAACGCCCCTTGCGCCAACTGCGGCACACCGGTCACGGCGAATTATTGCGGCAGTTGCGGCCAGAAGGGCCACTTGCACAAGTCGGTGCTGCACCTGGGCGAGGAGCTGATCCACGGCTTGCTGCACTTCGATACCAAAGGCTGGCGCACGATGCCGCTGCTGATCGCCCGTCCGGGCCAGCTGACGCGCCGCTATATCGACGGCCAGCGCACGCGTTTCGTGTCGCCGCTGGCGCTATTCCTGTTCATGATGTTCTTCATGTTCTTCGTCTTTTCGCTGACCATGGGTACCAGTGCCGGTCCGACGACGGTCAACGAAGGCAAGAATGGCAAGGCTGCCTTTGAAAAGAATATGAACGAGAAGATCGCTTCGCAGCGTGAGCATATCGCGGAACTTGAAGCGGAACTGAAAGCTGCCGACCCTGAGGAAGTGGAAAGCTACCAGCGCAGCCTGAAGAAAGCGCAGGACAAGCTCGACGGCCTGAATAACGCCCTGGCCGCCGGGAAGATCGCGATGACGGGCACCACCAAGTTCACCGAATCCATCAAACCTGACAGCGCGAAGGAGCCGGCGAAGAGCGGGAAGAGCCCTGGTGTGCTGGAAGAAGTCCTGCGCGATGTGGAAGCCGAAATGACGCCGGACAAAGCCAAGGCGGGCGACAAGAGCGGCACCTATTCCGACATCGCCTGGATCAACAAAGGCATTGCCCACGCCGTCGAGAATCCGGAGCTGGCCAAGTACAAGCTGAAGAACGCCGCCTACAAGTATTCCTTCCTGCTGGTGCCGATCTCGATGCCTTTCCTGTGGCTGATGTTCTTCTGGCGCCGCGGCATTTCGATGTACGACCACGCCGTGTTCTCGCTGTACTCGCTGTCGTTCATGTCGCTGCTGTTCACGGCCGTGGCGACACTGGGCTACTTCGGCTTTGAGGGCTGGGCCGCCAGCCTGTTCGCCTTCGTGCCGCCGGTGCACATGTTCCTGCAACTGCGCGGCACTTATGCCTTGTCGCGCTTCGGCGCCCTGTGGCGCACCTGCGCGCTGCTGATCGTGACCTTCATCGTGCTGACGATGTACGCCCTGGTGGTGCTGGCGCTGTCGGCGACTTAATCCTTCAACAGGGCGGCGCCGGCACGGGCGATCTGGGCGTCTTGCGGCGCCTGGACGCCCGACACGCCGATGGCGCCGATCACTTTGCCGTCGGCCACCAGGCGCACGCCGCCTTCCAGCGGGAGCGAATCCGGCAGGCCCAGTACCACGGTATTGCCTTTTTCCAGGACATCCTGGTGGAACTTGGTGTCGCGCCGGTAGTTGGCCGCGTGGCGCGCCTTGCCTTGCGCCACTGCCACCGATGAATTGGCCGTATCGTCCATGCGGATGAAGTGCATCAGCTGGCCCGCCTCGTCCACCACCGCAATCGATACGTTCCAGTTGTTCCTGCGCGCCTCCGCCTCGGCTGCCGCGGCGACCTGCTTCGCCACGTTCAGGTTCAGTACCGCGCGCTGGGTGAGTTGGCCGTTCAGCGGGGCGGCGTGGCAAGCCAGGGGCAGGGCGGCTGCCAGGCAGAGCAGGGTGGTTCGCAGCATATGTGTCTCCAAGGTTAGAATGCTCGCAATTCTGTCACAGATTGCATATGAAAGTTAACATTCAACGCATCCGCGCCGGTGCGGCAGGCGCCGAAGCTGCGGGCTTCCTGCTGGCAGACCAGCAGGCGCTCATCCACGAACAGGGCTGGCTGACCATGCTCGCGCCGCGTGCCGCCGGCGGGGCGGAGTTGCCCCTGCCGCAAGTGGTGCGGCTGGAAGAAGCGATTGCGGAAGCCGATGGCAGCATGGGCTGGGTGGTGACCCTGTGCGCCGGCGCCGGCTGGTTTGCCGGCTTCCTGCCCCCCGCGACGGCAGCGGAGATCATCGGCACGCCCAAGGTATGCCTGGCGGGCAGCGGAGCGCCAACCGGCTTCGCCGACAAGGAGGGCGATGGCTACCGTATCACGGGCCGTTGGGACATTGCGAGCGGGGCGCCGATGGCGACGCATTTCACGCTCAATGCCATCTTGCGCGAAGACGGCGAGCCGCTGGCGGGAGCGGATGGTGCGCCGGCCATCCGCGCCTTCGTGGTGCCGGCGGCGCAAGTGGTGGTGGAGCCGACCTGGCGCACCTTCGGCATGCGCGGCACCGCCTCGCACAGCTACCGTATCGAAGGCGCCTGGGTGCCGGCCAGCCACGGCTTCGCCATCGACCCGCGCCATGCGACGGCGCCGGGGCCGTTATACCGCTTCCCCTTTATGCTGCTGGCCTGGGTCACGCTGGCGGGCAACCTGTCCGGCATGGCGCGCCACTTCCTGGCGCTGGCGCACGACATGGTGGCGGCGCGCCGCCAGCCGCCGTCCGATGCGCAGGATGCGCTGGCGCGGACGGGCATGGCGCTCGAAGGCGCGCGCGAGCGCATGTATGCGCTGCTCGAACAGGCATGGGCGCAAGTGGAGGCACAAGTTGAGGCGCAAGCCGATGCCGGTATGGACAGCGGGCTCGATGCCAGCTTGCGCGAGGCTTGCATAGCGCTGGTGGCGGCAGCGCGGCGCGCGGTGGGCGGCATCTACCCCTACTGCGGCCTGCGCGCGGCGCAGGAGGATTCAGACATCAACCGCGCCTGGCGCGATTTCCACACCGCCAGCCAGCATGCGCTGTTTGGCATGTCCGCCATATAAGGAGGGCAGTCCGATGGCCTGGCTCGTATTCAAGTACCTCGTCACCGCCGGCATCGTCGTGGCGGTGTCGGAATTCGCCAAGCGCAGCGACCGGCTTGGCGGCCTGGTCGCGGCGCTGCCGATGGTGACCGTGCTGGCCCTGATCTGGCTGCACGTGGAACGGCAGCCGCAGGACAAGATCGCCAACCACGCCTGGTACACCTTCTGGTATGTGGTGCCGACGCTGCCGATGTTCCTGGCGTTTCCCTGGCTGCTGCCGCGCCTGGGCTTCTGGCCGACACTTGGCGTGAGCGTGCTGCTGACGGTAGCCTGCTTCGCGCTGTTCGCAATCGCGGTGCGGCGCTTCGGCATCGAACTGTTTTAGCTTCAGAGCGACTCGACGCGGTTGCGGCCGCAAGCCTTGGCCTGGTACAGGGCACGGTCGGCGGCATTGATCAAGTCATACACTTCGCCGGGCAGGCCGCTGTCGGTGCTGGCGACGCCGATGCTGATGGTGACGATGCGTTCGTCCGCCTTGGTCGCCTGGTGCGGGATGCGCAAGTCGCGTACCTTGCGGCACATGGCATTGGCCATCATGACGGCGGCATCGCCCGGAGTATCGGGCAGGATCACGGCGAATTCCTCGCCGCCGTAACGGGCGAACAGGTCGGCCGGGCGCTGCTGCATGGTCGACAGGGCGGCAGCCACCGCCTCCAGGCAGGCATCGCCCTGCTGGTGGCCGTAATGGTCGTTGTACGCCTTGAAGTAATCGATATCGAGCATCATCAGCGACAAGGGGGAACCCATGCGGCGCGCCCGGCGTGCTTCGCGGTCGATCGCCATGTCGAAGTGGCGCCGGTTGGCGACGCCGGTCAGGTCGTCCAGCAGGGTTTGCGAACGCAGCGCTACGGCTTGCTCGCGCAGCAGGTTCTCGCGCTGCACGGCGGCCGTGACGTCGCTGACCTGGACCATGCAGTAGCGTTCATTACCGGGCAGGTTGAGCGGGGTGACCGTGATCTGTTGCTGCATCCGCTCGCCCTTTTCGGCGGCGCCCTTGTTGGCGTACAGCGGCAAGGGCCATCGGTTCAGCGTCTGCGACAACAGTGAGGGCAGGTTGTTGCGCAGCGCCTGGACGATGGCCGATTCGAGCCGCTTGTCGCGCTGTTCCGGGAACAGGTCGAAGAAGTTGCGCTCCAGCGTTTCGGCACTGAATACGCCCGAATGCTGGGACATCCAGCGGTTCCAGAGCACGATGCGCTGGTCCGCGTCGAGCACCAGCGTGCCGATGTCGATGGCATCGATCACGCCCTGCAACAACGGCATCGATTCGACCGAGCACTTCATGGGCGCTCTCCGCCCACCGAGCGCGCGAGGAAGGCCGTCACGTGCTGCTTCAAGTCCTGCAGCGCCGTCATGTCCATGATGAAGGCGACGTCGCCGGCGATCTGCTGGCGCTCGATGACGAATTCGATGTGCAGCATCAGCACGGCGGTTTCGTCGCTGCCGGCTTGCGCCAGCACTTCGTTGCTGTAGCCGACGTGATAGTGCGGCAGCGAGCCATGCAATTCGCTGCCCAGCAGGTTGGCCAGCGCGCCGATGCAGCTGTTCAGCAGGATATTGCCGATCTCGCTCATCGCTTCCTGCTCCATGGCGGACAGTTCGGCCAGCGGCATCGATTCGCCCACCATCAGGCGTACGATTTCCTGGCTTTTCTCTTCCGGGAACATCAGGATGGCTTCGGTTTCGAAGGCGCCGCTGTAATGCTGGCTGATGCCGCACAGGCGGCCATTGCCGGTGCTGCGGCTGGCCAACAGCTTGGCGGCCGCGGCCCGCGTCAGGAAGCTGATGGCCGGCACCGACATGGCCACCGTTTCATTGACGATCTCGCTCATGGCGGACGCGGCCTGGCCCACGCCGATATTGAACAGCTCGACGAGGGCGTCGTGCTCCAGATCGGTCAACCGGACCATGTCAGGCTTCCAGCGGCGCGATCAGTTGCGCGATGCGTTCGGCCGTGATCGGTTTCTCCATGAAGCCGACGCCGATTGCTTCGGCCCGCTGGCGCGTGGCGGCTTGCACATTGGCGGTCAGCAGGGAAATATGGGCGTTGGGGAGCATGGTGCGCAGCGCGGCAGCGGCGTCGACGCCGTTCATGCCCGGCATGTTGACGTCCAGCAGGACCAGGTCGGGCTGCAAACCTTCCGCCTTGGCCAGGGCTTCGTCGCCATTGGCGGCTTCCTCCACGATCCAGTCGGCATGGCGGACCTGGATGTGCTGGCGCGTCAGCATGCGCGATACGCGGCTGTCATCCACGATGAGTACGGTACTTGGCTTCATGGGTGTTTTTCCCGGGTGAGGGTGGCAGTTCGGATAAAATAGGCCACCTTTTCTATCCGCTTTATGGAATCCATTGTAACTATGACGCAAGACGAATTGAAACAAGCTGTTGCTATTTCCGCGATTGAATATGTGGTCGACGGTGAAATCATCGGCGTTGGTACCGGTTCCACCGCCAACTTCTTCATCGATGAACTGGCGAAGATCAAGCACCGCATCAAGGGTGCGGTTGCCTCGTCGGAAGCGACGGCTGCCCGCCTTGCCGGTCACGGCATTCCTGTCCATGATCTTAACGAGGTTTCGGAAATCGCGGTGTACATTGACGGCGCCGACGAGATCAACGCGGCCGGCCACATGATCAAGGGCGGCGGCGCGGCACTGACCCGCGAAAAGATCGTGGCGTCGGTATCGAAGCAATTCGTGTGCATCGCCGATGGTTCCAAATTGGTAGAGACCCTGGGCAAGTTCCCGCTGCCGGTCGAGGTGCTGCCGATGGCCCGCAATGCCGTGATGCGCCAACTGGCAGCCCTGGGCGGCCAGCCGAAGGTGCGCACCAAGGCCGGCTCGGACGACATCTTCGTGACCGACAATGGCGGCAACATCATCGACGTGGCCGGCTTGGCGATCACCGATCCGGTGGCGCTGGAAACGCGCATCAACCAGATCGTCGGCGTGGTGGCAGTTGGCCTGTTCGCTGCGCGCGGCGCCAATGTCTGCCTGCTGGGAACCCCCGACGGCGTCCGTACCGTCAAGTACTGATCTTCTCTCCTGAAAGAGCCCATGAAACGACTGTCCCTGCTGTTGCTTGCTGCTGGTTTGTTGAGTGCATGTTCTTATCTCCCGTTCACGAACAAAGAGCCCAACGTGGCGCAGGCGCCGCTCAAGCGCAAGGCGGCCCAGGCGGACCAGGCCAAGCGGGTGATGGTCGATGGGGTGGAAGTGCAGAAGGTGGAATTCCGACCCGGTATTTCATCGGCGACGGTGGAGCGGCTGGCCAATGCGGAACAGTGCCGCGGCGGGCAGGGGGCTGGGCTGGTGACGGCGCCGGGGCCGGTGGAGGTGTACCGGATGGCTTGCGATAATGGGAAAGTGTTCCTGGCGCGCTGCGAGCTGCGGCAGTGCAGGGCGATGCGGTCGGAGATGGCGAGCCGCTGACTTAGTAAGGATAAACCGGTAAGGCGGGGTCAGACCCTTGGGTCTGACCCCCGGTGTGCCGGTTCTAGCGGTTTTGCTTAAGCGCTAGGCGGCACATAACCAGCCGCCTGGTCCGCGCCTTCGCCGAAGAAATGCTTCTCCATCTGCGCCGCCAGGTACTTGCGCGCGCGCACATCCGCCAGGTTCAGGCGGTTTTCATTGACCAGCATGGTCTGGTGCTTGAGCCAGGCGGCCCAGGCTTCCTTGGATACGGATTCGTAAATACGCTTGCCCAGCTCGCCCGGGTAAGGCGGGAAGTCCAGGCCTTCGGCTTCCTTGTTCAGTTTGATGCAGTGGACGGTACGGGCCATCTTCGGTGCTCCTAAAAAAATCGATTATAAGGTCTTGATCAAGACTTGCGACTTGCGCTGCCAGTTGTAGAGGCGCTGGCGGTCTTTCGGCAGCGCGTCCACCGTGGCGGGGATGAAGCCGCGCTTGATGAACCAGTGCGCGGTGCGGGTGGTCAGCACGAACAGCTTGCTGATGCCCTGCGCCCGCGCGCGGTTTTCCATGTGCTTGAGGATACGCTCGCCGTCGCCTTGGGCTTGCACGTCGGGGTTGACGGTCAGGCATGCCATTTCGGCCATCTTTTCCTCGGGGAAGACGTACAGCGCCGCGCAGCCGAAGATCACGCCATCGTGCTCGATGACCGAGAACATTTCGATTTCGCGTTCGATCAGTTCGCGGCCGCGCTTGACCAGGGTGCCGTCGGCTTCCAGCGGCTCGATCAGCTTGATGATGCCGCCCACGTCTTCGATGGTGGCCGGGCGCAGCGATTCCAGGTTCTCGTGCGAGATCATGGTGCCCACGCCATCGTGGGTGAACAGTTCCAGCAGGGCCGAGCCATCCATGGCGAAGGGCACGATATGCGAACGTTCGACGCCATTGTTGCAGGCCTTGACGCAATGCTTCAGGTAGTAGGCCGTGGCGTCGGGCAGGAAACCCGCCTGCAGCACGGCTTCCGCCTGGTGCGAAGACAGTTCGCGGATGTCGACGCCGGCGGCATCCTGCATCATCGCCGTTTCGGTGATGAACACCAGCTTGTCGGCGTGCAGGGCGATGGCGGCGGTGCAGGCCACGTCTTCCATGGTCAGGTTGAAGGTTTCGCCGGTCGGGGAGAAGCCCAGTGGCGACAGCAGCACCACGCCGTCCGAACCCATGATGGAGTGGATGGTTTCCGCGTCCACCTTGCGGGTCAGGCCGGTCAGTTCGAAATCGACGCCGTCGATCACGCCCAGCGGGCGGGCGGTGATGAAGTTGCCGGAAATGATACGGATCGCGGCATGCGACATCGGCGTATTCGGCAAGCCCTGGCTGAACGCCGCTTCGATATCGAGGCGCAGTTCGCCGGCGGCTTCCTTGGCGCATTCCATGGCGGCCGTGTCGGTGATGCGCACGCCGTTGTGGAAGCGGCCTTCCACGTTTCGCAGCGCGAGCTGCTCGGCGACCTGCGGCCGCGAGCCGTAGACCACGGTGACGTTGATATCCAGCGCATGCAGCAGCGACAAGTCGTGCGCCAGCACCGGCAGGGCGCCGGCGGCGACCAGTTCACCAGGGAAGGCGACCACGAAAGTCTTGCCGCGGAAGGCGTGGACGTAGGGCGCGACGGAGCGCAGCCAGGAGACGAATTGGATAGGGTTTTCCATTATCCGCGCATTATAATGCGCTGCGCGGTTTTCGCGCCCAAACTACGCAAAAAACGATGTCTGAAGCAAGCAAAAAGAATCCTTCGCAGCAACCTGGCGCCCAGCGCCCGCAAGGCGAGCAGCGCCGGCCGGCCGGCCAGCCGGGGCGGCAAGTGCAGCGCGCACCGTCGGCGCCGCAGGCCGGCCAGCCGCCGGGCGGTCAGCCGGGCCAGCGGCGCGGCGCCGACGCATACGTGCGTGGCAATGCCGCCGGCGCGGCCCGCCGCGAAAGCCGCCAGGAAAGAGTGCGTCCGCCGCAGGGCGCTGGTGCATCCGGCGCACGTGGCGACGGCGGCCGCGACGCGGTGGAGCGCGCACAGGCTGCCGCGCGCTCCGAGGCCGGCGAGGGCGCGCAAGCCGGCGCGCGCGGCGAAGGGAACCGGGGCGAGCGCCGCGGGCGCGAAACGCCGGAGCAGCGCGCCGAACGCGAGGCGGCGCAGGCATTCCGCAATCCGCTGCCGCCGATCAGCTTCCCTGAAGACTTGCCGGTTTCGGGCCGCCGCGCGGAAATCGCCGAGGCGCTGACGAAGCACCAGGTGGTGATCGTGTCCGGCGAAACTGGCTCCGGCAAGACCACCCAGCTGCCGAAAATCTGCCTGGAGCTGGGACGCGGCCAGAAAGGCTTGATCGGCCACACCCAGCCGCGCCGCATCGCCGCCTCGTCGACCGCCAAGCGCATCGCCGTCGAACTGGGCTCGCCGCTGGGCGAACATGTCGGCTTCAAGGTCCGCTTCAACGACACGCTGAGCAAAGGCGCTTCGGTCAAGCTGATGACCGACGGTATCCTGCTGGCCGAAACCCAGACCGACCCGCTGCTCAAGGCTTACGACACGATCATCATCGACGAAGCCCACGAGCGCAGCCTGAACATCGACTTCCTGCTTGGCTACCTGAAGCAGATCCTGCCGCGCCGCCCGGACCTGAAGGTGATCATCACGTCCGCGACCATCGACGCGGAACGCTTCGCCCGCCACTTCACGCAGGAGGGCAAGCCGCCGGTGCCGGTGATCGAAGTTTCCGGCCGCCTGTACGCGGTCGAAGTACGCTACCGTCCGGTGGAACGCGAACAGGTGGTGGTACCCGGCGCCCAGCAAGGCGGCGACGCCAAGGGAGCCCGTACTGCCGCCGCCCGCGAAAAACGCGACCTGATGGATGCCATCATCGACGGCGTCGACGAAGTCTGCCGCATCGGCAGCGGCGACGTGCTGGTCTTCCTGCCCGGCGAACGCGAAATCCGCGACGCCGCCGAAGCCTTGCGCAAGCACCATCCGCCGCACGTGGAAATCTTGCCGCTGTTCGCCCGCCTGTCGGTGGAAGAGCAGGACCGCGTGTTCCGCACCACCAACGCGCGCCGCATCGTGCTGGCCACCAACGTGGCGGAAACCTCGCTGACCGTACCCGGCATCCGCTACGTGGTCGATGCCGGCCTGGCGCGCGTCAAGCGCTACAGCTACCGCAACAAGGTCGAGCAGCTGCAGATCGAACCGGTGGCGCAATCGGCCGCCAACCAGCGCGCCGGCCGCTGCGGCCGTGTCGCCGATGGCGTCTGCATCCGCCTGTACGACGAACAGGATTTCTTGCAGCGTCCGAAGTTCACCGACCCGGAAATCCTGCGTTCCTCGCTCGCTTCGGTCATCCTGCGCATGAAGTCCCTCCACCTGACGGACGTGGAGAGCTTCCCCTTCATCGAGCCGCCGCTGGGCCGCGCGATCGCCGACGGCTACCAGTTGTTGCAGGAGCTGGGCGCGGTCGACGACGACAACCAACTGACGCCACTGGGCCGCAAGCTGGCCAAGCTGCCGCTCGACCCGCGCGTGGGCCGCATGATCCTGGCCGCGCAGGAATACCACTGCCTGACCGAAGTGCTGATCGTCGCCTCCGCGCTGTCGGTGCAGGACCCGCGCGACCGGCCGGTCGAACACCAGCAAGCCGCCGACGAGGCGCACAAGAAGTTCGCCGACGAGAAATCCGAGTTCCTCAGCTACCTGAAGATCTGGAAATGGTTCGAGAACGCCATCGAGCACAAGAAGTCCAACCGCCAGCTGATGGACACTTGCCGCGCCACCTTCCTGAACCAGCTGCGCCTGCGCGAATGGCGCGACGTGCACTCGCAGCTGCTCACCATCGTGAAAGAGCAGGGCTGGCGCACCAATGAGCTGCCGGCCACCTACGACCAGCTGCACATGGCGCTCTTGACCGGCCTGCTGGGTAATATCGGCTTCAAGGGCGAGGACGAACCGGGCGGCGCCTACCTGGGTGCGCGCGGCATCAAGTTCCACATCTGGCCCGGCTCGCACCTGTCGAAGAAACCCGGCAAGTGGATCGTTGCCGCCGAACTGGTGGAAACCACGCGCCTGTACGCGCGCTGCGTGGCCCGCATCGAGCCGGAGTGGATCGAAAAGATCGGCGGCCACCTGCTGAAGAAGTCCTGGGGCGAACCGCGCTGGGAAAAGCGTCCGGCCCAGGTCACGGCGTCCGAGCGCGCCACGCTGTACGGCATCGTGGTGTACAGCCAGCGTCGCATCAATTACGGCGCCAGGAACCCCGCCGAAGCGCGCGAAATCTTCATCCGCGACGCGCTGGTGGGCGGCGACTACGACACCCGCGCGCCATTCTTCGCCCACAACCACAAGCTGGTGCGCGAGATCGAGAACCTGGAGCACAAGTCGCGCCGCCAGGACGTGCTGGTGGACGACCAGTTGATCGAAGCTTTCTACGACAAGGAGATTCCGGCCGACGTGGTGAACGGCGCCGGTTTCGAAAAGTGGTACAAGGATGCCTCGCACGACAATCCCAAGCTGCTGTTCCTGAACCGCGACGACCTGATGCGGCATGAAGCGGCCGGCATCACGACCGACCTGTTCCCGAAGAAGATGATGGCGGCCGGCATGGAGATGCAGCTGTCCTATCACTTCGAGCCGGGCACCCCGCGCGACGGCGTCACCCTCACGGTGCCGTTGTACGCGCTGAACCAGCTCTCGCGCGAACGCTGCGAATGGCTGGTGCCGGGCATGCTGAAGGAAAAGGTGCACTTGCTGCTCAAGACCTTGCCGCAGAAGCAGCGCCGCCACATGGTGCCGCTGCCTGAGTATGCCGCCAGGTTCTGCGAGCGCACCGAGTTCGGGCGCGGCGACCTGATCGACGCCATCATTGCCGACATCCGCAAGCAGATCACCATCAGCGTGCTGAGCTCCGACTTCAAACCCGAACAGCTGCCCGCCCACCACTTCATGAATTTCAAGGTGGTCGACGAACATGGCCGCCAGCTCGACATGGGCCGCAACCTGGCCACGCTGCAGGCCGAATACGGCTTGCAGGCACGCCAGAGCTTCCAGCGCATGGCCGAAGGCGGCAACACGCCAGCCTCCGCCGCCCAGCTGGCGCAATTGGCCGGCGGCGTAGGCGGCGCAGCGACGGGCGCGGCCAAGCCGAAGCATGGCGGCATCGCAGCCGATGCTGCGCGCGGTGCGGCCGGCTCCGGTCGCGGCAGCGCAGCCGGCCCTGGCGCGGCCGTCGGCGCGGCGCGCGATGCAGCGGCTGGCGGCAGCGCGCCGCAACACACCAATATTACGAGCTGGACGTTTGGCGAGCTGCCGGAACTGCTGGAAATCACGCAAGGCAAGCTAAGCCTGATCGGCTTCCCCGCGCTGGTGGACAAAGGCACGCACTGCGACCTGGAAGTATTCGACGACCCGAACGTGGCGGCGCGCACCCACCGCATCGGCCTGCGCCGCCTGTTCATGCTGCAAATGCGCGACCAGATCAAGTTCGTGGAAAAGTCGATCCCCAACCTGCAGCAGATGGGCATGCAGTTCATGTCCATGGGCACGCAGGAAGAATTGCGCGACCAGATCATCGCCAAGGCCATCGACATCGCCTGCCTGCAGGACCCGCTGCCGGTGGACGAGGCGAGCTTCATCAAACGCAAGGATGAAGGCAAGTCCCGCATCGTGCTGCTGGTGAACGAGATCGCCCGCCTGGTCTCGCAAGTACTGACCGAATACCACGGCCTGCCCAAGCGCCTGCAAGGCATCAACCAGCAGGTCGCGCAGGATATGCAGCAACAGCTGCAAGGCCTGGTGCACAAGCGCTTCCTGATCGAGAACGAATTCTCGCAGCTGTCGCACTTCCCTCGTTACCTGAAGGCGATGAACGTGCGGCTGGAAAAGCTGCGCGCCGACCCCGCGCGCGACGCCAAGGCGATGTCGGAGTGGAGCCATGCCGCGGCGCCATACCAGCGCCTGATGCGAGACAAGTCGGCCGGCAAGAACACCGATCCGAAGCTGGTCGAATACCGCTGGATGCTGGAGGAATTGCGCGTGTCGCTGTTCGCCCAGGAACTGCGCACCCCGATGCCGGTGTCCGTCAAGCGCCTGACGAAGGTGTGGGAGTCGATGCAGCGCTGAAGCGGGCACGGTATTCGCCGGGGCTGGTGCCGAGGCGGCGCTGGAACACGCGGCGCAGGTTCTGCTCGCTGCCATGTCCGGTGGCCGCTGCAATCGTCTTGATTGGCTGCCGCGTGTCTTCCAGCGCACGGCGTGCCGCCTCCAGCCGCATACTTGCCACCATGGCAGCCGGGGTCGAACCCGTTTGCGCCACATAAGCGCGCGCGAAGGTGCGCGTACTCATGCGCGCCTGCTCCGCCAGGCGCTCCACGCACAAGTCAGAGTCCAGGTTGGCGGCCATCCAGGCATGCAGCTCTGCGAAGCGGCCGCCCTCGCGCGCTTGCGCCGCCAGCGGAGTGCTGAACTGCGATTGCCCGCCGGCGCGTTTCATGAATACCACCATCTGTCGTGCAGTTTCGATGGCGACGCGGTGGCCATAGTCTTCCTCGATCAGTGCCAGTGCCAGGTCGATGCCGGCGCTCACGCCGGCCGACGACCATAGTTGGCCATCGCGGATGTAGATCTTGTCTTCGTCGACGGTCAGTGCCGGATGCAGCTTGCGCAGCTTGGCGGCCCATTCCCAGTGCGTCGCCACGCGGCGGCCGTCCAGCAGGCCGGTGGCAGCCAGCATGAAGGCGCCGGTGCAGACCGAGGCCAGGCGCCGCACATGGGGCGCGCGCCGGCGTATCCAGTCCACCAGCGCCGCTGGGGCGTGGTAAGTGTCGCCCGCGCAGCCGCCGGGGACCAGCAAGGTGTCGATGGATGCACCGTCCAGTGCCGCAACAGCTGTGGTGGCGAAGGCGAGGCCCGAGCTGCTGGTGACCATGCCGCCTGCCGCGGAGGCCACCACGGTGTCATACAAGGGCAACCCGCCACCGGAATGGCGGCGGGCTGCGCTGGCGAAGGCTTGCAGCGGGCCGGTCAGGTCCAGCAAGTTCATGTCGTCGTAGGCAAGCAGGACGATGCGGCAAGGGCGTGGTGGCGGCATGCCGCCAGTTTACCTCAGCGGGTAGCCCGGGTACTCAAATTCCAGTGCAATGCGATGGGCAGTGCGGGCGCCGAATGCCTTGGCGATCCGCTCCAGCACCTGGTCGAGGGTACTGTCGAGAGCCGGCAGCATTGCCGCAGGCGCGTCGGCACTGCCAGCCACGCGGTCGGGCAGGATCTTCAAGCCGAAGCGGCTGGCCAGCGGGCCTTCGCCGGCAGCGACAGCGAGCACCCGGCTACGGTGGGTGCGCTGATAGGCATCACTGGTGTACGCCAGGGCGATTTCATCGAAACCTGCTGCCAGCGGCAACCCGACCGGCTGTACCGAGTGGAACCAGCGGTCCGTGTAATGCGTGAGCCAGACGTTCAGGTTGCGGCCGAATTCCGGCGCATAGCCGCTGCTGTCATGTTTGCTGCTCCAATCGTCCACGCCCAGCTCCGCGGCAACAGCGGCGGCCTTGCCGGGGCCGGCGATGGCTTCGACCAGCGCCAGGGACACCGGCATGGCTGCGCTGATGCCGGCGCTTGAAATGACCTTGCCGTCCACCACATAGCGCACATTGGACAGCCATTCGGTCTCCGGGTATTGGTCGACCCTGTATTGGTGGGTGGCCCAGTGCGCGGTGCCGCGCCGGCCTTTCAGCAAGCCGCTGTTGGCCAGGACCAGTGCGCCATCGCAGATACTGACGATGGTGGCGCCCTTGGCCGCCTGTGCCTGCAGCCAGGCCAGCATAGGCGGGTGGGCGTGGCGCTGCATGGCCGGCACGATCACATAGTGTGCGCCCGTGGGATAGCGCTGGTCGAAGGCTGCGGCATCCAGGTCCGGCTGCACGCGCAGGCCGGTGTTCATGGTGATGGTGCTGCCTGGTTCGATGGCGACGGCCAGCACCTGTGCGGCATCGGTACGCTGTAGCACGCCGTAAGGCAACAGGAAGTCGGTGATTTCGGTTGAAACGCTGTCGCCGAGGATGGCGATGACAGGGCGTTCGCCGGCGCAAGCCGCGCTTGCGATGAGGCAGAAAAATAAGGCAAGTAATTTACGCATGGCAGTTCGGCTGGTTAATACACCAGCCGATTATCTGCCCTGTGCTACTGCGGTAACTGACACAAAACCGTCAATTCCTGCCAATCAGTAATTGCCTTTGCTGCCGCTCTCGCTGCCGGTCGAGCCGCCACTGTAACTGCTGCCGGTGGTCGAGCCGCTTTGCATGGTGCTGGTGCCGGAACCCATCACGCTGCCGGTCGAGGTACGCATGCCGGTGGCGGTGGTGCCGTAGAAATTATGGATCTGCGTGCCGAATTCGGGGCTTGCCATGTCGGGCCAGCGGTCCTTGTCGAAGCCCGGCGCATTCTCCAGTTTTTCCTTGGTGCAGTCCAGTATGAAACGTTTGTTCACCGTGTCGAGCTGCAATGCCTGCCATGGCACGGCAAACAGCTTGTCGCCCATGCCCAGCACGCCGCCGAAGGACAGCACAGCATAGGCAATCTGGCCGGTCTGCATGTCGAGCATGATTTCCTTGATGTCGCCGAGATCCTCTTCCTGGCGGTTATAGACGTCTTCGCCCATCAGCGTATCGGCGCCCATCAGGCGCGGACCTGGCCCATCGTTATCGTCGCGGTCGCGATAGATGCCGAATTTGTCGCGGTCTAGATAGCTCATTCTGGTCTCCTCATTGGTGTGAACGGGATGTGAACCAGAATAGCGTAAGCCGCGTGCGCAAGGCGCGCGCTACGCTAGCGCGGCCTTGTCCTACAAGAAGAATGCGAGGGCTGCAACAGCAGTCGGCGCCAGGGCGCCCGCCAGCAAGCCGAGGGCGCCGATTGATTCGTCGCGGAATCCTTTTCGCAGCAGCGCGACACCGGCAGGATTCGGTGCGTTGGCGATCACCGTCAGGCCGCCGCCGGCCACGGCGCCTGCCACCAGCATGTATTGCGCTTGCGGCGTGATGCCGTCGATCAGCGAGCCGAGATAGGTGAGGGCGGCGTTGTCGGTGATGGCAGTCAAGCCCATGGCGCCGAAGAACAGGGCCACCGGCTGCAGGCTTTCGACAATCGGTTGCAGCCACCATTGCTGCATGCTGCCCAGTACGACCAGGCCTGCCAGGAAGAAACCGACCAGCAAGGCTTCCTTCAAGATCAGCGGCGACTGGTGCTGCGGATAGGCGCTGGTGAAGCCAAGGAAAAACAGGAGCAGGCCGAGGAACAGCACGGGATGGTGTGCCAGCACCACCACGGCAGCCAGGAATGCCAGGTGGATGATGCTGGTCCACAGCGGCGCTGGTGCGCGTGCCGTCAGCGCAGGCGAGCCGTCGCTGGAGCGGTTGCGCAGGTGCCCGCGCAGCAGCCAGGTGATGGCCGTCGCGTTGACGATTACCGCCAGCGTGGCTTTCCAGCCGAAGTGGGCAGCCATGAAGGCGCTGTCCCACTGCCAGGTCGCCGCCACCATCAACACCGGAGGCGCGGCGTAGGCAGTCAGCGTTCCGCCAATCGACACGTTGACGAACAGCACGCCGAGCGCGCCGTACTTCTGCCACTCGGGCACGCCGTCGCGGAAGATTTGCGGCGCCAGCATCAGCGCGGCCAGTGTCATCGCCGCCGGTTCGGTGATCAGCGAGCCGGCCAGCGGCACCAGCGCAAGCCCCATCCACGCTTGCAGCAAGGGGCGGCCGCGCGCCAGCGTGTCGACCAGGCGCTGCACGAAGTCCAGCACCGGCCGCGATGCCGCCACCACCATCACCACAAAGACGAACAGCGGCTCGGTGTACTGCTGCGTTTCCGCATAAGCGATCGCGTTCTGCGGCCCCGCCACGACGGCCATCACCACCAGCAGCACCATGGCCCAGAAACCGAACACCACTTCCACTTTGCCCAGCAAATGCAGCAAGCCGCGATGGCGCGGGACCTTATGCGCCAAGCGCTCGAACGCTTTCGCGCTGAAGGTGTGCAGTAAAGCGAGGGCAAACAGGACGGCGCCGATCAGTTGCATGGCTCTGGGAAGTTAAGTTGGCAATATTGCCGATTCTACCAGCGGGGCGATGACGCAGATATTTCTTGCGCAAACCGATAGCGGCATCCCGCACGCGCCATTAGGCTGAGCTAATGGCCGATCACTACGACTCCCCTTGGAAGTGGGCGCTCAAGCGCAATCTGGCAGATTTCTGCGCCTTCTTCTTTCCGCAGTGTTGGGAAATGATCGATTGGCGCCGCCCGCCACGCTTGTGCGACAAGGAGATCAACGAGGGTAGCCGAAGAAGCGGTCCACATACCTTAATTGCCGACTTGCTTATTTGCGTTTTTCTGCTCGATGGCCGAGAAATCTTGCTGCATATTGAAGTGCAAGCGCAACACGACCCCAAATTGGCGGAGCGCATTTTTGATTACAACTACAGCCTGTACAAAGCCTATCGGCTGCCGGTTGCAAGCTTGGTGGTTCTGGCTGATGCGGGCAAGCGTTGGCGTCAGGACGCATTCCATATCAGCGTGCTCGGTACCGAAATGGGTATTAAGTTTGCCGTGGCGAATATCAAAGCGTATGCGGAACTGGTTGAGGAACTTCTGCTTGAACGCAATATCTTTGAATGGGTGACGGCTGCGCATCTGCTGGCGCAAGAAACGCGTGGCAAGCCGGAAGCGCGCTATGCCGCGCTATGGCGCCTGACCAGGCTTTTGTACGAACGGGGATGGGGTAAGCGGCGTATTATTGATTTGTTTCTGGTCGTCCGCTGGCTGTTGGCCTTACCGGCCGAATTGGAATTCCGGTTGTGGCGGAATATCAAACGGCTTGAAAGGAGGCGCAAGATGGAATGGCTCAGTCCATATGATCAATTGTTGATTGAAAAAGGGGAGAAGCGAGGTGAGAAGCGAGGGGAGAAGCGTGGCATCAAGCTTGGTCTCGCTCAAGGTCGGCAAGAAGGGGCGGCGGAAGTGCTTGAGCGCCAGCTTGGTCACCGCTTTGGTGCATTGTCACCGGCGGTGAGGAAGCGCCTTGCCAAAGCCAGTCCAGAGCAGCTTGCCCGGTGGGGTGAAGCGGTGTTGGAAGCCCAAACGCTGAAACAGGTTTTCTCCGCGCGCCCATAGGATTATACTGTACGCATATACAGTATTTTCCGCAAATGGCGCTCCTCGACCCACAACCCCTGCACCCGGCCCTCTGGCTGGCCTCCCAACTCAGCAAGGGAGCCACGTCCTGTGTGGATACCGGTATTCCAGTGTTCTCCCACCAATTGCCGGGAGGGGGCTGGCCTGTGGGTGTCCTGACGGAATTGCTCTTGCCGCAAGCCGGCATTGGTGAATTGCGATTATTGCAACCATCGCTGGCCAGCCAAAAGCGTCCAGTTGCGCTGGTGCAACCACCGTACACCCCGCAAACCCTGGCGCTGGATTTGCCGCCACAGCAACTGCTGTGGATCCGCAACACCGGTAAAACCGCCGACAGCTTGTGGGCGGCCGAGCAAGTCCTGCGCAGCGGCAGTTGCGGCGCGCTGCTGCTGTGGCAACAGCATATCCGGACCGAATCGCTGCGCCGCCTGCACCTGGCGGCCCAGTGCGGCGAAACGCTGTTCTTCCTGCTGCGGCCCCTTGCCGCCGCCCAGGATGCCTCGCCCGCGCCGCTGCGGCTGGCGCTGCGCCCGGCGCCCGGCGGCATCAATATCGAATTCGTCAAACGGCGCGGACCGCAGCGCGACACGCCGCTGTTCCTTCCATTAACCCCAACCTTGCTGCAACGCCATGCGTCTGTGGATCGGCCTATACCTGCCCCGGCTACCGCTCGAAGTATTCTGCCCGCCCTGGTCGGATGACCTGTGCACCGTGGTGCTGGAACAGGAAGGCGTGCTGGCGGTGTCGTACCGCGCCCATCTGCTGGGCGTGCGTCCCGGCATGCGCCGCAGCGGCGCCCTGATGCTGGCCCCGGAAGCCCAGATGCACGAGCGCGCCCCGCCATTGGAACAGGAAGCCCTGCACGCGGTCGCCATGGCCATGCTGCAGTACACGCCCCAGGTGGCCGAAGGCGAGGGGGCCACCTTGCTGCTGGACGTGGGCGCCAGTTTGCGCCTGTTCGGCGGCATCCGCCGCCTGTGCCGCCTGGTGCGGCATAGCCTGCACCAGCTCGGTTTCAGCGGCGTGCTGGGCGTGGCGCCCACGGCGCGCGGCGCCTGGCTGCTGGCGCGCGCGGGCGGCGGCCGTACCCTCAAGCTGGACCGCCTGCTGCGCCGCCTGCAGCGCTTGCCGGTCGGCTTGCTGCCGCCTCTGCAGCGCCACCTGCGCTGGCTGGACGGGATCGGCTGCCTCACTATCGGCGACTTGGTGCGCCTGCCGCGTCCCGGCTTGCAGCGCCGCTGCGGCAGTGAAGTGCTGGACATGCTCGATGCCGCGCAAGGCCTGGCGCCCGAAATGCACGTCTGGCTGGAAGCGCCGCCCAGCTTCCAGGCCAAACTGGAACTGTTCGGCCGCATCGACAACACGGATCTGCTGCTGGCGGGCGCCTGCCGGTTGCTGCAGCAGCTGACCGGCTGGCTGTGCGCCCACCAGTTCGCCGTGTCGCGCCTGCGCCTGCTGCTGGAGCATGAGCGCGGCCGTGCGGCTTGCCCGCCCACGCCGGTGGACGTGACGCTGGCCGAGCCCACCTGGCGCGATGAGCACATCGTGCGCCTGCTCAAGGAACGGTTGGCCAAGGTGGAATTGCCGGCGCCGGCCATCGGCCTGGTGCTGGAAGCGGCCGAGGTGGCGCCGATGGCGCCGCTCAGCGATTCGCTGTTCCCCGAACCGGGCGGCAGCCCGCAAGACCGCCAGCGCTTGTTCGAAGTGCTGGTGGCCCGGCTCGGGGCGGACAATGTGCTGCAACCCTATCCGAAAGCCGACTACCGCCCCGAAGTGGCCAACCGCTGGGTGCCGCTGCACGAGAAAGTGCGTCCGGCCGACGTGGCGGCCCAATTGCCGCCGCGTGCCTTGCCGCGCCCGGCCTTCCTGCTGCCCAAGCCGATCCAGCTGCTGATGCGCGACCACCGTCCCTTCTATTGCTCGCCCTTGCGCATGGTCTCGACGGCCGAGCGCATCGAAGCGGGCTGGTGGAGCGAGACGCAAGCGCGCGACTACTTCATTGCCGAGGGTGAAGACCATGCCTACTACTGGGTATTCCGCGAACGCACGCCCGGCAGCGACGAAACGCGCTGGTACCTGCACGGCCTGTTTGCTTAATATCATTTTGATAGCTAGTTCACAAATAAAACAAATTTGATCCAGAGCATGTTTTGGATGCGCGCAAGGCCACTACAATCGGCCGATGTCTACCCTACCTTCCTTCCCCAACGCCGGCCAGCGCGCAAGGCTCGCGGAATCCGTGCTGGACAACCTCAAGGAGGTCGTGTTCCAGACGGATGCCGCGGGGTGCTGGACTTTCCTCAATCCAGCCTGGCAAGAGTTGACCGGCCATGCCGTGCAGGACAGCCTGGGCAAGCCCTTCCTCAAATACCTGTGGCCGGAAGACCGCAAGCTGAACCAGCAGCGTTTCATGCCGCTGATCAGGCGTGAAACCGAGTATTGCCGTCACGAAATCCGTTACCTCCACCGCGACCAGAGCTTCCGCTGGGTCGAAGTGTTCGCCCGGCTGACGCTGGGGGCGGACAGCGCCGTGATCGGCATTTCGGGCACCTTGAGCGACGTCACCGAACGCAAGCGCAACGAAGAAAAACTGCGTTTCGCCGCCAGCGTTTTCCTGCACGCCGGGGAAGGCATCATGATCACGGCCGCCGACGCCACCATCATCGACGTCAACGGCGCCTTTGAAAAAATCACCGGCTACACGCGCGCCGAAGCTTGCGGCCGCAACCCCGCCATGCTGAGCTCCGGCCGGCAAAGCGCGGAGTTTTATGATGGCATGTGGGAACGCCTGCACAATGACAACTTCTGGCAGGGCGAGGTGTGGAACCGGCGCAAATCGGGCGAACTGTATGTCGAGCGCCTGACCATTACCGGCATCCGCAATGCGCGCGGCAAGGCGCTCAACTATGTCGGCATCTTCTCCGATATCACCAAGCAAACCTTGCAGGCGCAGCATCTCGACCGTATCGCGCACTACGACCCGCTGACCGGCTTGCCGAACCGGCGCCTGCTGGCCGACCGCCTGCAGCAAGCCATGGCGCAGGCACGGCGCCGCGGCAGCCGGCTGGTGGTGGCCTACCTGGACCTGGACGGATTCAAGGCGGTCAACGATGAACTGGGCCATGAGTATGGCGACCAATTGCTGGTGGCGCTGAGCGAACGCATGACGCATGCCACGCGCGAGTGCGATACCGTATGCCGCCTGGGCGGCGACGAATTCGTGGTGGTGCTCGATGGCCTGCAGGATGCCGCCGACTTCATGCCGATGGTGGCGCGCCTGCTGGAAGCGGTCGCGACGCCCGTCGAGGTCGGGCGCCGGGTGCTGAAAGTCACCGGCAGCGTCGGCGTTGCCGTGTATCCGCAATCGGTGGAAATCGATGCCGACCAGCTGATGCGCCAGGCCGACCAGGCCATGTACCGCGCCAAAACACTGGGCAAAAACCGCTACGCGCTGTTTGGCGAAGACGTGCCGCCGATCGGGCTCGAGGCGAACGGGCCTCGTGCCGCCATTGCCGGCGCCATTGCCAGAGGTGAATTCGAGCTGCACTACCAGCCCATCGTCCACCTGCAGACGGGCGAACTGAATTCGGTGGAAGCATTGATCCGCTGGCAGCACCCGGAACGCGGCCTGCTGCCACCTGCAGACTTCCTGCCGCTGGTCGAGGGGCACCCGATCGCCGCTTCGTTGGACAACTGGGTGCTGGACGAAGCGTTGCGCCAGCACCAGGCATGGCTGGCGCAGGGCCTGGATGTTGCGATCAGCGTCAACATGAGCAGCCCGAAGCTGCAGGAGCGCGATTTCGTCGAGCGCCTGCGCGCCAAACTGCAAGCCAACCCGCGCGTGGCGGCCGGCCGGATCAAGCTGGAAGTGCTGGAAACCAGCGCGCTGGACGATATCGGCCACGTCTCCCACACCATTGCGGAATGCGCAGCGCTTGGGGTGCCGTTTGCGCTGGACGACTTCGGCACCGGCTATTCTTCCTTGCTCTACCTCAAGCAATTGCCGGCCAAGCGCATCAAGATTGACCAGAGCTTTGTGCGCGACATGCTGGTCGATTCGGACGACCTGGCCATCCTGGAGGGGGTGCTCGGCATGGCGGCTGCCTTCAAGCGCGAAGTGATCGCGGAAGGCGTGGAAAGCGTCGCGCATGCGCGCATGCTGGTGCAGATGGGCTGCCTGATGGGACAGGGCTACGGCATCGCGCGTCCCATGCCGGCACAGCAACTGATGGACTGGGCCGCCGCCTGGCGCCTGCCGCAGGGACTGGCTGGCTGCCGCGTCCTCGACCGCAACAGGGCGCAGTTGCTGGTGGCCGGCGTGGAACATCAAGCCTGGACCAGGTCCTTGCTGAATCATGTCCGCAATGGCGGCGAGCCCGTGCAGGCTTTCCTCGAGGAAAAGTGCCGGCTCGACATGTGGTTTGAGGACGCGCTCCCGGGCACCCAAAGCGGCCAGCTGGTCAACATCGCTCACCGCCTGCACGAGGCACAGCATGCGCTGGCGCGCAAACTCATCGGCCATAGGGAGCGCGGCGAGACGGCGGCACTGCACGATGCCGCCGCCGACCTGGAACGCATGGGGGATCAATTGCAGGCGGTGCTGAACCGCCTGGTCGATGGCGGGTAAGCTTGCAAAAAGCAGCGTATGATGTGGCCCAATGTGGAAGGAGCGGACATGCACGCACAACGACTCGAATTCCCTGGGGCGGCCGGCCACACGCTGGCGGCGCGGCTGGACTCGCCGGACGCCGGCGTGCGCGCCTATGCCTTGTTTGCCCATTGCTTTACCTGTGGGAAGGATGTGTTTGCGGCCAGCCGCATCGCGCAAGCCTTGACCGAGCATGGCATTGCCGTGCTGCGCTTCGACTTCACCGGGCTGGGCGCCAGCGAAGGCGATTTCGCCAACACCAATTTCTCCTCCAATGTGGCCGACCTGCAGGCGGCGGCCGACTTCTTGCGGCGCGAATTCCAGGCGCCGCGTCTGCTGATCGGGCATAGCCTGGGCGGCGCGGCGACGCTGGCCTTTGCCGGCAGCGTGCCGGAAGCGCAGGCCGTGGTGACCATTGCCGCGCCCAGCGACCCGGTCCACGTGACCCATCTTTTCGGTGAGCAGATCGATGCGATCACGGCCCAGGGGGAAGCCATGGTGCAGCTGGCGGGACGGCCCTTCCGCATCAAGCGCCAATTCCTGGAAGACGTGGCCGAAAACAGCTTGCGCAACAAGATCGCAAGCCTGCGCAAGGCCTTGCTGGTCATGCATGCGCCGGGCGATGCCACGGTGGCCATCAACAATGCCCTGGAAATCTTTACGGCGGCCAAGCACCCGAAGAGTTTCATTTCGCTCGACACGGCGGACCACCTGCTGAGCAGCCGTGACGATGCCGTGTATGTGGCCAACCTGATCGCCGCCTGGAGCGCGCGCTACCTCAAGACTTAGCGGGCGCCCACGCCATGGCCCGTTCCACCGCGGGGCGGCTGCCGACCAGGGCCAGCCAGCGCTGCACCGCGGGTTTGCCGGACAGGTTCAGCTTGAGGTGCTCGGCGGCCGCTTGCGTCCACGGGTAACAGGCGATATCGGCGATCGTGTACTCGTCGCCCGCGACGTAGGGGCTGCCCGCCAGCGCGCGGTCGAGCACATTCAGCAGCCGCTCCGCTTCGGCGACGAAGTGTTCCTTGGCCAGGGCCGTATCCTGTTTTTCGAAAAAGCCCAGTTGCCCCAGCATGGGGCCCAGGCCGCCGACTTGCCAGAACACCCATTGCAGGGTGCGATAGCGTGGCGGCCCGTCGGCTGCCAGGAAGCGCCGGTGCCGCTCGGCCAGATAGGTGAGGATGGCGCCGCTCTCGAACAGGGCGAGCGATTCGTCGCGCAGCGCGGGGATCTTATTGTTGGGCGAGATGGCCAGGAAGTCCGGCGCGAACTGTTCATGTTCGCGCAAATCGACCGGCGCCACCTGGTACGGCGCACCGAGTTCTTCCAGCATGATCAGGGGCTTGCGCCCATTGGGCGTGCTCCAGGTGTAGACGGTGTACATGGCGCCCACTCTAGCGCGGGGCGCACGCGGCGGGCGCACGGCAGCGCGCCCGCCAGGCCAGGCTTACTGGCGCGGCGCCAGGATGGCTTCCAGGCGGTCCGGCGTGCCCTCGATGCGTTCCAGGCGCGGGTACTTCAAGCCGTCGTAGTAGTCCAGCGCGACGGTGCGGTATTGCTGGCCGCGTTTGACCAGCAATTCGATCGGCTTCCTGCTGGCCTTCGCTTCGGTGATGGCTTTGCGCAGCAGTTCAGCCTTGTAAGCGCGGCCATTCACTGCCAGCAGGGTGGTGTTGCCGGACAGGCCAGCCTTGAAGCCGACGCCTTCCCACTGGATGGCTTCGATCTTGCCCTCGTTGCCGACGTTGAAGCCCAGCGAATACGTGAAGTCGGCCGATTTGTTGCGCTCTTCGGCCGCCTTCAGGAAATCGGTCGGCTTCTCGGCGAACACCAGCTTGTAACCGGCGCGGGTGATGCCGTCCATCGGCACCGGGCCCAGTTCCTCGACCCGGGTGCGCAGGAAACTGGCCCAGTCGTGCGGCTGCACGCCGTTTAGCACCTTGACGATCTCGTCGAAGGTGTAATACAGGGCGTCCACGCGGCCATCCTGCACGCCATAGAATTTGGCGGAAAAGTCGTCCAGCGAGCGCTTGTCGCCCGACAGTTCGCGGATCTTGGTGTCCACGTCCAGCCAGATCAGCGAGCCTTCGGCGTAATAGTCTTCGCTGCGCTGGTAGTTCGACCACGGGATGGCGCGGCGCGCATTGATGATCGGGTCGTAGGTGGTGTCCTGCACCGAACGCCAGTCGCGGCCCTTCATGATGCTGTAGCGGGCAGCCGTGCTGGCAATGATGTCCTTGATGCTGGCCGCCTTCATCAGGCCGGAACGCGCCGCCAGGACCTGGCCGTAATAGGTGGTCTGGCCTTCGTACACCCACAGCAGGTCGTTCTGCAGCGGGGTGTTGAAGTTCAGTACTTCCTGGCCTTTCGGGCGGCGGAACTTGCCGTTCCAGGAGTGGGTGAACTCGTGCGGCAACAGGCCGCGGTCGGATTCGCTCTTGGACCACTCGGTGAAGTAATCGGGCTTCAGCGCATTTTCGCTGGACTGGTGGTGCTCGCGGCCCACGCGGCCGAATTCGTCGCTCAGCGCGAACAGGAAGTCGTAATGCTTGTAGTGCTGGGATGCGAACAGCTTGTACGCCTGCTTGACCAGGTTGCGGTGCAGTTCGATGTGCTCCGCCATGGCGTCCAGCGCTTCCGCATTGTCGGCCACCACGTTGAGGTGTACCGGACGCGCGGCGCCCGGATCGAGGTCGAAGCGCTTGAAGTGGCGGCCGGCGAACAGCGGCGAATCGACGAAAGTTTCCACGTCGGTGGTCTTGAAGCGCACCACGTCGCCCTTGCGTTCCGCTTCTTCCAGCGCGGAGCCGTATTGCCAGCCGGCCGGCAGCGTCAGCGTGGTCTGGATCGGGATGCGGCGGGTGGCGTAGCCGGCCGGATACACCGTCATCGACTGCCACTGGATGCCCAGCATGTCCGGCGTGACCGACGTGCGCCCTTGCGCTGCCTCGGTCGGGGCCAGGTGCTGGTATTCCACCTCGATCGCCTGCACGCCAGCCGGCACGTCGAGATGGAAGGCAAACACATTCACATTGTCGCGCCGCCAGGACAGCGGCTTGCCGTTGGCGCTGGCCTTGAAGCCGGCAAACTGGTTCAGCGCGCCGGTCGGGCCGTGCTGCGCCGTCACCCACTGCGGGAACAGCAGCGTCATCTTGCCCGGCCTGGCGGGGATGGTTTGCTGGATGCGCACGATGTTCTGGGCGGTGTTGGACGCATCCACCTTCATCACGATGGTGCCTGGATAAGGCTGGTCGGCCGGGGCGGGGATGGGCTGGCCGGCATGGGCGCTGAAGGCCGCGCCCAGCAGCAGGGCGATGGCGGTTGGGGTAGACAGTTTCATTTATTTCAACGGGGAAAGTGCGACGGGCGAGTGTAGCACGCAGGGTGGGAGCGAATGTTTCAAAACGTAAAACCGGTAGGGCAGGTGTCTGACCCCCCGGGTCAGACACCGGTGTGCCGGTTTTCCTGGGCCAAAAAAAGCTCTTGAAAACCGTTTTCGGGCGCCTATATCGGAACCAGCGGTTGCCCAGACGGGGACCGCTGGAAGATATATCGCTTAACTTTGAAAGGATATGAAAATGCGTACTTTTGACCTGACTCCCCTGTATCGTTCCGCCATCGGTTTCGACCGCCTGGCCCAGATGCTGAATGACGCCCACCGCGGCGACCAGCCCAGCTATCCTCCCTACAACATCGAGCTGGTCTCCGAAGACCAGTACCGTATCGTGATGGCCCTGGCCGGCTTTGACCGTAGCGAGATCGACATCACCACCGAGCGCGATTCGCTGACCATCGTCGGCCGCAAGCAGAAAGACGGCCAGGAAAAGACCTTCCTGCACCGTGGCATCGCCTTCCGCGACTTCGAACAGCGCTTCCAGTTGGCCAACCACGTCAAAGTGAACGGCGCTTCCTTCGACAACGGCATGCTCACCATCGAGCTGCAGCGCGAAGTTCCGGAAGCCCTGAAGCCGCGCAAGATCGCCATTGACGGCGTGGTCAACCACAAAGCACTGGAGCAGCAAGCGGCTTAAGTTTTGCGCCGCATCAGGCGCGCCACCGGCTTGCGCACGGAGCGCGCCTGCGGCGCCGGCCCGGCGCCCACACGGCCGATGAAGAAAGGCTCACCCTGCGCCCCCGCCAGCAAGGCTGCTGTGCGGGGGCGCAGCCGTTCCGCCATGCGCTGCACTTGCGGCTGCGCGGTGAAGCGGCGCCCCTCGTCCAGATAGCGGGCAAAAATGAGCGGCGTCGTCTCCGGCTGCATGAAGTAGCCCATATTGGTCAGCGTCAGCCAGAAGCGCTGCAAGGCGCGGCCGGCGGCGACATAATCGTCCACTGTGCCAAGGCCGCGCTCGGCGCGCAGCACGACGTGGGCGGAACAGGCCAGGCCCGGCCACCAATCCATCTGCAGCCGCGTGGCCCAGGTGCCGGCCAGCCGGTTGATGCGCGACAGGCGCTGCCAGCTGGCCATGGCCCAGCGCATCAGCCTGAGCGTGCCGCGGTCCAGGCCCAAGGCCTGGTCGGGGATCTTGTCTTCGCTGAAGCGCTTGTCCCAGTCGATGATTTTCCTGTGCACCAGGTAAGCTTCGTACATGGTCAGTCGCACCCGCGCGTTGGCGAACATCAGGCGCGCTGCGCGCCAGCGCGCCGGCAGCGCCGCCAGCCATTGCAGGCGGAAGCCGTCGCCCACCGCCGCCGCCAGCTGCGCCAGCTGCTGCGCGGACACCGGCGTGCTGCGCATCGGGCGCCGCTGCACCGTGCGCTGCACGATCGCCGGCAACAGCACACTGGGCACGATGGCGGGATCGGGCGCCAGCCGGACGTCGAACCGCAGGCGGCTCTCGCCGTGCGCGCCCAGCGGCTGGCGGGTGGCGTCGGCGCGCAGGCCGTGGGCGCTGGCGGCGATGGCGATGGTTTCCAGCAGGATGCCGGCCGCCAGTTGCCCGGCGCGTCCATCGAGGTCATACACGCTGTCGGCGCGGGTGTCGTAGGTGTGCACCCGCAAATGCTGCGGGCCGGCGATCTCGAACCGCCAGGTCTGCTGGTTGTCGCCGCTGGGTGCCCAGCGCGCCAATTCCAGGATGTGGTCGATCGGCTGCATCGTTCAAGCCGACGGCGCAAAGCGGCGCTTGGCCAGCAGCATCGCCAGCCGCTGCAGCGGATGGCGGTTGCCCCAGGGACGCCAGGTGATGACCAGCTTGTCGCGGTAAGCGTCGTACTGGAAACCATGCGGGGCCGCCAGCACCTTGCCGCGCGCCAGCAGGATCTTCAGCGCCTGGCTGCCGGCAATGCCGGCGCACAGCTGGCAGCCCATGCTGGTGGAGGGGCCGCGGCGCTGCGCCAGGTCGACTCCGGCCGGCCATACCAGGTAGGGCGCGTGCAGGGCGGCCGGTGCCAGCCCGACCAGGAAGCGCACCGCCTTGTCCACTTCCGGCAGTTCGCCCCACTGGAAGTATTCCTCGAAGCCCATTTTTCCCGGCAAGAAGTTCAGGCAAGCGGCACCCATGCCCAGCGGGCCCACCATGGTGGCGGGGATGCGCTGCGCCGCGCAGCGGCCATACACCAGGCGGCGCGCTTCGAAGGCGTAAAAGTCCAGGCCGTCGAGGTACAAGTCCACGCCGGCCAGGAAGGCATCCACATTGGCCGCCGTGATGCCCTCGCCAAAGCGGCGGATGGCAGCCTCGGGGTTGATGTCGAGCGCCAGGCGGGCCGCCGCCTCCACCTTGGGCTGGCCCAGGGTGGACATGCCGGCCGCCGCTTGCCGGTTCATGTTGGGCAACTCGTAGCGGTCGAAGTCGGCGATATGGAAATGGCCAATGCCGAGCCGGGCCAGCGTCAGCAAATACCATGCGCCGACGCCGCCCATGCCGCCGATGGCCACCCGTTTGCCGCGCAGCCGGTCTTGCTCGTCGGGCGTCACCCAGCCCAGGTTGCGGGAAAACGCCAGGGCGTAATCGAAGGGCGTGGCCATCATGGCGGCAACTGGCGCATGCGCTGGAGGATGCCTTGCTCTTCCTGCGGCGAAAAGAACAGGGGGTAAAACGAGCGCACGCCGGGCTGCGGGCCTTTGCCGCCCCAGCGCTGGATCTGCGCGGTCATGAAAGATATTTCGACACCCATCAGGATGCCGCGCACATTGACGCGCGGGTTCATCTGCACGTCGCCGATCTGCCGGAAACCCAGCGCATGGTCGAAGAAGGCTTTGTGGCGCGGCTGGACTTCGATGAACATATGGCTGCACTGGTGCAGGTCGCGCGCCGTGATGATGGCCAGGTGGAACAGGGCGGCCTGGTAGGCTTTGGTGGCGCCGGCCATGTCGAAAGCAAACTTGATGATCTCGCATAAGCGCGCGCCGCTGGCGCGGTAGGGGTCCAGTTCGTGCTTGAACAACTGGTCGGCCAGCAAGCCCTGCGGGCTGTCCAGGCCGACGCTCAAGGTGCCGACCGCCTGGCCCCGGTGGCTGGCCATCAGCGTGACGCGGTTCGGGTCCTGCTGCAGGGCGTGGTCGCCGGCAAAGCCGCGCCAGCCATACATGCGGTGGATCAGCATGCTGGCCTGGTTGCGTCCTTGCGGCGTATCGACCAGGCGGATGCCGAAATCGCGCTCTTGCGTGACCACGTCCGGTACTTCCGCCACCAAGGGGTCGTCGTGGAGGGTGGCCTGGGCCGGCACATCGAGCGTAGCAGTCTCGTCTGGTGGGCGTTTCATCGAATATGCTCCGTACAGAAGGGCATACTGGCATGCGCACTTTTGCCAGGCAAGCAGAGCATTGAAGAAAGATGGCCCCGCTGGCAGACGGGGCCGTGGCCGGTCAGCGCTGTTTGCTGCGCCGTACCGCCAGTCCCAGCAAGCCCAGTCCAAGCAGCGACAGGCTGCCCGGCTCCGGCACGCCGTTGAAGTCGAGGATGCCGGCCTCGGAATTGATGGCGACGATGCTGGCGCCGACACAGCCCGCCGTATCGCAGATGATGCCCTGCGACGTGTTGTTGAAGGCCGAGAAGGCCGCGCTGTAGAACGGAATCGGGTCGACGAAGAAGTCGAAACCGTCCGGGCCGAGCGGGTCGTCATACAGGTCGAACGTGAAGTTCAGGTTCTGGAAGGCGCCGCCCAGCGCATCCAGGCCGCCCACGCCGCTGGTCAGGTCGCCGGTCGCCAGTTTGTATTGCGTTCCGACACCGGTGACGGTCGGGTCGGCACCGATGGTGGCCAGCGAGTACGTGTTGTCGTTGTCCGGATCGGCCCACAATTCGAAATGGAAGGCCGTGTTGGTGCAGGAGATGCCCGGCGACAGCGCCGCGCTGCAGGTGAACGTCTGGGTGAATACCGCGTACAGCCCGTATTCGTTGTTGACCTTGGTCACGCTGCCCGGGACCGGCGCGCTGGCCAGCGAGAAGCCGTTGAAGACGGCATACCCGGCGCCGTGGTAGACCGTGGCGGGGTCGCCGGCCATGTGGTGGATGCGGTTGGACGAAAAGCCGTTGACGGCGTCCGCATTGAAAGAGGCGGTCACTCCCGGCGGCGCGAAGAATGAACCCTCATTGACGGAAAAGATCGGGGCGGCCGTGGCGCCGAGCGTGGCCAGGGCCAGCGCGCCGGCGGCAAGGGTTTTCGAAATGGCATACATGGCTGTTCTCCAGGGAAAATGTGTTGACAGGAGCCTGCGCCAGCTATCACGCATACCTCGTGCCAGCCGCTTTTCGCCCCTGGCGGGAGACGCGCGTAAAAATGTCCGACGCCGCATTAAGACATGTCTAAGTTTCCTGCCGCATATTTGAGCCGTTGAGAGTCATCTTCTTCAGGAGTCAAACCATGCGCAACGCCACCACCATGTTCCTGGCCCTGGCCACTGCCGGTGTGATCGGTGCCGGTGCAGCCATCGCTGTCCAGCAGAGCCAGGCCTTTGCATCGCCGCGTCCCGTCGCCACCGCCACTGCCCCGGCCAATGCCGCCCAGGGCGCGCCGGCGCCGGTGCCGGCGCCGATGATTTCCCTGCCGGACTTCAGCGTGATCGCCTCGCGCAATGGTCCGGCCGTGGTGAACATCAGCACCACCGGCACCACCAAGGCGCAATTCCGCGGCGGCGACGACGAGGCGGAAAACGATCCGTTCTATGAATTCTTCCGCCGCTTCCAGGTGCCGGTACCGCGCGGCCGCGGCGGCGCCCCCGCGCCGTCGCACGGCGTCGGTTCCGGCTTCATCGTCAGCGCCGACGGCATCATCCTGACCAATGCCCACGTGGTGCGCGACGCCAGCGAAGTCACGGTCAAGCTGACCGACCGCCGCGAATTCCGCGCCAAGGTGCTGGGTTCCGACCCCAAGACCGACGTGGCGGTGCTGAAGATCGATGCCAAGAACCTGCCGGTGGTGCCGCTGGGCCGCTCCGGCGACGTGAAAGTCGGCGAATGGGTGCTGGCCATCGGCTCGCCGTTCGGCCTGGAGAACACCGTGACGGCCGGCGTGGTGAGCGCCAAGGGCCGCTCGCTGCCGGACGATTCGAACGTGCCGTTCATCCAGACCGACGTGGCGATCAACCCCGGCAACTCGGGCGGCCCGCTGTTCAACACCAAGGGCGAAGTGATCGGCATCAACTCGCAGATCTACAGCCAGAGCGGCGGCTACCAGGGCTTGTCGTTCTCGATCCCGATCGACGTGGCGACCCGCATCCGCGACCAGGTGGTGTCGACCGGCAAGGTGGTGCACGCACGCCTGGGCGTGATGGTGCAGGAAGTGAACCAGGGCTTCGCCGATTCCTTCAACCTGGAATCGCCGGAGGGCGCGCTGGTATCGAATGTCGAGCGCGGCGGTCCGGCCGACAGGATCGGCCTCAAGGCGGGCGACGTGATCCGCAAGATGAATGGCCAGAAGATCGTCGCTTCCGGCGACCTGCCGGCCATGGTGGGCCAGGCCTTGCCGGGCGATAAGGTCACGCTGGAAGTCTGGCGCCAGGGCAAGTCCGTCACGCTGGAAGGCAAGCTGGGCAATGCCGCCGAGCGCAATGTGGCGGCCGTGCAGAACGACGAGGCCGCCGCCCGGCTGCGCCTCGGCCTGGCGCTGCGCCAGCTGGATCCGCTGGAACGCCGTGAATCGGGCCTGGCCACGGGCTTGCTGATCGAGGATGCCGGCGGGGCGGCCGCCAGCGCCGGGGTGCAGCCGGGCGACGTGCTGTTGTCCGTGAACGGGCGCCCGGTCAATTCGGTGGGCGAGGTGCGCGATCTCGTGGCAAAATCGACCAAATCCGTCGCGCTGCTGATCCAGCGCGGCGAGGACCGCATCTTTATCCCGGTGCGCCTCGGTTAATAACAAGAAAGGAATGGAATGCGCCTCCTGCTGGTAGAAGACGACACGATGATCGGCGAGGTGGTGCTCGACCTGCTGCGGGCCGAGCACTACGCGGTCGACTGGGTCAAGGATGGCGCCATGGCCGATACGGCCCTGCAAACCCAGACGTACGACCTGGTGCTGCTGGACCTGGGCCTGCCCAAGAAGGATGGGCTGGAAGTGTTGCGCTCCATGCGTGCGCGCAAGGAATTGACCCCGGTGCTGGTGGCCACCGCGCGCGACGCGGTCGCACAGCGCATTGCCGGACTCGATGCCGGGGCCGACGATTACGTGCTCAAACCGTACGACCTGGACGAGCTGCTGGCACGCATCCGCGCCTTGCTGCGCCGCGCCGCCGGCCGCGCCGAACCGGTGTTCGAGCACAAGGGCGTCTCGATCAATCCGCAAACACGCGAAGTGATCGCCAACGGCCAGCCGGTCAGCCTGTCGGCCCGCGAGTGGGCCGTGCTGGAAGCCCTGATCGCGCGCCCCGGCATCGTGCTGTCGCGCGCCCAGCTGGAGGAAAAGCTGTACAGCTGGAAGGATGAAGTCAATTCCAACGCGGTCGAAGTGTATATCCACGGCTTGCGCAAGAAGCTCGGGTCGGACCTGATCCAGAACGTGCGCGGCCTCGGCTACATGGTGCCCAAGGCATGATGATGGCGGTCCCGAAGGTCAACGTCACGCACTCGCTGCGTGGGCGCCTGCTATGGTTCCTGCTGGCGGCGATCACCATGGCTGCCGTGGCGCAGGCCATGATCGCCTACAGTTCGGCCCTGAACGACGCCGACCAGATCTTCGACTACCACATGCAGCAGATGGCGATGTCGCTGCGCTCCAACGCGCCGATGGCCGCCACCGGCAATACCGACCCCAATGACCCCGGCAACGACGAGATGGTGGTGCAGGTATGGACGCCGGACGGCATCCAGGTGTTCCGCTCGCTGTCGCGTGCCGAACTGCCGCAGCGCGCCGTGCTGGGCTTTTCCAACGTGCGCGCCAACGGCACCACGTACCGCGTGTTCTCGGCGCAGACCGCGACCCAGACCATCCAGATTGCGCAGGACCTGTCGGTGCGCAAGCGCATGGCCGGCACGCTGGCGCTGCGCACCGTCGGCCCCATTGCGCTGATGGCGCCGGTGCTGATGCTGGTGGTGTGGTGGGTGGTATCCGGTTCGCTGGCACCGGTGGCGCGGGTGCAGCGGCAGCTGGCCTCGCGCAAGGCCGACGACCTGTCCGAAGTGTCCGACGCCGATTTGCCGGACGAAGTGCGGCCGCTGGTGCAGGAATTGAACCTGCTGTTCAAGCGCGTCGGAAGCGCCTTCGAAGCGCAGCAGAACTTCGTGGCCGACGCGGCGCACGAGCTGCGCACCCCGCTGGCCGCGCTCAAGCTGCAAATCCTCAGCCTGGCGCGCGCCGACTGCAACGAGGCGCGCGACGTGGCGATCGGGCGCCTGTCGGCCGGCGTCGAGCGGGCGTCGCGCCTGGTCGAGCAATTGCTGGTGCTGGCCCGCACCGAAGCGGCCGATGCCCGCCTCGAACCGGTCAACCTGACCGAGCTGGCCAAGCGCAGCGTGGGCGACATGGCCGGCGCCGCGCAGGCGCGCGACATCGACCTGGGGCTGGAGCAAGCCGACGAAGCCACGGTGCAGGGGCAGGGCGACGCCTTGCTGATCCTGCTGCGCAACCTGGTCGACAATGCCGTCAAGTACACGCCGGCCGGCGGTACGGTGGACGTGTCGGTGCTGGCGCCCGCCCCGGGCGCGCAGGCCGGGGCGCGGCTGGTGGTGGAAGACAGCGGCCCCGGCATCCCGCCGGAAGAACGCGAGCGCGTGTTCAACCGCTTTTACCGCGTGCCCGGCAGCGAAGCCCAGGGCAGCGGGCTGGGGCTGGCCATCATCCGCGCCATCGCCGAACGCCATGGCGCCAGGCTGGCGCTGGACGCGTCCGGGCGCCTGGGCGGCCTGAAAGTGACGGTGGAGTTTGCCCCGCGCTAGAATGTCGTTTTCGACATCCGGAGCTGGGCATGCAGAAGATCGGTTTCTCGGGGACGCTGGACCCCATCACCAACGGCCATATGTGGGTCATTGGCGAAGCGCGTTCCATCGCCGAGGAAGTGGTGGTCTTCCTGTCCGAGAATTCCACCAAGGCGCCCAAGTTTTCCGCCGAGGAGCGCAAGGCCATCGTGCTGGAAAGCTGTGCCGAGCGCGGCTGGGACAATGTCTCCGTGCAGATCGTGAAGAGTGAATACACGGCGCGCGTGGCCAAGCGCAACGGGGTCGATTACCTGATCCGCGGCATCCGCAGCACGGCCGATTTCGATTACGAGAATTTGATCCAGCAAACCAATGTGGAGGTGATCGGCGGCTCCAAGACGCTGTTCGTGATGCCGCCGCGCGACCTCGGTTCGGTCAGCTCCAGCTTCGTCAAGGCGCTGGAAGGGCCCGTGGGCTGGAACTGGACCATGAAGAAATTCGTCCCCGCGCCGGCCTACCAGGCCTGGATCCTGGCCTGGCTGCGCAAGGAGTGGGACAGCCTGTGGCGCGAACGCCCGCACTCGGCAGACTGGTTCGAGCGCCTGACCGGCGATGCGGCCTACGGCGGCGCCGAGCGCCATTATCACAACCTGGACCACCTGGTGCACGGCCTGGCCGAGATCCGCGCCTGGGCCGCCAACACGGGCGCCCCGGCCGCCGACGTGGCGCTGGTCAAGGCCGCCTTCTGGTTCCACGACGCCGTGTATGCCCACGGCGCCGGCGACGTCTCGAACGAAGAAGCCAGCGCGCGCCTGTGGCTGGGCAGCGGGCTGGAGCCGGACGCGGCGCGCGCCGACGAGGTGGCGACCCTGGTGCGCGCCACCGACCATTTCCAGGGCGGCGCCATCGTGCACCCGCTGAAGGACACCATGCTGTCGGTGGACCTGGCCATCCTCGGCCAGGAAGCCGAGGTATACCAGGCCTATGCGCACGGCATCCGCGCCGAATACGCCCACGTGCCGGAAGAGCGCTACAACAGCCAGCGTGCGCAGGTCCTGGCGCACCTGCGCGGCAAGGCCGAAGCGGGCACGCTGTTCGCTGATCCCTTCTTCACGGACAACTACACCGCCGCCGCGATTGCGAACATGGGCGCC
>CAMLRG010000025.1 GCA_946482335.1 uncultured Duganella sp. | reverse complement strand
GAAGCTGGCAATCTCCTGCTGCGACATTTTCTGTAGCAGTTCGCCGCCCTGCATGTCGGGCAGCTTGAGGTCCATGATCATGCAGTCGAACACCGTGGAGCGCAGCTGCTGCAGGGCTTCGCCGCCGCTGGCGGCGGGCGTGATGGCGATGTCTTCGTCCTCGATCAGCTTGACCATGCTGTCGCGCTGGCGTTCGTCGTCTTCCACCAGCAGGATATGCTTGACCTTTTGCGTGAAGCGCCGTTCCAGGCGTTCGAATATGGCCAGCAGTTCTTCGCGCGCGATCGGCTTCCTGGCAAAGCCGATGGCGCCCATGTGCAGGGCCGCTTCGCCATTGTCGCTGGCACTGATGACGTGCACGGGAATATGCCGGGTTTGCGGGTTGTCCTTCAACATTTGCAGCACGGATAAGCCCGAACGGTCCGGCAGACGGATGTCGAGCAGCACGGCTTGCGGCTGGTGCTCGGCGGCGAGCTGCAATCCTTCGTCGGCGGTGAGGGCGACCAGGGCACGGTAACCCGATTCGTGCGCCAGGTCGTACAGGATGCGGGCGAATGCGGGGTCGTCTTCGATGACCAGCACCGCGCGCTCGGGCGGCGGCGGGGCGGTACGGTCGTCGTCGAAGGGACGGATGGACGCGCTGCCGGGCGGCGCCGCAGCCGGGCCGGCAGCAGGCGTTGCGGCAGCGTCGGCACCGTCGGGCGTGCCGGGGCTGGCCGGGCGCGCACCAGGGTCCGTCGGAGGGTCGGCGGCGGCCGCGCCGGTGGCACGCGGCGCGGCACTTACGCGGCCCTCAGTAGCGCTGCCCCCATCGGAAGGCGCGGCAGCCGCCCACTGCGTCGGCAGCAGCAATGTAAAGGTACTGCCTTGCCCCGCCACGCTGGACAGCTCGACCTCCCCGCCCAGCAGGCGTGCCAGGTCGCGTGAAATCGAGAGTCCGAGTCCGGTGCCGCCATAGCGTCGGCTGGTCGTGCCGTCGCCCTGTTGGAAGGCATCGAAGATCGCGCCTTGCTGTCCTGGCGCGATGCCAACGCCGGTATCGATCACCGCAAAGCGCAGCAGCCCCGCTTCGCCTGTCGTCACCCGCAGGATCACCTTGCCGCGCTCGGTGAACTTGACCGCATTCGACAACAGGTTCTTGAGAATCTGTTCAAGGCGCTGCCGGTCGGTATACAGTTTTTCGGGCAAGCCGGGCAACAGGTCGACCACGAATTCGAGCTGCTTCTCCTGTGCCAGCGGCGCGAAGTTCGCAGCCAGGTTGTCGACCACGTCCTGCAAGACCACCTCTTCCGGCGCCAATTCCAGCTTGCCTGCCTCAACCTTGGAGATGTCGAGGATGTCGTTGATCAACGTCAGCAGGTCATTGCCCGCGTTGTAGATCGTGTGCGCAAAGCGTACCTGCTCCTCATCCAGGTTGCCTGACGCATTGTCGGCCAATAGCTTGGCCAGGATCAGTGAACTGTTCAAAGGCGTGCGCAACTCATGCGACATATTCGCCAGGAATTGCGATTTGTATGCGCTGGCCCGCTCCAGGTCGCGCGCCCGCGCTTCCACTTCCAGGCGTGCCGCCGCCAAGGCCGCGTTGCGCTGGTCCAGCGTTTCCGCCTGCGCGGCCAGCTTTTCGTTGCTCTGCTCCAGTTCCAGCTTTTGCGCTTCCAGCTCCGCCTGCGAACGCTCCAGCACGCGCGACTGCTCTTCCAGCTCCTCGTTGGCGGTGCGCAGCTCTTCTTGTTGCACCTGCAATTCCTCGTTCAGCGACTGCATCTCCGCCAACGTCTCCGCCAGCCGCTGGCGCGACTGCGTGGCTTCGATCGCCAGGCCGATATTGCCCGCCACCAGTTCGAGGAAGTCCAGTTCGCGCCGCCCCACTTCGCGCAGGAAGCCCAGCTCCACCACGCCGTTCACCCGCCCTTCGCTACGCACCGGCAGCAGCACCAGTTGCCGCGGCATGCCGTCGCCCAGTGAAGACGACACTTTGATATAGCCTTCCGGCAGCTCGGCCAGGTGCAGCGTGCGCGGGGTGCGTGCCGCCTGGCCCACCAGGCCCTCGCCCGGCAGCAGCAGCCGCCTTTTGCCCTCCTCTTCCTGGCTCAAGCCATAAGCTGCCGTACGTTCCAGCATGCCGTCGGGTAGCGTCACATAAAACGTGGCCACCGCTACGTCCAGGTAGCGCACCAGAAAATCCAGCAGCGTGGACGACAGCTGCGGCAGCGCCATCTCGCCGATGCCCTGTTCCGCCAGCTGGCTCTGGCCGTCGCGCAGCCAGGCCTGGTGCTGCAGCTGGTAGGCATGCGTGTGATGCTCTTGCAAGGCATCGCGGTACACGTCCGACAGCCGCACCAGGTCGCGCCGCCCCAGCCATGCCAGCACGGCGCTGGCCGACAGGCTGACGACGAGGAAGATCGCCACCGCCCAGAATCCCACCACCCGTACCGCTTCGCCGCGCGTCGCCCGCAGGCGCTCCTCGTGCGCGACAAAGGCCTGGAATTGCTCGCGCAACGCGTCGAAGGGAATCTTGCCCACACCCGCCTGCACCATCCCCAGGTAGTCGCCTTGCTGGCGCCGCGCCGCAATGATCTGTTCCGCGGCACGCAGCCAAATCTTTTGCTGGGCACGGATATGGCGCAGGCGTTCGACCTGGGTCTTGTCGTCGGCCACGATGTCGGCCAGGACGTCGACCGCGGTGTCGAAGCGCGAGCGCGCCGCAATGTAGGGGGGCAGGAAGCTGTCATCGCCGGTCAACAGGAAGCCACGCATGCCGGCTTCCATATCGGCCGCCAGTTTGCGCAATTCCTGCGCATTGCCGATGGCCCGCTCGGTGGACTCGGCCGCGCGCCAGGTGTTCATCAGGTAAGCGAACAGCGCAACGAAAATGCCAGCAGCAATGATCCCGCCGAGCAGTGGGATCTTCACGTTGCGGTTCAGGATGCGGCGGAAACCCTGGTCATCGATGGTCGAACTACGCTGCATGGCATCTTGTCGAACAGTCATCGGGAATGTCCCAGTGTATCCCAGCGGCGCCGCTTGCGCGGCAATCGTGCGCGGGGGCTATAATTGCTTGCAAACCACTTCTCTCATCGCCATGCGCAAGATCCTGACTGTGCTGCCTTTGTTCCTGTTGGCTGGCTGCGTGAACGACTCCGCAACCTTCTACGCGGATGGAACGCGCGAACACACGCTGACCGTGCGGCGGCAGCAGGAGTATTTCTGGAAAGAAGATGCGCAATACACGCTGATGGCAGCGCGCCTGCCGGATTGCCAGCGCGCGATTGCTTTGGGCGAGATGCCCCTGGAGGACCTGGAGTTCGAACTGTTCGCCAGTGGCGACAATGTCTGGAGCCTGCGGGCGGGGAAATACGTCTGGCAGGTGGAGACCAATGGCTGCTCGCTGGTCGCCGAGGGCGGCAACACCACCGCCAGCGGGACCAAGTTGGGGACATTCGTCGCGGAGGGGAAGAAGGTGAAGATGCGTTTTGATGCCGAAAGCGCTCCCGCTTCCCCCGCGCCAACTGGCGGGCAAGCGCCGGCCGCCGGCGCCAGCACTGCCGTACAGCAATAGCTTTCAGCCCGCCTGTGCCAGTGCTCAGGCAATATCCACCACTACTTTGCCCGCTGCCAGTGCGGCGTGGGCCTGGTTGGCCTCCGCCAGCGAGAAACGTTGCGGATGCAAGCGAACAGTCAGTAATCCCGCATCGACCAGCCCCGCAGCTGCGCGCAGGATGGCGCCATGGGCAGCGCGGCCTTTTCCTGACAACAAAGGCAGCAGTGTGAATACGCCCGAATAGGTCGCGGCCCGGAACGACAACGGCGCCAACGCATGGGTGCCCCAGCCAAGGCTGCTCACCACATGCCCGCCGTACTCCCTGGCTGCGCGGAAGGAGGCATCGAGCACTTCGCCGCCAATGGTGTCGTACACGATATCGAAAGACTCGTCGCCTACCTGCTCGATGAAGCGTGCGCCCATGGCTTCGATTGCTTCGCGCTGAGCAGGGCGGCCGGTGGCGGACACGCGGGCGCCGTATGCCAGCGCCAATTGCACAGCCATCCGCCCCACCCCGCCAGCGCCGCCTTGCACCAGCACGGTCTGCCCGCTCTGGACGCGCGCCCGGTCCACCAGTCCCTCCCAGGCGGTGATGAAGACCAGTGGCAGCGCAGCCGCCTCGCGCAGCGTGATCGAACGCGGCGCATGCGCCAGCAGTTCCGCGTCGACCGCCGCATATTCGGCCAGGGAGCCCTGGACGCCTCCCACGCCGCCAGTCATGCCGTATACGCTGTCGCCGGGTGCGAAACCCTCTACCCCCGCACCGACCGCTTCCACCACCCCCGCCATGTCGATGCCCAGGACAGCCGGCAGAGGCATGCAGGCATGGGCAGCGCTGCCGGCCGCGATCTTGAGGTCGAGCGGGTTGACGCCGCTGGCGTGGATGCGCACCAGTACTTGCCCCGCGCTGGGCACAGGCTTTGGCATTTCGCCCAGCGTCATCGGCTGGCCTGCGGCTTGAAGGATCATGGCTTTCATGTGGAACTCCCTTTTGGTGACGATGCGGCCAGTCTAGGCCGCAAGGCAGTCGGAAAAAACAGGCCGCGGCTGCAAACTGAATCCACGAATTGTGGATAATGCGGTATGGATAAACTCGATGCCCTGCGCGTCTATTGCGCAGTTGTGGAAACAGGCGGTTTTTCGCGCGCGGCGGAAAAGCTGGGGATTTCGACGTCCTCGGTCACGGCACAAGTCAACGCGCTGGAGGCGCATTTCCGTGTCAAGCTGATGAACCGCACCACGCGCAGCATGTCGCTGACTGGCGAGGGCCGCGAATGCTACGGACATGCCCAACGCCTGCTGGCCGGCATGCAGGAGCTGGAGTCAAGCTTGCAGGATGCGGCCGAAGCCCCGCGCGGCACCCTGCGCGTCAATATGCCGGGCCTGGTGTCGCGGCTCTATGTGGCGCCTGCATTTCCACGCTTCCTCGCACGCCACCCCGGCATCTCCCTGCAGGTGAGCGCCAACGACCGCCTGGTCGATATGGTCGAGGAAGGCTACGATATCCAGCTGCGGCTCGGCGATATCGGCGATGCACGCCTGGTTGCGCGGCCGCTGCTGCAGACACGCTTCGTTTGCTGCGCCTCGCCGGATTTCGTCCAACGGCATGGCGCGCCCACGCTGCCGGATGAATTGGCGGAGTTCGATTGCCTGCACTTCATCCTGCCGCGCGCGGGCCGCCTGCGCGCCTGGCAGTTTGCGGATGGCGTTTCCTTCACGCCGCCATCGCGCGCCGCCTTCGACCATGTGGATTCCCTGGTGGAAGCATGCAAGGCCGGCGCAGGCATCGCCCAGTTCCTGTCGCTGTCGGTGCAGGCGGAATTGCGCACCGGCGAGCTGGTACCTGTGCTTGACGCATACCAGGCGCCCGGCCCCACGCTGACCGCCCTGTACCAGCAGCGGCACCAGCGAGCGGCCAAGGTGCAGGCGTTTGTCGACTTCCTGACGGAAGTCTTCGCTTAGGCGGCCTTCTCGCTGTCCAGGTGCGACAGCTGGTAGTCGTTATAGCGGCCACCTGCCGCGGCGCCTTGCGGCACGATCAGTTCCAAGGCTTCCAGGTCCGACTGCAACAGCATCACATCGTTTGCGCCCAGCGCCTCCTGCAGGCGGGTGCGGGTGCGCGCCCCGACCAGCGGCACGATGTCTGTGCCCTGGGCCTGGACCCACGCAATCGCCAGCTGCGCCACGCTGATGCCTTTGGCCTGCGCCACGGCGCGGATGCGTTCCACCAGTTCCAGGTTGTGCTTCAGGTTATCGCCCTGGAAGCGCGGGCTGTGCTGGCCCCGGTAATCCTTTTCACCCTCGCGCTGCGCGGTCCAGTGGCCGCTGATCAGGCCACGCGACAGCACGCCATAGGCCGTGATGCCGACGCCCAACTCGCGCGCCGTCTGCAGCAAGCCATTCTCGATGCCGCGAGAGATCATCGAATACTCGATCTGCACGTCGACGATCGGATGCACGGCATGGGCACGGCGCAGCGTCTCCGCGTTCACTTCCGACAGGCCGATATGCCGCACATGGCCCTTGCGCACCAGGTCCGCGATGGCGCCCACGGTGTCCTCGATCGGCGTGGCAGGATCGAGGCGCGATGGGCGGTAAATGTCGATGTAGTCGGTATCCAGCCGGCGCAGCGAATAGGCGGCAAAGTTGGCGACCGATTGCGGACGCGAGTCGTAGCCGATAAAACCACCATCCGGATCGCGCAGGGCGCCGAACTTCACGCTGATCTGCACCTTCTCGCGGTCGCGGCCCAGCAGCGCTTCGCTGAGCAGCATTTCGTTGTGCCCCATGCCGTAGAAGTCGCCGGTATCGAGCAGGGTGACGCCGGCATCGAGCGCGGCGTGGATGGTGGCGATGCTTTCGGCGCGGTCGGACGGGCCGTACAGGTCGGACATGCCCATCAGGCCCAGGCCAAGCTGGGAGGTTTGCGGGCCGGTGCTGCCAAGTTTGCGGGTTTCCATGTTCAGTTCTCCAGGTGAGGTGTCGATGGAAACCATTGTGCTATTATCGGATCCAACAATAAATGCGGTATTTACTACATATTTATTCGATAAACGCTAACAATGGACCAGCTGAGAGCCATGCAGGTCTTCCTGGCGGTGGCCGACAGCAAGAGCTTCACCCAGGCCGCCGAACAGCTGGACCTGCCCCGCCCCACCGTTACCAATGCCGTACAAGGCATCGAGCAGCAGCTCGGCGTGCGACTGCTCCAGCGCACGACGCGCAAGGTCAGCCTCACCGTTGAAGGCCAGCTGTACGTGGAGCGCTGCCGCGCCCTGCTCAATGACCTGGAAGACATCAACGCCCTGTTCCTGTCCAGCGGCCGCAAGCCGTCCGGCACCATCCGCGTCGACCTGCCGGAACGCATTGCGCGCCTGAGCGTGATCCCCGCCCTGCCCGACTTTTTCCAGCGCTACCCGGACATCAAGATCCGCGTCGGCGCCAACGACCGCATGGCCGACCTGGTGGGCGAAGGCATCGACTGCGCCGTGCGCGCAGGCGTGCTGCGCGACTCCACTTTGATTGCGCGGCCTTTGGGCGCGATGGAGCAAGTGAACGTCGCCACGCCGGGATACCTCACGGCGCACGGCACGCCGCAAACCCTGGACGATTTGCGCGAGCACTGGGCCGTGAATTATTTCTCCAGCCAGACCGGGCGCGACCTGCCGTGGGAGTATGTGGTGGATGGCGAGGTACGCACGCTCGCGCTGCGCAGCCGCGTCTCCGTTGGGAGTTCGGAAGCCTACCTTGGCGCCTGCCTTGCCGGCATCGGCTTGGCGCAAATCCCGCGTCCCGGCATCGAGCCGCTATTGGCCAGCGGCCAGCTGGTGGAGGTGCTGCCGCAATGGCGCCCGGCACCGCTGCCGGTCTCCATCATTTACTCCCACAACCGCCACCTGTCCCCACGTGTGCGCGTGTTCGTTGACTGGCTGGCGGAAATCCTCAAGCTCAAATGATTTGATCCGCCGCAAGCGCGGCGCTGCCGCCGTCGACTACCCTTGAACTCTCATATTTGTCTGGGAGGTCACCATGTCATACCGATATGCGGAAGCCGCCAAACTGGCTGGCGAGAAATGGGTCGGATCGCACGAATGCGTTGCCCCGTGATCGAATGAATATCTTGATCCTTCTTGCTTCATACGTCCTCACTTGCCCTTCTGTCCTTGAAGTAAAGCAAGAGGTAATCCCGGGACCAGGGTGGGTCGTGCACGAACCGCGAGTCCCACACAAGTATTACTTTGCCCAGTTCAGTGACGGAGCGCCAGAGCGCGAAGTAACCTTGATGCACGACAAGGAGTCACGATCTGGAAAAGACAAAGTCCTGCATTACCAATTCTTGCCTTCACAAGAACCATGGTTGATTTGCTCTTACACCGGCACTAGCGCAGTGTTGGCGCGCAGGCTTCCTAAAGAGGTGCGGTCATGCAGGCTCACAATGGATCACGCTCACAATGACGAGACTGTGAGCGAGATCCGCTGCAACTGATTTATTTGGCGCCGGCGCGGAGGGTGTCGGCCAGCGGCAGGTTGGCGGGCAGCTTGGCCAGCAGCTTTTGCGCCTGCGTCAGGTTACGCTGCTGGAAGGCGTCAGGCGTATTGGCGAAGTCCTGGGCCAGCGCGGCAGCCGCGGCTTCGATGCGCGCGCTATCGCCCGGCGTGGTGTCGAGCAGCGCCGTCAGGTAGGTGGTGCCCCATTGGATGCGGGTGGCCGGGCCAACCGAGGAACGCCACGCTTTTTCGTACCAGTCCAGCATTCCTGGCAGATCGCCGCGCCGCTTGGCGGCGGAAGCCAAGCTTAATTTGAAGTAGTACGGCGCGTGCGATTCCACCAGCGTCGATTGCAGCAGCGCTTCCGCCTCGGCATGCAGGCCCGCGTCGTTCAGCGCGCTCACCGCGGTGTTGACCAGGGTGTGTCGGCCATATTTGTCGTCGACCAATGACAATGCCTGGTCGACGCGGAGGCGAACCAGTTGCGGCAAGCCCTGCTCCGCATAGCCCATGCGCGCCATGCGCATCTGCAGGCGCACTGCGGCCAGGCGGTCGGGCGCAGACAGCCACATATCGTCCGCCCACGCCTGCGCAGCGGTGGCCATGGCCGTCGCCAGTTCGGCGTGACGGGCTGGCGCGGCGCGCACCAGCTGGTGGCCGTTATTGCTGAAGATATCGATATTGGCACGCGCCAGGCGCGCATCGCCCAGCACGGACAGCAGGAAATCAGGCGAGCTGGCATCGGCCACGCGTCCCGCCTGCGCCACCAGTGCGTGCAGGCGCAGGCGCGCGGCAGCATCCTCCACCTGGCGCGCGGCAGCCGGTGCTTCGCCGGTGACGGCGGCGCCGGCCAGCGTTGCCAGGGTGGTCAACGTCACCCCCAGGTCGCGGCCTTGCAGCAGGACGCCTTCATCGGTATCCCAGGAATAATTCGACAGCAGCGTCCATTCGGACGGCGACAGCGGACGCGAGCCCTCCAGCGCTGCAGCCATTGATTCGCCGGCGGTGTGGCCGGCAAAGCGTGCAGCCATCAAGGCTTCGCCGAACAATTCGCCATCGAGTTCGCACGGCAAGCGGGTGATCTCGCGGCCGTCAGGGCGGTACATCACCATGGTCGGATAGCTGCGCAGTTTCAGTCGCGCCGCCATCGCTTGCGCGTTCGGGCTATCGCCATCGAGCTGGATCGCCACCATGCTTTGCAGCTTGCCGGGCAAGTCTTCGCGGCCGAAGATTTCATACTTCACACGGTTGCACGGCGGGCACCACACGGCGCCCCAGTACAGGAACAGTGGACGGCCCGCAGCGCGGGCTGCTTCCAGCGCGGCGTCGAAGCCGCCTTCGAACCACTCGATAGCGTTAGCCATGTATCAAGCCTCGCGTGCCAGGGCCAGGAATTCGGTGCGCATCGCCAGGTTGGGCTGCAGTTCGCCCAGCATGGCGGAGGTCACGGTCTCTTCACCCGGCGTGCGGATGCCGCGCGATTCCATGCACAGGTGGCGGCACTTGACCACCACGCCCACGGCCTTCGGCTCCAGCACGGACATCAGCGCTTCGGCGATCTGCATGGTCATGCGTTCCTGCACTTGCAGGCGCTTGGCAAACACGTCGACCAGGCGGGTCAGTTTGGACAAGCCGACAATTTTGCCGTTTGGTACATACCCGACGGTAGCCTTGCCGAAGAAGGGTGCCAGATGGTGCTCGCAATGGCTGTACACGGGGATGTTCTTCACGACGATCAGCTCGTTGTACTGCTCAGCGCCATCTTCGAACGCCTTCAGCACTTCCGCCGGATCCTGGCCGTAGCCGGACACCCAGTGCTTCCACGCCTTGTGGACGCGGTGCGGGGTTTCGTGCAGGCCTGGGCGGTCCGGGTCTTCGCCCAGGTGTTCCAGCAGGCGGCGCCAGTCGGCTTCGGTGAATACTTCTTTCGTCATGATTGCAGTGACCGTCAAATGTGGAATCTAATCCACCAGTATACAGCGTTCAGGGGCGGTGCGCTGCCAGCAGCTCGCTGGCGATGGAAACCGTGTGGGTCAGTTGCGGCCACTCGTCGCCGGGGCCGAACCAGCGCGCTTCGGTGATTTCGTTGGGGTCCGTGACGATCTCGCCGTCCAGGTATTCGGCGGTGAAAGCGATCATCAGGGAATGCGGGAAAGGCCAGGATTGGCTGCCGAAGTACTGCAGGTTATGCACGCGCAGCCCGACTTCTTCGAACACTTCGCGGTGGATCGCCTCTTCCACCGATTCGCCGGCCTCCAGGAAACCGGCCAGCGCGGTGAAACGCTTGTAAGGCGAATTGGCGTGGCAAGCCAGCAGGCGCTGCTTGCCTTTCTTGATCAGCACCATCATGGCTGGCGAGATGCGCGGGTAGGCGATGTGGCCGCAGGCCGTGCAGCGCATGGCGCGTTCGCCGCTTGCAAGTTCCATCGGCGAAGCGCAGGCACCGCAGAAGCGGTGGGTGCGCGCCCATTCGGCAATCTGGAAGGCGCGGCCGGCCACACCCAGCAAGCCGTCATCGACGGCGCCAAACAGCGCGCGCAAGCCGATGTAGGCGTGGCCCGCCAGCGGGGGCGTGTCGTGCGAAGCCTGCGCGACTTGCCAGTAGCGGCCTTCCCATGAACCCAATGGCATGGCACCGGCCAGCTCCAGTCCCGCGGCGACCAGCTCCGCATGCGGCGGCAGCGCCAGGCCTTCTTCCCGCAGCAGCAGGCGGTCGCGGTGGAAGACCAGCGTTTGCGGTTCGTCCGCAGCGGCGGGCTGGATGAGAGGGGAAAAACCGGCAGGTGTTTGGAGCATGGCAATCAATATAGTATTGGCAACAACGGGATCATACGCCCACTCTCACCGGCGCGTGCTGCGCCATCAGTTCCACGATCCAGTCAATGAATACGCGCAGCTTTTTGCTGACATGGCGGTTCGCTGGAAAGGCAAGGTAGAGCGGCATGGGATCAATGTGCCAGTCCGCGAACAGCCGCACCAAATCGCCATTTGCGGCGTGCTTCTTCGCCATGTAATCGGGCAGCCATAATACGCCGAGTCCTGCCAGTCCCGCAGCAAGGTAGGCATTGCCATCATCGATGGCCAGGGCGTGGCGGCTTTGCAATCTGACGCGTTCGTGATCCCTGGACAGCTCATAAGGAAAGCCTTTGCCCATGCGGGACCAGCTGAAGCTGACAATGCGGTGGCGGGCGTCCTCCAGATCGGCTGGATGGGCGGGAGTTCCGCTGCGCGCCAGATAAGCGGGCGCCGCATAAACGCCCAGCGCCAGATCGGCGACGCGGCGCGCCATGAGCGACTGGTCGGAAAGTTCGCCACCGCGCAACACACAATCCACGTTTTCGCCGATCAGGTCCACCATGCGGTCACTGACGCCGAGGTCAAGAAGCAGGTCGGGATAGCGCGAGTAGAAGTCCGGCAGGGCGGGAACCAGGATCAGCGTCGCGAGCGGACTGGGCACGTCCACCCGTAGCTGTCCTTTGGGCAAGGAAGATCCGCCGGGCAGGCCGGTTTCCACATCTTCCAGCTCAGCCAGCAGAGGGACGATACGCTCGTAATACACGGCACCATCGGCGGTGACGTTGACCTTGCGCGTTGTGCGGTTGAGCAGCTTGACGCGGAGCCGTGCTTCCAGCTGCTGGATCAGCTGGGTCACTGTTGTCCGGCTCATGTGCAAGGTCGCGGCAGCCTTGGTAAAGCTGCCGGTTTCGACTACCCGCACGAAGGCCTTCATTGCGTCGAATCGGTCCATTGTTTGGATTATACAAATAGTCCTGGCGCGTCTTGCGGGTTTATCGCGCATTTGAGGCCGGCTACAGTTTGGCCATGCAAACTAATGGAGATTCACCATGACACACCGCGACGTCGTTTTTCCGCACGGCCGCCAGGCTCTCTACGAAAAAAACCGCTACTCGCCGGCAGTGAGGTCGAACGGATTCCTGTTCGTTTCAGGCCAGGTTGGCAGCCGCGAGGACGGCTCGCCCGAACCGGAGCTGGAAGCCCAGGTCAGGCTTGCCATCGAGAACCTCAATGCGATCCTGAAAGCTGCCGACAGTTCCTTCAAGGATGTGGTCGACGTGACCGTATTTATCGTCGACCCGGAGTCGAAATTCGAAAAGATCTGGAGCGTGGTGCAGGAATACTGGGGCAGCGCGCCTTACCCGACCGTGACTGCCGTGGGTGTGACCTGGCTGTACGGATTCCAGTTCGAGATCAAGGTTATAGCCAAATCCCCGGGGTGAGGATCCGTCCTGGTTGAGAACATACACCTGCACATTGGTCTTAACGGTCTGGTTGATCCCCGTATCGTTATGTTTTTCTGAACTGTCCGTCAGAAAAAATCACAAAAATTTCTGACGAAATGAAGTCATCCAATTAAAAAGCCCCGTAACCTCAATGAGTTACGGGGCTTTGTTTACAACTTGTTCTGAGGTGTATCTTAGAACGGGATGTCGTCGTCCATGTCCGAGAAGTTCGGCGCCGGGCGCGGGGCTGGACGTGGAGCCGGGGCCGGTGCGGCCTGTGGGCGTGGGGCTGGACGTGCTGGAGGCGCGTCGTAACCCATGTCGTCGCCGCCGCCCATGCCACCGCCCATGCCGCCGCCGGAATCGCCACGGCCGCCCAGCATCTGCATGTTTTCAGCGATGATGTCGGTAGCATACTTCTCGATGCCGTCTTTGTCGGTATATTTACGGGTTTGCAGGCGGCCTTCCACGTAGACGGAAGAACCCTTTTTCAGGTACTGGCCAACGATCTCGGCCAGGCGGCCGAAGAAAGAGATGCGGTGCCATTCGGTCAGCTCTTTTTGCTCGCCGGTGTTGCGGTCCTTGCTGCGATACGAGGTCGCAACAGCGATGTTGGCGATCGCATCACCACTTGGCATGTAGCGGATCTCAGGGTCGCGGCCCAGGTTGCCAACGATGATGACTTTGTTAACAGATGCCATGTGTTACTCCCACGTGAATTTTTGCTAAACGGCGATTATATTTTCTTTTCGCCGAGCCGAGCAGACAATCTTGATCACTGGTATTATATACAGTATTTGCCCTCACTGAGACTGATTTAGCTCAATCATGGAAGAAATCCGCATCCGCGGTGCACGCACGCACAACCTCAAAAATATCAACCTCGACCTGCCACGCAACAAGCTGATCGTGATCACCGGCTTGTCCGGTTCCGGCAAGTCTTCGCTGGCGTTCGACACCCTGTATGCGGAGGGCCAGCGCCGCTATGTGGAATCGCTGTCGGCTTACGCGCGCCAGTTCCTGCAGCTGATGGAAAAGCCGGACGTGGACATGATCGAGGGCCTGTCGCCGGCGATCTCCATTGAACAGAAGGCAACCTCGCACAACCCGCGTTCGACCGTGGGCACGGTGACCGAGATCCATGACTACCTGCGCCTGTTGTATGCGCGCGTCGGCACGCCGTACTGCATCAACCACCCGGACCACGCGCTGGCTGCGCAGTCGGTGTCGCAGATGGTCGATGCCGTGCTGGCCATGCCCGAGGGCACCAAGCTGATGATCATGGCGCCGGTGGTGGCCAACCGCAAGGGCGAGCACGTCGACCTGTTCGAGGCGATGCAAGCCCAGGGCTTCGTGCGCTTCCGCGTGCAGAGCGGCACCCATGAGGCGAAGATTTATGAGGTGGACGACCTGCCGAAGCTGAAGAAGACCGAGAAGCATTCGATCGACGTGGTGATCGACCGCGTGAAGGTCAACGCCGACATCAAGCAGCGCCTGGCCGAGTCCTTCGAGACCGCGCTGCGCCTGGCCGACGGCCGTGCCATCGCTTACGAAATGGATACCGGCGCCGAGCATGTCTATTCGAACAAGTTTGCCTGCACCACTTGCGGCTATTCGCTGCAGGAGCTGGAGCCGCGCCTGTTCTCCTTCAACAACCCGATGGGCGCCTGCCCGGAGTGCGATGGCCTGGGCCATATCGAGTTCTTCGACCCGCGCCGCATCGTGGCCTTCCCTAACCTGTCGCTGGCTTCCGGCGCGGTGAAGGGCTGGGACCGCCGCAACCAGTTCTATTACTCGATGCTGTCGGCGCTGGCCGCCTATTATGACTTCGACCTGGATACGCCGTTCGAACAGCTGCCGGCCAAGGCGCAGGATGTGGTGCTGCACGGTTCAGGCAAGGCCGCGATCCCGTTCACCTATATGAATGAGCGCGGCCGGGCCGTGGTCAAGGAACACACGTTCGAGGGCATCGTCAACAACCTGGCGCGCCGCTACCGCGAAACCGATTCGATGGCGGTGAAGGAAGAACTGGCGAAGTTCATCAACGAGAAAAAATGCCCAAGCTGCGAAGGCGCGCGCCTGCGCGTGGAGGCGCGCCATGTGAAGATCGGCACGGGCAAGCAGGAACGGGCGATCTACCAGATCGCTGAGAAGCCGCTGCGCGAATCGCTGTCGTACTTCGAGCAGTTGAAGCTGAAAGGCGCGAAGAAGGATATCGCCGACCGCGTGATCAAGGAAATCGTGTCGCGCCTGTCCTTCCTGAACAATGTGGGCCTGGATTACCTGTCGCTGGAACGCAGTGCCGATACCCTGTCCGGCGGCGAGGCCCAGCGTATCCGCCTCGCTTCGCAGATCGGCTCCGGCCTGACCGGCGTGATGTATGTGCTGGATGAGCCGTCCATCGGCTTGCACCAGCGCGACAACGACCGCCTGATCGACACCCTGAAACACTTGCGCGACATCGGCAACTCGGTGCTGGTGGTGGAACACGATGAGGATGCGATCCGCACCGCCGACTATGTTGTCGACATGGGCAAGGGCGCCGGCGTGCATGGCGGCGACGTGATCGCGGCCGGCCCGCTGAAGGAGATCCTGAAATCGAAGGAATCGCTGACGGCGCAATACCTGAGCGGCAAACTGAAGATCGAAGTGCCGAAGAAGCGCGTCAAGGCCGACCCGCAGCGCCAGCTGACGGTCACCGGCGCCACCGGCAACAACCTGAAGAAGGTCAACCTGTCGCTGCCTGTCGGTTTGCTGACTTGCGTGACCGGCGTCTCCGGTTCGGGCAAATCGACCCTGGTCAACGACACCCTGTACCCGGCCCTGTCGCGCCACCTGTTCGGTTCCCAGACCGAACCGGCGCCGCATGATGCGATCAGCGGCCTGGAACACTTCGACAAGGTGATCTCGGTCGACCAGGCGCCGATCGGCCGTACGCCGCGCTCCAATCCGGCCACTTATACCGGCCTGTTCACGCCGATCCGCGACCTGTTTGCCACCGTGCCGGTGGCGAAGGAGCGCGGCTACTCGGCCGGCCGCTTCTCCTTCAACGTGAAGGGCGGCCGCTGCGAAGCCTGCCAGGGCGATGGCGTGATCAAGGTGGAGATGCACTTCCTGCCGGACGTGTACGTGCCTTGCGACGTGTGCCACGGCAAGCGCTATAACCGCGAAACGCTGGAAGTCCATTACAAGGGCAAGAGCATCACCGAAGTGCTGGACATGACGGTGGAGGACGCGCACGAGTTCTTCAAGGCCGTACCGGTCATCGCGCGCAAACTGCAAACCCTGCTCGACGTGGGCCTGGGCTATATCAAGCTGGGACAGAGTGCCACCACGCTGTCCGGCGGCGAGGCGCAGCGCGTCAAGCTGTCGCTGGAATTGTCCAAGCGCGATACGGGGCGCACCCTGTATATCCTGGACGAGCCGACCACCGGACTGCACTTCCACGACATCGACCTGCTGCTGAAGGTGATCCACCGCCTGCGCGACCATGGCAATACACTGGTGATCATCGAGCACAATCTCGACGTGATCAAGACAGCCGACTGGATCGTCGACCTCGGCCCCGAAGGCGGCGCGGGCGGCGGCCAGATCATCGCCACCGGCACGCCGGAAGACGTGGCGGCCAACCCGGCCAGCGTCACCGGCAAATACCTTGGCCCGCTGCTGAAGAAAAAATAATGAGCCTGCACTCCGTCAAAGACTTCCTGGCGCGGCATGCGCCGGACCTGGAAGTGATCGAACTGGCGGAGAGCACCGCCACCGTGGCCCTGGCGGCGGCTGCGCACGGCGTCGAGCCGGGCCAGATCGCCAAGACGCTTTCGCTGCGCATGGACGACGGCATCGTGCTGGTGGTCACGCGCGGCGATGCGCGGCTGGACAACAAGAAGTTCAAGGCCCACTTCGGCGCCAAGGCGCGCATGCTGGGGGCGGACGAAGTAGAGGCGCTGACCGGCCACCCGGTCGGCGGCGTCTGTCCTTTCGGCTTGCCAGCGCCGATCCCGGTCTATTGCGATGTTTCGCTGCGCGAGTACAAGGAAGTGATACCCGCCGGCGGCGCGATCAATGCGGCCGTGCGCATCTGCCCGGAACGCATGGCGACCCTGACCGGCGCGCAATGGGTTGATGTGGCGCTACCGCCTACTACAATGTAAGTAACTCCATTTCCCGTGCGCGGAGGCAGCATGCCTGCGCTCTATCGCCAGTTGCGCCTGTTGCTGCTTTGCGCTTGCGCGCTGGCCGCCGGCGGGGTATCGGCCGGCACGGTCTATTACGCGGCTCCCGAAGTATTCGAAAACGGCAAATCGGACTATGGCTTCGACTTGCTGCAGCTGGCCCTGGCCAAGTCCGGCAGCCATTACCGCGCGGAGCTGGCGCCGCTGTACCGGCAGCAGAACCGTGCCATCGCCGAACTGCTTGCCAATTCCGGCCAGGTGCACGTGGTCGGCACCATGACTTCCGCCGAACGCGAGGCGCAAATGCTGCCGGTGCGCATTCCCATTTCCAAAGGCTTGATCGGCTGGCGCATCCTGTTGTTGCGCGAGGACCGGCGCGACTGGCTGCGCGAGGTGCGCAGCGCGCGTGACCTGCAAGGCATCCGCATGGCGCTGGGCCAGGACTGGCCCGACCTGCCGGTGCTGCGGGCCGCCGGCCTGGAGCCGGCCACCGTGCCCAGCTACAACCGCCTGTTCGGCATGCTGAAGGCGCAGCGCATCGATGCGGTGCCGCGCTCGGTCAATGAAATCTGGTCGGAGTTGGCGCGCCACCAGGGCCTGGCGGCCGATCCTTACCTGGTACTGCACTACCCTGCCGCCGATTACTTCTTTGTGCATCGCGATAACGCCAGCCTGGCCGAGGATATCCGGCGCGGATTGGAAGCGGCACAAGCGGACGGCTCCTTCGACCGCCTGTTGCTTGGCTATTACCGCGACATGCTGGACATGGCGGCGCTGGGCAAACGCCGCGTCATCGAGCTGCCCAATCCCGGCCTGCCGCCGGAAACACCGCTCGCGCGCAAGGAGCTTTGGCTGACGCTCGAGCAGTTGCGGCGCTAGGCGGCCTTGCGCGCGGCTGCCAGCCAGCGCTCCAGTTGCGGGAAGCGGTCATACCCCCAGAATGGCTCGCCATCGGCCAATACGAAGGGTACGCCGAACACGCCCTGCGCCAGCGCATCTTCGTTACCCTGCTTGAATTGCGCCTTGACCGCCGGGTCTTCCAGTCCGGCGAGGAAGGCGGCGCCATCGATGCCCTGGCTCTCGGCAATTCCCAACAGCACCGCCTTGTCGGCGATGTCCACGCCATCGGCGTAATAAGCCTGGAAACAGGTGCGTGCGAATGCCACCGCCGCATCGTCGCCCTGGTTGGCGCGGATCCACAGCATGGCGCGGCCGGGCGCCACCAGCATTTGCGGGAAGGCGCCTGATGGGTTGAAAGGGATCGCCTCTTCCTGCGCGGTACGCTGCATGTCGCGCGTGACGTAGCGCCACTTCATCGGCACCACGGGCGAAGGCGGCACCCCGGTGGCCTGGGTCAGCGCCGGCAGCAGCACAGGATGCCAGCGCACGGTGGCGCCGTTGGCCGCTGCCAGCCATTCGATACGGCGCGCAGCGAAGTATGAGTAGCCGGAGGCGAAATCGAAGTAAAAGTCGAGGACCATGGCAGCACCTTAGTAGGTTTCGCCGAAATCGCTATTGCTCTTCGGTAGCCCACGCAGGATGCCCCACAGGCTGCTGTGGCTCAGGAAGTAGATGCCGACCGGCACCAGCAAAAGTAAGTAGCGCATTTCCTTCTCCTTTTTTCGCACACCTGTGCGAATTACGTTCAAAAAAAGGCCGCAGGCATGACCCTGCGGCAACCCTCTCACAAATCGTTAAAGCTCTTGTACGTCGAAATCAGGCGGTTGAAGGCACGCTGCGCATGGCGCGGCGATTGTCCGTCGTGCAGGAAGCGGGCGTCGTGCAGCAAGCCCACCACCAGGCTGTAAATCTCGAACACCAATTGTTCGGGATCGGTGTCCGGGCGCAGCTGGCCGGCTTCCATCGCTTGCAGCACGGTCTTGCGCAGCGAGGCGCGCCAGGTCACCACGCCTTGCGCCAGCCGGTCGCGCACCGTGTTGTCTTCGTAATCGTCGAACTCGAATGCGCCTGCCGTGTACAGGCAGGTGGTGCGCAGCGCTTCGTCGGCGGCGCGCTGGAACCAGGCCGCCACCTGCGCCTGCAGGCGCGGCAAACCGCGCGGCAGTTGCAGCGAAGGCATGAAGACTTCGGCTGCGAAGCGGCGGTCATACTCGTCCAGCACAGCGCATTGCAACTGTTCCAGCGAACCCACGCGCGAAAACACCCCGCTCTTGCTGATGCCGGTGCGCTTGGCGATTTCGCCCAGCGATAGCTTGCCGATGCCTTCCGCTGCGGCCATTTCCATGGCGGCTTCCAGGATGGTGGCGAAGGTTGCCTCGCTTTTGCTGGTCAGGGTGTCCATGGCCCAAACTTTAGCACACCTGTGCGAAATAGCAAGCGTTTCAATACGGGTCCGGCGTCCAGACGGCATACATCTCACCGTCCTCCTCTACCCCGGCCTCGATAAAGCCGCAGGCGGCGTAGAGTTCTTTTGCCACTTCATTGCCGGGCTGGTAGCTGGTCCAGATGCGCTGCACGTCGCCGTGCTTGCCGATTTCCGCCAGCGCCAGCTCAACGGCGCGGCGGCCGTGGCCCCGGCCCTGGAAGCGGCGGTCGACCATCAGGTGGTAGATCGCGTAATCGCCCGGCTCATCGTCCTCGCCGGGCGCGGCGTACATCAGGAAACCGACCACCCCATCCTTGTCGGCGATGGCGCGGCAGTGGTAGTTGGGATGGAAGCTCGCTTCCGCGATCGCGTACATGGTGGCGGCGGCATGGTCTTGCTGGTGCTCATGCAGTTCCAGTTCGGCGATATCGGCAAAATTCTCCTTGGTGACCAGGTGCAGGTTGGTCGTGATCCATTTCCTCAGGAAGCGTTGGTACGGTCGCATTTATTCACTCCTTCTTTTGTTGCTCATTGCTGGTGCCGGGACCCAAAAACAAAAACCCCGGCAAGTTTCCTTACCGGGGTCTTCGTCGCAGGACGTCCGGCTCGGGGGTGGCGATTCGCCAGAGGCCCCGAGCGCACGCGCATCGGGGCTATCTGATGTGCTTAAAGCAATTGATAGCCGTACGTGGCATGGTCGTCCTTTCTTAATCTGGTTTATGAAATACTAACGAGCGCTGATTCTGCTCTCTTCACGAATGTAGTGTCAAGGGAAAATTTGTATAAAAATTCACTCGCCTTCCTTGTACAGGACATCGATGCGTTTGATGATGCTGGCGCTCAGCGCACGCGCATTGTCATAGCGCTCGTACAGTTGCGGGGCCGCGATCATGCGGCGCAGGCGGCGCTTGTGCAGAAAGCCGGCATGATAACTTTTAGCGCTCCGCCAAACTCTCCCTTTGTCACGGACGGCCCGCTGCGGGTCATCCGTGCTCCTCCCTGCCTTTGGCTTTGGTAATGTCTTTACATGGCGAACAATTTCCAGATCGCGCTGCTGCTGTTGGCGGCCTGCGGGCCGGCCCTCAGCGCCGAACCCAGCCGTATCAGCGTCATCACCATGGCGGCAGGCAAGGAAGTGTCGCGCGTGATGCTGCCGATCGGCCAGCCGCAAACGGTGCAGCTGGAAGGCAACCAAGTCGAACAGGACCACCGCGGCATCGCACGCGCGCGCGGCAATGCACGGGTGACCGTGCGTTCCGGCGGCAAGGCCACTACCATCACAGGGGAAGAGATTGTCGTCCGGCGCAAGGTGCTGGATAGCCGCGAGCTGGCCGCCATCCGCGCACTGGAAGGCATGGGCGCGCCCGGCAAACGCGATGCGGCGCGCGACCGCAAGGAATTGGCGCGGCTGAAGCAAATCGTGGCTTCACACGGTTGGCCGGGGGTGCATTTCGCCGGGCCGGAGTTGGCACAGAATGCCTTCGCGGTGCTGATGCGCACGCCTCCCAGGGACATGGAAGCGCTGCTGCCGGCCTTGCGCGAAGCGCAGGCGCAGAACGATGTCCCCGGCAGCCAGCTGGCGCAAGCCGAAGACCGTCTGCTGGTAGCGAAAGGCCAGCCGCAGCGCTATGGCACGCAGCTGGCCTCCGGCAAGCCGGTCATGATCGAGGACGAAAATGCCCTCGATATCCGCCGCAGGATGATGGGCTTGCCACCTATGCCCACCACCTCCGGCCAATAGCTTAGCCGTTCAGGCGCTGCTCCAGCTTGGCCATATTGTCCTTCAGCTCTTGCGGCAGGTGATAGGCCAGTTTTTCGAACAGTTCGGCGTGCAGCTTCAGTTCGGCGCGCCATGCATCCTTGTCGATCGAGGTGATGGTCTCGAACTCCTCGGGGGTGAACGGCAGGCCGTCCCACATGATGTCGCCGTAGCGCGGGGTGGTGCCGAAGATGTTCTCGACGCCGCCACCGGTGCCTTCCACGCGCTCCAGCATCCACTTCAGCACGCGCATATTGTCGCCGAAGCCAGGCCAGACGAAGTGGCCGTTCTCGTCGGTGCGGAACCAGTTGACGCAGAAGATCTTCGGCAGGGCGGCGCCCTTGCCTTCCAGGCGCTTGCCCATGTCCAGCCAGTGCTGGAAGTAGTCGCTCATGTTGTAGCCCATGAACGGCAGCATGGCGAACGGGTCACGGCGCACCACGCCCTGCTGGCCGGCGGCTGCAGCGGTGGTTTCGGAACCCATGGTCGCGGCCATGTACACGCCTTCGATCCAGTTGCGCGCTTCGGTCACCAGCGGCACGGTGGTCGAGCGGCGGCCGCCGAAGATGAAGGCGTCGATCGGCACGCCAGCCGGGTTGTCCCACTCGGCGTCGAGCACCGGGTTGTTGGTGGCCGCCACCGTGAAACGGGCGTTGGGGTGCGCGGCCTTGGCGCCGGCTTCCTTGGCGATGGCCGGCGTCCAGTCCTTGCCCTGCCAGTCGATGCAGTGAGCCGGCGGTGTGTCGGTCATGCCTTCCCACCACACGTCGCCGTCGTCGGTGAGCGCCACGTTCGTGAAGATCACATCGCGCTTCAGGCTCGCCATGCAGTTGGGGTTGGTCTTGTCGTTGGTGCCTGGGGCCACGCCGAAATAGCCGGCCTCTGGGTTGATCGCGTACAGGCGGCCATCCTTGCCGGGCTTGATCCAGGCGATGTCGTCGCCGATCGTCGTGACCTTCCAGCCGTCAAAGCCTGCCGGCGGGATCAGCATCGCGAAGTTGGTCTTGCCGCAGGCGCTCGGGAAGGCGGCGGCGACGTGATGCTTCTTGCCTTCGGGCGAGGTGACGCCCAGCACCAGCATGTGCTCGGCCAGCCAGCCCTGGTCGCGGCCCATGGTCGAGGCGATGCGCAGCGCGAAGCACTTCTTGCCCAGCAGCGCGTTGCCGCCGTAGCCGGAGCCGTAGGACCAGATTTCGCGGGTCTCAGGGAAATGTACGATGTATTTGGTAGCGTTGCACGGCCATGGCACATCCTTCTGGCCGGCTGCCAGCGGCATGCCGACGGTATGGATGGCCGGCACGAATTCGCCGTCGGTGCCCAGCACGTCGTACACGGCCTTGCCCATGCGCGTCATGGTGCGCATGTTGACGGCCACGTACGGGGAGTCGGACAGCTCGACGCCGATGTGGGCGATCGGCGAGCCCAGTGGGCCCATCGAGAATGGCACCACGTACATGGTGCGGCCCACCATGCAGCCGTCGAACAGGCCATTCAAGGTGCCGCGCATTTCCTGCGGGTCGATCCAGTTGTTGGTCGGGCCGGCTTCCTCTTTCGTCTTCGAGCAGATGAAAGTGCGGTCTTCCACGCGCGCCACGTCGGTCGGGTCGGAACAAGCCAGGTAGGAGTTCGGACGCTTTTCCTCGTTCAGCTTTTTCATGGTGCCGGCGGCAACCATTTCAGCGCACAGGCGGTCGTACTCTTCCTGCGAGCCATCGCACCAGTAGATGCGGTCGGGCTTGGTCAATGCGGCGACTTCCGCCACCCAATTGATCAGCTTTTGCTGTTTGATGTAAGCTGGTGCGTTCATGGTTGCAACGCCTCCCATAACGGGCTGATTCATAGTACCTCCAATGCCAATAAAGAATTCTGTCTTGTCCCGGCACGGCAGGAATCGTCGTCAGCTGGTAGCTTGCGCGCGGAAGATCTGATGCTTCGGCGGGATACGGCGGTTCTGTCGATGCGCCCGATTTCTCGAGGGCGCGCGCGTCTGGCGGGGGTTGGCTCAGGCGCTGGAACATGTGCTGCTGAAGCCTTGTTGGGCTCCTGGAATTGGCCGATTGTACACCTGCGACCCCGCGTTTCCGACAAAAATGTAGGAAGAATGCCCGACTAATGTAGTAGGCTATTCCAGATATTCACCATCACGTTATTTCCCTACCATTTTCATCACAAAATCTGCTAACTGACATGAAAATTGCCATTCTCGATGATTACCAAGATGCAACACGCGGCTTGCAATGCTTCAAGTTGTTGGAGGGCCACGATGTCAAGGTGTTCAACAATTCGGTGAAGGGCATGGGGCAATTGGTGGCCCGCCTGGCGCCATTCGAAGCGCTGGTGCTGATCCGCGAACGCACCAGTTTCAACCGCACATTGCTGTCCAGGCTGCCGAACCTGAAAGTGATTTCGCAGACCGGCAAGGTGAGTGGCCACATCGATATGGATGCCTGCCGCGAACTGGGCATCACCGTGCTGGAAGGGGCAGGTTCGCCGACCGCGCCGGCAGAGCTGACCTGGGCGCTGGTGATGGCGGCGCGCCGCAAGCTGTTCCAGTACGCGGGCAAATTGCGCGATGGGCAGTGGCAGCAAGTGTCGATCCGGCCTGAGCACAATACGCTGGGCCTGGTACTGGCGGGGAGCACGATGGCGATCTGGGGCTACGGGAAGATCGGCAAGCTGGTGGCCGGCTATGCGAAGGCGTTCGGCATGCGCGTGGTCGTCTGGGGCAGCGAGTCGAGCCGTGCCGCGGCGCTGGCCGATGGTGTTGAAGCCGCTGCCTCGCGGGAAGCGTTCTTCGCGGAGGCCGACGTGCTGTCGCTGCACCTGCGGCTGGCCGATGGCACGCGCGGCATCGTCACCGGCGACGATCTGGCGCGCATGAAGCCCGATGCGCTGTTCGTCAACGTCAGCCGCGCGGAACTGGTGGCGAACGGCGCACTGGAAAGCGCGCTGGCCGCCGGCCGCCCCGGCTATGCCGCGCTCGACGTGTTCGAGACCGAACCGCTGCCGGAAAACTCGCCGCTGCTGCGCATGCCGAACGTGCTATGCACGCCGCACCTCGGTTACGTGGAGAAGGCCAGCTACGAGCTCTACTTCCGCCACGCTTTCCAGAACCTGGTCGACCACATCAACGGCTGAACTCAGGCTGGGTTGGCGGCAGGACGTGGACTTTGCTCCAGAGGCCGGCCCAGCCGGGCGGCCAGGTGATCGGCTCGCCGCTGTAGGGCGGCAGGTTGGCGCGGACGGGGATCACCGGTACCGGCGGCATTTCCGTCAACGGCGCACCGTGCGGACGCTGCATGTCCAGGCTGTACATGTAACCGGGCAGCAGGGCGTCGCACACTTGCGCAAACCAGTTGGTGTGGTCTTCGTCGCGGCCGAGCGCCTGGGCCAGGCCTTGCGGATCGAACCTGGCCAGCGCGTGCACCAATTCTTCCGTCGTCGCGCCGGGCTGGTCGCCCCAGCCCATCACGGGATTGAAAATATAATCGGCGCCGGAGCCGTACCAGCCTTCGCGCCAGGAACGCTGCATCCAGTCGCGCGGGCCGGTGAACAGGTGCCAGCGCCAATGCAAGCCGGAGGGCTTGGGCCAGGAGTAGAGGTATAACTTCTGGTATCCAGCCTGATGCAGCTCGCGCACCACGGCCATCAGCCGCGCGTGCGGCATGCGGTCGGGCGGGGCGCGGCGGAACAGGATCGCCTCGCCGTCGGCAAATTGCACTTCGTCGGTGGACAAATTCAAATCAAGCGTGCGCGATTCGTTGCCGAAGCGGGCGGAAATCCAGCCGGTCAGCAAGTTGACGGCCGTGATGACGCCATAGCCGCGGTAGCGGTGGAAAATCACGGTTCCTGGTGCGAGCGCTTTCATGGTGGTGCCGGGCAAAGAACCCAGTGTAGTCAACAGTTCGGCGGAACGCCAGCCGGAATTGCGAAACATTTTCGGCTATCATGCACGCCATTCATTGATTTCATTCTAATTCATCATGACCATGCGCATCATTGCCACCGGCGGCACTTTCGACAAGCATTACAACGAACTGAATGGCACGCTGGCGTTCGCCGACAGCCACCTGCCTGCCGCCATCCAACGCGCCCGTATCACCACGCCATGCGCGCTGGAGGAATTGCCGTTGATGGATTCGCTGGATATGGTGGATGGGGACCGTCAGCGCGTGCTGGCAGCGTGCCAGGCCGCTTCGGAAAAAGCGATCGTGATCGTGCACGGCACCGACACCATGCCGCAAACCGCTGCCGTCCTGGGCCCGGCGATCAAGGACAAGACCATCGTGTTCACCGGTGCCATGATCCCTTACGAGATCGACAATTCGGACGCGTTCTTCAATATGGGCTTCGCCTGCGGTGTGGCGCAAGTGCTGCCGCCGGGCGTGTACGTGGCGATGAACGGGCAGATTTTCGCCTGGGATAATGTCCAGAAAAATAAGGCGGCTGGTGTATTCCAGCCGCTCTGATTTACCGGACCTTCGCCAGCGTCTGCCGGCGCTCCCGCGCGCTTAGGCTTTTGCTTCGCCGCCCAGGGCGTCGACCACGTCCTGCAGCAGCTTGCTCAGTTCACCGGTCATCAGCATGAAGTCGCCGTCGAAGCGTTCGTCGTCGTTGCGGGTGACGGCGTCGTTTTCCTTCAGCACGTCGAGCGGCTTGACGCCCTTGATGGCCAGCGCTTCGGTCAGCACGAAGCTGATCTTGCTGTCCCAGGTCATGGCCAGACGGGTGCACTGCTTGCCTGCGGCGATATGGCGGCGCACTTCTTCCGGCTCGAGGGTGTGGCGCACGTAGCGCACGGCGGCCTTGCTTTCGCCGGTGGCGCGCAGTTCGGTGTCCATGTCGACGGTGAAGCCGGCCGGCGCTTCGTCATCCTGCAGCCAGGCGGTCATCACGCCGACCGGGGAGCGCTGCACGCGCAGGCTCTCGATCGGCATGCGGTCGACGGCTTTCAGCAGCATCTTGATGATGTCGTCCGCCTTGGCCGGGCTGGCGGCATCGACCACCAGCCAGCCATTGACCGGGTCGATCCAGCACCAGGTGTTGCTGCGGATGGTGAAGGCGCGCGGCAGCAGTTCGTCGTGCACGCGTTCCTTGAGTTCCTTCATGGCCTTCTTGCCAGGCGCGAAGCCTTGCTGCTCTTCCAGCTCGGCGGCGCGGGCCTTGGCGACCTGGTTGACCACGGTCGACGGCAGCAGTTTCTTTTCGGTGCCCAACACCATCAGCATTTGCTTGTTGACGACGTGCACCAGGCCGCCGTTCGGACGCGGCTTGTCCCAGCCCTGGCGCATCAGCTCATTGCTGCTGGCGGGGCTGAAGGCTTGCGACTGGAGAGCTTCTTCGAGTTGTTCTGGAGTAAATGCCCAAGGGGCGGGCAGGCGGTACACCTGGAGATTCTTGAACCACATAAACGTTATCGACCTTGATCAGCTTTTTCCACGGGAACGACATTTTACATGGCTACTCATGGGCAAGTCATGACCTTTGTCTTGTTCCAGTCACGGCTGGGGTCTTGGCCCCGGGCGCCGACCAGGTTGGTGTATTCGCAATACTCCAGGTTGCCCTTGCGGTAACGCTTCATCGTCACGCCGTCGCCCAGGTCGGAGGTCTGTTCCAGCACCCATTCCCTGGTTTGCGACCTGGCGATGGCCATGCCCAGTTTGGTGTCCGGCAGGATGATGGTCGCGAACTTGTTCAGGCTTTCCTTGCGCAGCTGGCGGTCGACGCCGGCGGCCAGCTTGCGGTTCTTTTCCAGCAGGGTCTCTGTCGGCGCGACCGGCTTGGCGAAGGGATCGGGTGGATCGCCCGCGGTGGCGGGCACGGTTACCGCTTCGGCAAGGGGCGGCGCCGTTTCGGACGCGGGCGGGGCCGCTGCGCTGCGGGTGTCCGGTGGTGGCGCGGCGTCGCGGCGTGCGGGCGGGGCGGCGGCGGCGGCGGGTTGCGGTTTCGGCAGTTCGCGCGGCGCTTGCAGCAAGACCAGTTCGCCTTCCCGCTGCAGGCTGGCCTGGCGCACGGCGGGCATGCCGCGCCAGCCCAGGAGCGCTGCCACGTGCAGCAAGGCGATGGCGGCCAGCCAGGCGTGACGCGGGCGCGGTGGCTGGAAGCGGTGGCTCATTTGGGGCATTTGACCAGTCGTGCCTTGGAACCGTTGCGGAACGTGTCGTGGCCGGCCACACCAATATGGTCGACCTCCTCACAGACCATTTGCCCGCGCAACATGTAACGCTTGTGGACGATGCCGTTGGCGCCGGCGAAGCTTTCGTCGGCGGCAGCGGGGCGGACATGGCTGCCAGTGACCGAGAGGCCGGCGGCCCTTTCTTCGTCCACGATGCTGGCGAATTTGTTCAGGCTTTCCTTGCGCAGCTGGCGGTCGACGCCGGCGGCGGATTTGCGCAATCTGTCGTGCAGCGTTTCGGCGGGAGCGGCGGGCTTGGCAAACAGGTCGGCCGGGCGGCCGCTGGCGGTGGCCGGCAGGGTGGTCGACTGGGGCGCCGCTTCGGCGGCGGCGGGCGGCGCATCCGGGGGCGCGGCCGGGCTGGCCACCGGGGGCGGCGCGGGTTGGGCGCTGGCGGGTTCCGTGCGCGTGGCGGGTGCGGGGGCGGCTGGCGGCACGGCTTCCAGGCGCGGCGGCGGCGGCGGGAGCGCTGCAGGCCGCGGGCGGAGGGCCGCCGGCAGGGTCAACAGGACCAACTCGCCGGCCGGCCGTCCAGCCATGGTGTCTGCATGGCGGGCGCCCGGGCGCCAGGCCATGAACAAGGCCAGGTGGCCCAGCGCGATCGCGACCAGCCAGGCGCGCCGCGCCGGGGGGGAATCTGCTTGCATAGGTGTACCGGTTTGCAGCCGGACTCAGCTTGCCGGCTTGCGCGGGAAAGGTATCACATATTGGCAAAAAGATCACCTTGCGCCGGCTGCGGCCGGGCCGCTTCGTCCAGCGGGCACAGGGCCGACATGCGCACGCCCAGCAGGCGCAGGCGGTCGTCCAGCGGCACGCGGCGCAGGCATTCGCCGGCGGCGCGGCGGATGGCGGCGGCATCGGCGGTGGGCGATGGCAGGGTGAGGTCGCGCGTGACGGTGCGGAAGTCGGCATAGCGCAGCTTGATGCCGACCGTGCGGCCGGCGTAACGCTTTCGCGCCAGGTCGTCCGCCACCTTCTGGCACAGGCGGGTGAAGATATCCGACAGCTCGGCGCGGTCGCGCTTCACGTGCAGGTCGCGCGAAAAGGTGGTTTCGCGGCTGACGCCCTTGGGCTCGCTGCGCGTCGCGACCGCGCGTTCGTCGCGCCCGTGGGAAATGCGTTGCAGCCATTCGGCGTAATTGAGGCCGAAATGCTCCTGCAGCAGGGCGGGATCGGCGGCCGCCAGCTGGCCGACGGTGTCGATGCCGAGCGCGGCCAGTTTCTTTTCGGCCTTGGGGCCGATGCCGTTCACCTTGCGCACCGGCAGCGGCCAGATGCGGGCCGGCACATCGTCGTAGCCGACCACGGTCAGGCCGTTGGGCTTTTCCAGGTCGGAACAGATTTTCGCCAGCAGCTTGTTGGGGGCGACGCCGATCGAGCAGGACAGGCCGGTGGCGGCGCGCACCGCATCCTTGATGCGCTGGGTCAGCGCGCGCGTCTCGCCTTCCACCTCGGTCAGGTCGATATAGATTTCATCGATGCCGCGGTCTTCGATTTGCGGCGCGATGCTGGCGACGGCAGCCTTGAACAGGCGCGAATACTTGCGGTAGGAATCGAAGTCGACCGGCAGCAGGATGGCGTCCGGCGCCAGCGCGGCTGCCTTCATGGTGCCCATGGCGGAAAACACGCCCAACGCGCGCGCCTCGTAGGTCGAGGTGGTGATGACGCCGCGCCCGACGTAGTCGCGCAGGCGGGAGAATTCGCGCGTGCCGTCCGCCAGCTCCCTGGGCTGGTGGCGCCCGCCACCGCCGATCACCACCGGCAAGCCGCGCAATTCCGGATAGCGCAGCAACTCCACGGACGCGTAGAAGGCGTCCATGTCGAGGTGGGCGATGCGGCGGGGCCAATCCATAGCAAATAGTCGAGTTCGCTTTAATACTGTAATTATATACAGCATTCGCCAGCCGCACCCTGGCGCCGCGCAAAGCCTGGCTGCCGCCTTGCGCGCGATGCTAGCCGATGGCGGGCGGTCCGGCATTGTCGGAAAGTACGTAACGCCGGCCGGTGCAGGGCGCCGGCCCCGCAGCAGGGCCGCGCCGGCGTTTCAGGCGGGCCGCCATACCCCTGGGACCGCTGTGGCGACTGCGCCACGCGGGCCCGAATCGCTGCGCCGCATTGCTACGCCTGTGCCATCATCAGGGAAAAACAACTTTCTGGTGAGGCAAGAGATGAGCTTTTCCAACATGAGTATCGGAATGCGGCTGGCGTTGGGTTTTGCGCTGGCGATCGCTATCCAGCTGGCAATGTCGATCACGGGGATCAGCCGCCTCTCCCATAACGCCGACTTGACGGAGCGCCTGGTCGGCGACCGCTACCTGAAAGTCCAGCTCACCAATGAAATGCGCAGCTATGCCAACCGCTCGGCACAGGCGCTGCGCAATGCCATGCTGGCGCCGGACAAGATCAGCGGCGACAACTTCCTGGCCAGCGTCGCGGAGGCGGACAAGGCGGTGGCGGCGGCGGCGGACAAGCTCGGGCCCATCCTGGTGACGGCGGAGGCGAAACAGCTGTTTGCCGAACAGCGCCAGGCGTTTGAAACCTTCCGTGCCAAGCGCGACACGGTGGTCAAGCTGTTCGTCGAGGGTGACCTGGACAGCGCCGTGCAAATGCTGTTCAAACAGGTGATCCCGCTGCAGAACGCTTACTTCGGCAAGCTGGACGCCATCCTTGAACAGCAGGGCAAGCTGATGACGCTGGATGGCGCCGATGCGGCCAAGTCGGCATCGAATGCCACCATGATGATGCTGGGATTGCTGGTGCTGGCGACCATCGTATCGGTCGCGGCGGGCTACCTGATCACCCGTTCGGTGACCGGCCCGCTGCTGCAGGCGGTCGCGGTGGCGGAGACGGTGGCGCAGGGCGACCTGAGCGCCGACATCGAGGTCGGGCGCAAGGATGAAACCGGGCGCTTGCTGAACGCCCTGAAAGACATGGTCGCCGCCCTGACCCGCACCGTGGGCGCGGTACGCGCTTCCACCGACATGATCAGCACCGCCTCCGCCGAAATCGCGGCAGGCAATATGGACTTGTCGCGCCGCACCGAACAGCAGGCCGCCAGCCTGGAGGAAACCGCTTCCTCGATGGAGCAATTGACCTCGACGGTCAAGCAGAATGCGGACAGTGCGCGCCAGGCCAACCAGCTGGTGGCCTCGGCGGCCGGCCATGCCAACGAGGGCGGGCAAGTGGTGGGTGAAGTGGTGGATACCATGGGGGCGATCAAGGCCAGTTCGGCGCGCATGGCGGACATCATCAGCGTCATCGATGGCATTGCGTTCCAGACCAACATCCTGGCGCTGAACGCCGCCGTCGAGGCGGCGCGCGCCGGCGAACAGGGCCGCGGCTTCGCGGTGGTGGCGTCGGAGGTGCGCAACCTGGCGCAGCGCAGCGCGGCCGCCGCCAAGGAAATCAAGGAGCTGATCGACGATTCGATCTCCAAGGTCGATGCCGGCGGTGCGCTGGTCGACCGCGCCGGCGCCACCATGGAGCAGATCGTGGCGTCGTTCCAGCAGGTCACCGGTATCATGAACGAGATCGCGTCGGCCAGCCAGGAACAGTCGTCCGGCATCGAGCAGGTGAACACGGCCATCGCGGAAATGGATAACGCGACGCAGCAGAACGCGGCACTGGTGGAACAGGCGGCCGCGGCGGCGCGCAGCATGCAGGAGCAATCGGAACAGCTGGTGGCCGCGGTCGCCGTGTTCAGGATGGACGATGCGGCGGCGGCTTCCTTTGCCGCGCGCGCACCGGCTGCCGGCGCCTCCGGCGCGCTGACGGTGCCGGTGCGGCCGACGGTGCCGGTGCTGCGCGGGGCCCGCGGCGAAGCGGACCATGCCGTGCGCGCGCAGCAGGCTGCCGAGGCGGATGACGACGACGTTGCACCGGCGCCGGTTGGCCGCGCGGGCGCACGGGATGCTGGCGGCGCGCGGACGGGGCGGCCCGGCGCCGCGCGGACGGCGTCACGCAGCGCGGGCGCTACGGCCCCAGGGAGCAGTGCCAAACGGCCTGCCGCCCCGGCGCGGGCCGCGCCGGCCGGCGACGACTGGGAAGAGTTTTAACGCTGCTGCTGGCGGAACCAGTTTGCCGTCGCCTCGTCGGCAGGGAAAAATGCTTCCACCCGCAGTTCATGCACGGTGACATCGTGCGGCGTGCCGAGCGTCGTGATGGTGGAGAACATATTCAATTCGACCCCATCCTTCCGCACCGTAAACGGCAGGAAGGGCAGGGCACGCCGGTCCAGGTTGGGGGCCTGCGCCGCAGCGCGGATACCGGGGAGCTTCAGCAATTCCTCCAGCAGGGCGGTGGCTTCGCTGCCCGGTCCATCGCCCATGGCTTCGCGCTGGATCCACAGCAGGGTGTCGGCACTGACATCTTCCCAGTTGACGATGTATTGGCGCACGCCGTCGGGCGCCAGCATCAGTTTGATGACGTTGCTGCCCGCGGGCGGCCCGCCGAGCAGCCAATGGATCAGCCTATTGGCTGGGCCATTGGCCATCACCAGGTTCCATAGCCGGTCCACCACCAGTGCCGGGTAAGGCGCCTGCTGCTGCAGCATGAATTCCAGCGCCTGCTTCACGGCCTGCATTTCCGGGTCGCTCAGCTTGCGTTCCTGGTAAGCCGGCGCAAAGCCCGCCGCCAGCAGCATGGCATTGCGCTGGCGCAGCGGAATGTCGAGCACATTGCCGAGCTTGAGGATCATTTCGCGGCTGGGCTGGGAGCGCCCGCTTTCCAGGAAGCTGATGTGACGCTGCGAGATGCCGCTCTCGGTGGCCAGCCGCAACTGGCTGAAGCCACGCTTGGCGCGCCAATAGCGCATCGCCGCCGCGTAATCGCTGAAGTACTGCCCTGGTGCCGCTGCGCCCATATGTCCACCTTCCTCGTCGAAGAACTCCGTCGCACTGCGACCGTGAAGCGTATCATGGCGCCACGGCCGGCCCGGCAAGGGGCATTGTCAACCCATGCGCGCCGTGCGACGATTACCTCCCAGGTAATAGAACAGGAGTTTTACGTGAAATCGATTTTGTTTGCGGCCGCCATGGCTGCCAGCGTCGCGGTGCCGGCCACCGCAGCCACCGAGCCGGCCAAGCCCGCCAAGCCGGCCGCGCCGGCCGCTGCGCCGGTGCAGACGCGCGACGTGCCGGTCAACCAGTTCATGCAAGGCCGCCTGCCGCTGCAGATCCCGCTCAACGTGCCGGTCCCGGTGGAGTACCAGCCGGCCAAGATCAAGAAGATCGGCTACGCCTACTGGATGCGCCCGGCCGACGCGGCCACCGCCACCGCCGACAAGCTGCCGAGCCGCAACGGCTATATGTACGGCTCGACCGCGACCGCGGTCACCTACGAGGTGCGCACCAAGATGTTCTACGGCATCGACGATCCGGGCTCGATGAACAAGCTGAAAAGCGCTGCGACCAATATCCAGGTCAAGCAATTCAAGGATGCCAAATTCCCGGCCGTGCTGGTATCGATGATCAGCAACACCACCGGCCAGCCGGCCTACTTCATGTACATGGCGACCGGCGTGAAGAATGAAGTGTTCTTCCTGTCCTTCCGCGCCCCGGACGGCCGCCCGGACATCGGCGACGCGGTGTGGGCCAAGCTGGCTGCCAACTTCAAATAAGCAGGATCGCACGGAAGTCGTTCACGTTGGTGCGCGTGGGGCCGGTCACCACCAGGTCGCCCAGCGCGGAGAAGAAGCCGTAGCCGTCGTTGTTGTCGAGCATGGCGTGCGCGTCGAGGCCCTGGGCTGCTGCGCGCCGCAGCGTGTCGGGCCCCAGCACGGCACCGGCATTGTCTTCGGTGCCGTCGATGCCGTCCGTGTCGCAGGCAATGGCGTGCACGCCCGGCGTATCCTGCAGCGCCAAGGCCAGCGCCAGCAAGTATTCAGCGTTGCGGCCACCACGGCCGGTGCCGCGCACGGTGACGCTGGTCTCCCCTCCGGACAGGATGACACAGGGCGGCCGCAATGGGCTGCCATGCGCGATCACGCTTTGCACCAGCGCGGCGTGCGATACCGCCACGGTACGCGCCTCCCCTTCCAGGTGGTCGCCCAGCACCAGCGGACGCAAACCCTCGGCGCGCGCGGCATCGGCAGCGGCCTGTAAGGCCTGTTTCGCGCTGGCGATCACGGCCACGCTATTGCGTGCCAGGCGCGGGTCGCCAGGCTTGGGCGTTTCCTGCGCCGGGTCTTCCAGCACGGCGCGCACGGCAGGCGGGATGCCGATGCCGTACTGCCGCAGGATGCGCAAGGCATCCTGGGCGGTGGAGCCATCGGCCAGCGTAGGGCCGCTGGCCACCACCGCCGGATCGTCGCCAGGCACGTCGGACAGCACCAGCGTCACCACCCGCGCCTGGCCGCAGGCCAGCGCCAGCCGGCCGCCCTTGATGGCGGAAAGGTGCTTGCGCACGATGTTAATGTCGCCGATCGGTGCCCCGCTGCGCAGCAAGGCCTGGTTGATATCGCGCTTCTGCTGCAGCGTGATGCCGGCGGCCGGCAGCGACATCAGGGCCGAGCCGCCGCCCGACATCAGGCACAGCACCATGTCGTCCGGCCCGAGCCCGCGCACCGCGTCCAGCATGCGCTGGGCGGCCGTTTCACTGGCCGCGTCGGGTACGGGGTGGCCGGCCTCGATCACTTCCACCTGGCGGGTCGGCGCACCGTGACCGTAGCGCGTCACCACCACGCCGGCCAGCGGGCCGTGCCAGCGCTTTTCGACGCCTTGCGCCATGCGCGCTGCGGCCTTGCCGGCGCCGATGACGACCGTGCGCCCTTTCGGCGCCGGCGGCAGGTGCGCCGCGATGGTGTCCAGCGGGTCGGCCGCACGCAAGGCGGCATTGAACAGATCCGTCAGCAGTGCGCGTCCCGTTTTCACAGCATTTCTCCTTTGCGTCCGACGCACAGCAGCACCAGCGCACCGCCGGTGGCCAGGCAGGCCGCCAGCAGCATCATGCCGGCCGCCGTGCTGCGGGTGGCATCCTTGATCGCACCCACCAGGTAAGGGCTGGCGAAACCGGCCAGGTTGCCGAGCGAATTGATCATCGCGATGCCGGCCGCCGCGGCCGCCCCGCCCAGCATCGCAGTCGGGACGCTCCAGAATACAGGGAAAGTGCTGAGGATGCCGGCCGTTGCCACGCTGAGCGCCACCAGCGCCACGACCGGATCGTTGGCATAAAAGGTCGACGCCAGCAGCCCGGCAGCACCGACCAAGGCCGCCAGGGCTGCGTGCCAGCGCCGTTCGCCACTGCGGTCCGAATGGCGCCCGACGAGGACCATGACGACCGCCGCCAGGCCGTAAGGGATGGCGGTCAGCAAGCCGATGTCCAGCACGTCCTGGACGCCCGTGTTGCGGATCAGTTGCGGCAGCCAGAATCCGACGCCATACAGGCCCATGACGAACAGGAAGTAGATCAGCGCGAGGATCCACACGCGGCCGCTGCCGAACACATGGCGCAAGGACCACTGCGCATGCGGCGCGCCATCGCGCGCCAGCTCGTGCTTCAGCAGCGCCTTCTCTTCCTCGCCGAGCCAGCGCGCATCGTCGATGCCGTCATCAAGGAAGGCCAGGGCCAGGACGCCCATGGCCACGGCCGGCAAGCCTTCCAGCAGGAACAGCCACTGCCAGCCCGCCAGGCCGGCATGGCCGTCGAAGTACGACATGATCCAGCCCGACAGCGGCCCGCCGGCCACGCCTGCCACTGCCACGCCGCTCATGAAAATGGCGACGATGCGCGCGCGCCGCCGCGGCGGGTACCAATAGGTCAGGTACAGGATCACGCCGGGGAAGAAGCCCGCTTCCGCCACGCCGAGCAGGAAGCGCATCAGGTAAAAGCTGGCCGGGCTGTCGGTGAACATCATGGCGGCCGATACCAGGCCCCAACTGGCCATGATGCGCGCGATCCAGCGCCGTGCGCCGACGCGCAGCATCAGCAGGTTGGCCGGCACTTCGAACAGGAAGTAGCCGAGGAAGAAGATGCCGGCGCCCAGGCCGTACACGGTATCGGACAATTGCAGGTCCGCCTGCATCTGCAGCTTGGCGAAGCCGACGTTGACGCGGTCGAGGTAAGCCACCACGTAGCACAGGAACAGGAAGGGCAGCAGGCGCCGGCTGACGCGCGCGTACAACTTATCGGTCGTGATCATGCTGTTGTTGTATTTCTAATTGTGGCACCCTAGTGGGCTGTAACGGGAGAATCGGAAGCGAAGGGCGTGCGGGCGCCGTACAGGGCAAGGCGCAAAGCGCAGCAATAGCGCGCTATTGCGAGCATTTGCAACACCGCCATGTGCGGCGATCCGCGCGGCAGGCGCTTCCGATTCGAGCGGTACAGTCCACCACAATCATTGCACATTTTTCCCCAGGGAGTTGAAGAAGTGAACAAACGCCTCATCACCGGCCTGCTGCTATCCACGCTGGCCGCGCCCCTCCTGGCTGCCGACCTGCCGCAGCCGCCCATCGCAGAGAAGACGCAATGGATGGAAACCCGCCATGGCGAACAGGTGACCGACGATTACCGCTGGCTGCATGAGAAAACCAATCCGGCCGTGATCGACTACCTGAACGCGGAGAACCGCTACACCGCCGCCATGACCGAGGGCATCAAGCCCTTGACCGATGCGCTGTACAAGGAATTCAAGGACCGCACGCAGCCGGTGGACCTGTCGGTGCCTGCGCGGCGCGGCAATTACTACTATTACACTCGCATCGAGGCCGGCAAGCAATACCCGCTGAATTGCCGCCGCAAGGCTGCTGCCGACGGCAGCTACGACGCCGGCGCGCCGGAAGAAATCATGCTGGACCAGAATGCGATGGCGGAAGGCTTGAAGTTCTTCGCATTGGGCATGGCGGTGCCCAGCCCCGACGGCAAACTGCTGGCCTACACCACCGACAGTAACGGCTTCCGCCAATACGAACTGCATGTGAAGGACCTCGGCACCGGCAAGGTACTGTCCACCACCATGCCGCGCGCCACCACGCTGGCCTGGGCGGCCGACAACAAGACCCTGTTCGTGGTGCAGGAAGATCCGACCACCAAACGCGCCGACCGCGTATTCCGCTTGCCGCTCGATGGCCAGCCGGAGCAAGTCTTCCACGAACCGGTGGAGCAATTTGCGCTGCAACTGGCGGCCGGGCCGGACCAGAAGTACATTTTCCTGCTGTCCGGTGCAACCGATACCACCGAAGTGTTCATGCTGCCGGCCGGCCAGCCGAAGGCAAAGTTCAAGTCGGTGCTGGGCCGCAGCAAAGGCCACCGCTACTTCGTCAGCCACCGCGACGGCAAGCTGTACATCCGCACCAACAAGGAGGCCAGGAACTTCCGCCTGGTGACCGCGCCGCTGGCCAATCCGAAAAAATGGACCGAGATCGTCCCGCACGACAAGGACACCCTGCTGCAGGGCTTCACCGTGTTCAAGGATTTCCTGGCGCTGCAGGAAAAGTCGCGCGCACTGAACCGCACCCGCATCCACGATTTCGCGACGAAGAAGTGGCTGACCGTGAAGTTCGACGATGAAGTCTACGTCGCGCGGCCGGAAGGGCAGATGGATTACAACATCGCGAAGTACCGCATCAACTACCAGTCGCCACTCACGCCGCCGACCATTATCGATGTCGACATGAAGAGCGGCGAACGCACCGTGCTGAAAAAGCAGGAAGTGGCGGGCGGGTTCGACTTCAGCCAGTATGAGACCAGGCGTTTGTGGGCCACTGCACGCGATGGTGTGAAAGTGCCGCTGTGGGTGGCCTACAAGAAGGGCGTGCCGCGCGACGGCTCGGCGCCGCTGGTGCTGTACTCCTACGGGTCGTATGGCATCCCACAGGAAGCCACTTTCTCGCTACCGCGCCTGAGCATGCTTGAACGCGGCGTGGTCTACGCGTCGGCGCATATCCGGGGCGGCAACGATATGGGCGAGCATTGGCATGACGACGGCATGCTGATGAAGAAGATGAACACCTTTAACGACTTCATCGACAGCGCCGAATTCCTGATCAAGGAAAAGTGGACGAGCCGCGACCGCCTGGCGATCCAGGGCGGCAGCGCCGGCGGCTTGCTGATGGGGGCGGTGGTGAATATGCGCCCCGACCTGTTCAAAGCCGTGCACGCGGCCGTGCCTTTCGTCGACGTGATGAACACCATGCTCGACGCCAGCCTGCCGCTGACCACTGGCGAGTACCTGGAATGGGGTAACCCGAACGAGAAGGCGGCTTACGATTACATGCGCAGCTATTCCCCGTACGACAACATCTTGATGAAAGACTATCCGTCCATGCTGGTGACCACCAGTTTGAACGACAGCCAGGTGATGTATTGGGAACCCGCCAAATACGTGGCCAAGCTGCGCCGCCATAAGACGGACAGCAATCCGCTGCTGCTGAAGACCAATATGGGGGCGGGGCATGGCGGGGCTTCCGGCCGCTATAACGCGCTGGAGGAGCGGGCGTTCGAGATGGCCTGGCTGCTGTCGCAAATCGGGGTGACGCAATAAATTTTGGGTATTTTTTGAAAAACGCTTGCGCGGCTTTCAAAATCCATCCTATAATGCGGCCTCTTCTGAACGTTGTGACAAACGTTCGACAGTGAAGGCAGGGGCGCTTAGCTCAGTTGGTAGAGCGGATCCCTTACAAGGATTAGGTCGGGAGTTCGACCCTCTCAGCGCCCACCACTCACTGATGAAGAATTGGAGCGGTAGTTCAGTTGGTTAGAATACCGGCCTGTCACGCCGGGGGTCGCGGGTTCGAGCCCCGTCCGCTCCGCCAATATTCAGAGAAAAGCCCCGATGCGAATCGGGGCTTTTTTCATTTCTGGCCTGGAAAACCGGTAAACCGGGGTCTGACCCGCAGGGTCAGACCCCGTCTGTTCAGCGGCTGGTGGACAGTACACCTACCGGTTTTAAGCAGCGATCGCCGCCGGCTGATCATCCGCCGAAGAGCGGATCAGGTAATCGAACGAGCCCAGCGCCGCCTTGGCACCCTCGCCTACCGCGATCACGATCTGCTTGTACGGCACGGTGGTCACGTCGCCCGCTGCAAAGATGCCGGTCTCCGAAGTCTGGCCCTTGGCATCGACCTCGATCTCGCCGTGCTTGGACAGCTCGATGGTGCCCTTCAGCCATTCCGTATTCGGCACCAGGCCGATCTGCACGAACACGCCTTCCAGGTCGACGCGGTGCGACTGGCCGCTCTCGCGGTCGGTATAGCTCAGGCCATTGACCTTCTTGCCGTCGCCATGGATCTCGCTGGTCTGCGCCGACTTGATCACCTTCACGTTGCGCAGCGTGGCCAGCTTACGCTGCAGCACCGCATCCGCGCGCAGCTCCGCGCCGAACTCGATCAGGGTCACATGCTCGACGATGCCGGCCAGGTCGATCGCCGCTTCCACGCCCGAGTTGCCGCCGCCGATCACCGCCACGCGCTTGCCCTTGAACAGCGGGCCGTCGCAATGCGGGCAGTAGGCCACGCCGTGGTTACGGTACTCCTTCTCGCCCGGCACGTTGATTTCGCGCCAGCGGGCACCGGTCGAGATGATGACGGACTTGGCTTTGAGCACGGCGCCGCTTTCGGTGTGGACTTCCTTGATCTTGCCCGGCACGATCTTCGATGCGCGCTGGGTGTTCATGATGTCCACGTCGTATTCCTTGACGTGCTGTTCCAGCGCCACGGCGAATTTCTGGCCGTCGGTTTCCTTGACCGAGACGAAGTTCTCGATCGAGAGGGTATCGAGCACCTGGCCGCCGAAGCGGTCGGCGATCACGCCGGTGCGGATGCCCTTGCGCGCCGTGTAGATGGCCGCGGCAGCGCCGGCAGGGCCGCCGCCGACGATCAGAACGTCGAACACGTCTTTCTTGCTCAGTTCAGCCGCAGCGCGGGCCGAGGCGCCGGTGTCCAGCTTGGCGAGGATTTCCTCGACATTGGTGCGGCCCTGGCCAAAATGCTGGCCATTCAGGTACATCATCGGCACGGCCATCACCTGGCGCTCCTCGACTTCTTTCGGGAACACGCCGCCGTCCACCGCCACCACTTTGATGCGCGGATTGATCACGGACATGGCGTTGAGCGCCTGCACCACTTCCGGGCAGTTGTGGCAGCTCAGGGAAATGAAGGTCTCGAAGACGTAATCGCCGTCCAGGTTGCGGATTTGCTCGATGACCTTGTCATCCAGCTTGATCGGGTGGCCGCCGACTTGCAGCAGCGCCAGCACCAGCGAGGTGAATTCGTGGCCCATGGGGATGCCGGCGAAGCTCACGCCGATATCGGTGCCTTTGCGGTTGATGTCGAAGGAAGGCTTGCGGGCCTTGTCGTCGCTGCCTGCCACTACGGTGATCTTGCCGTGGGCGGCAGATACGATGTCCTGCAGCAGGGCCGACATTTCCTGCGATTTGGCGGAGCCGTCGGTGTGCGCCACGATCTCGATCGGGTGTACAACGCGCTCCAGGTAGGAGGAGAGTTGGGCTTTCAGGTCTGCGTCCAGCATGGCTATTCCTTTCTGATTAGTCGCTTGCGGTAGCTACCGCTTCAACGCCCCAAGGCGGCCCCGTGGGGCCGCCTGTTTAGCCATCAGCAGACGATGTGCTTAGATCTTGCCGACCAGGTCCAGCGATGGCTTCAGGGTCGCTGCGCCTTCAGTCCACTTGGCTGGGCACACTTCGCCTGGGTGGGAAGCCACGTACTGCGCTGCCTTCACTTTGCGCAGCAGTTCGGCGGCGTCGCGGCCGATGCCGTTGTCGTGCACTTCCATCACTTTGATGAAGCCTTCCG
>CAMLRG010000024.1 GCA_946482335.1 uncultured Duganella sp. | reverse complement strand
CGAAGTTGGCGGTCAGTACCGCCGCAACATGTAAAACCGGTACGGCGGTGTCTGACCCCAAGGGTCAGACACCGGTTTACCGGTTTTCAGTTAAAGAACAGCCACACCAGCAGCAGCACAATCCCCGGCACCCCCAACAGCCAAGCCAAGAAATACTTCCCCATGACGGCCTCCCTGTGACGTTAATCAATGCTCACAGGCTAAATCCCGCACCGCAGACCGTCCGTTAGCTGGAACACGTCCCCAGCGATAAGTTATCATTTAAATATTTGTCAATGATGCGGGGATTGCAATGGCGGTAGTGTTAGGACCTATCCTGAAGTTCTGTGGCTGCGCCGACGGCATGTGGTCCGTCAGCGCCCTGGTGGTATGGACAGGCGAAGCGGCACCCGCCGTCACCGCGGCAGTAATGCCCAGCGCCACCGGCGAAGTGCGCCCAATCGCCGCCACCTCGCGCCGCTTGCGCAGCCGCTTGCACAAGCGCGCCGAGCATGCCGTCGAGAGCTGGCAGTTCGCCATCGAACAGCATCCCACCCGCGAACTGCAAGTCCAGTACATCGTCGACGGACAAGCCTTCACTTTCACCGTCCCGGCACGCGACGCCGCCCCCACCTGCGCCTACACGTCCTGCAACGGCTTCTCCGATTACAAGAAGATGAAGGACATCCCGCAAGACCCGGTCTGGAACAAGATGCACGACAACCACGTGCAGCGCGCCTACCACTTGCTGCTGATGGGCGGCGACCAGGTCTACAGCGACGCGATGTGGACCACCACGTCCCTGAACGATTGGGCCGCCGCGCCGAACGACAAGAAACTCGCCAACAAGCCGGTCAGCAAAGCACTGCGCACCGAGATCGACGATTTCTTCTTTGGGAATTACCTGAAAGTCTGGGCTTACCCACACGTGGCACGCATGTTCGCCAGCATCCCGACGGTGATGATGTGGGACGACCATGACATCATCGATGGCTGGGGCTCCTATCCGGACAAGTTCCAGCAATCGCCGGTCTTCAAGGCGATCTACGAGGTAGCGCGCGACTACTTCCTGCTGTTCCAGCAGCACTCCGCCACGGAACATGAGGTTCCGATGCGGCTGCCGCTGCAGCCCGGCTTCAGCAAGGCCGTCCGCATCGGCAATTACGGCTTGCTGGTGCTGGACCTGCGCAGCGAGCGCACGCCGGAGCTGGTCATGGGCGACCAGTCATGGCAGGCCGCCTACAACTGGCTGGAGGCCCAGGACAACTGCAAGCATCTGCTGATCATGTCCAGCATCCCGGTCGTGCACCCCGACTTCAGCACGCTGGAAATCCTGCTGTGCGCCCTGCCCGGCCAGCAGGAGCTCGAAGACGACCTGAAGGATCATTGGCTGAGCCGTACCCACCAGTGGGAGCGCCTGCGCCTGATCCACCGGCTGCAGGAGTGGTCGCAGCGCACCGGCGGCCGCGTGACCATTCTCTCCGGCGACGTCCACGTCGGTGCAATCGGCGCCATCGAATCCAGCGAGAAGCATTACCAGGGCAAGCCGATCACGATCCACCAGCTCACCTCTTCCGGCGTCGTGCACCCGCCGCCGCCTGCCATGGCGCTGTTCTACCTCGAGCACGTAGGCGACAAGGTGGAAGAACTGGAAGGTGGCATCACAACGTCGATGTTCAAATTCCCGGGCACCTCGCACCGCTACATCGGCGCGCGCAACTACCTGAGCCTGGAGCCCGACCGCGCCGAAGACGGCCGCGCGCGCAACCGCTTGTGGGCCAACTGGCACGTGGAGAACGAAAAGCAGCCTTACCGCCAGGCTATCCTGCCGTTGAAAGCGGAAGAATGAAGGATGTGACTGGCGCCTCTCTGGCTTTGCCGGATCATATCCGCCGCCCCATTCTTCCCTGATCCTGAACGGCACGATCGCGAACCTGCCAGTTTGGCCTGTTTCCTATGGGCCGGGAACTCTTCTTTTGCTTAAGGTCATCATGGCGTGCCGATAATCGCAGGAAAATGAATCTCCATCGTTGCCAAAGGAGAAGGCCATGACTATTTCAATTAGCGTTCGGAGAGCTTTCGTTCCGCCAGTCTTCGGCGCCGCTCTGTTCCTGGTTTCACCGTCATCGCCAGCGCAGTTCCTTCCTCCAGATTACTACTTTGCCATCTGCAATGCTTACGAAATTTTCGAGCGGGGCATGGCCATTTGTGTCCAACATGCACCCAAAAAAGGCCCCTTGATCAAGAGGACATTTGCTGAATGGTTGGAGAGGATGCCGACTGAGATGCCTCGTGGGAGGGAACAATGCATCGCGTCTTTGGTAAAAGAGCTGAAAACAAGCGAAGAAGATACTGGGAATTCGATGAACCCAAAGATTCGGAGCGATTTGGAAAGAGTCACGTCACGGTTACTTGATGATTACGCGCGCGATGCGGATGAAGACCCTGAAAAATTCTGCGACGAATTGAAGCGGTATATGGATCGCTTCGGCCCTTAGCGAGCAATTGGACGACCAACGGTGGCGCCGGCGGTAAGGTCGGGTTGCCAGAGTTCTTGCAGGCCGGCGGCGGGTTTGCCGTCGATGCGGGCGAGCAGCATGTCGGCCATTTTGGCGCCGGCGGCGCGGGCGTTCGGCTGGTCGATGGTGGTGACGTCGATGTCGGCCAGCGTGTCTGCCATGCTGCCCCATACGATCAGCGAAATGTCGCGGCCAATCGCCACGCCGGCGTCGAGCAGCGCACGCACCGCACCGACGCCTGCCAGGTGGTTGTCGACCACGATAGCGGTCGGGCGTGGCGCAGTGGCCAGCAGCGCCTGCACGGCGGCGTGGCCGGCGCGGCGGTCGATGCAGTCGTCGATCAGGTGGTGCGGGTCGGCGGCCAGCCCTGCGGCGGCCAGGGTGGCAAGGAAACTGGCGCGGCGCTGGGCGGCGAAGTTCATCGACAACGGCGCGCTGATCATCGCGATGCGCTGGTGCCCAAGCGACAACAGCCGTTCCAGCGCCATGCGGATGCCGGCCTCATTGTCGTAATCGAACCAGGCATATGGCGCATCGGTTTGCGTGCGGCCGTGGGCGATGAAGGGGAAACCGGCGCGCGCGAGGTAGGCGATGCGCTCGTCATGGACCAGGGTGCGGCTCACCACCAGGCCGTCGACGCGGCGGCCGCGCACCATCTGCTCGTAAGACGGCATTTCATTCGCCGGGGAGACCGGGGCGATGATGAAGTTCATGCGCTTCCGCTCCAGCGCTTCGGACATGCCGCCCACCACTTCCAGGAACATGGGGTCGCCCAGGTCGGCCGGTAGCAGTGGATAGATCGTGCCGAGCACGTTGCTGCGGCCGACGGCCAGGCTGCGCGCCATCGGGTTCGCTTCGTAACCGGACTCGCGCGCGGCAAGCAAAACCCGCTCGCGCGTTACCTCGCTGACTTCAGGATAGCCGTTCAGCGCGCGGCTGACGGTCGTCTTGGACATGCCGAGCTTGTCGGCGAGGCTCTTCAGATTCATGGCGAAATTATAGCGGGTGCATCCAGACCGCTATCGCTGCCGTCCACCGCCCGCTTGAAGAAGTACAGCGTGACCAGCACGATGGCGATCGGCACCAGCGTGAGGTAGAAGGCGAAGTGGCCGCTGAAGGCGCCGAACACATAGCCCGTGATCAGCGAGCCGGTGGTGCCGCCCAGCGCGGAGAAGATCACCAGCAGGCCGGTCATGGCCGAATGCTGGTGCTTGGGCAGGGAGCTGAGCATGACCGAGTTGATGCCGGGGTAGACTGGCGCCATGAATAGGCCGATCAGCGGGAACAGGAAGGCCGCCAGCGGCGCGTTGCCCCAGCTGACGTCCGGCGGCAGGGCGAGATCCTGCGTCATCGGCAGCGCGACCAGCACCACCGCCCCCATGCCGAGCAGGCAGCCGTTCATCACGGGATACCAGTGCATGCGCCGCATCAGGATCCCTGCCGAGAGGCGGCCGGCAGCCAGGCAGGCGGCGAAGATGCTGGTGACCTGCACGCTCATGGCGGCAGGCAGATGCAAGATCTCGTTGTTGAAGGTTGGCAGCCAGGTGCCGACGCTTTGCTCGATCAGGACGTACAGGAATGCCGTCAGCACGAACACGCACACCAGGGGCTTGAAGAACAGCTTCAGCATGGCGGCGAATTCCTGCGGCAGGCTGCGCGCTTCCGGCGGCGCGGCCAGGTGCTCGTCGAAAGGCGTCGCGGCCAGCAGGCCGAACGTCAGCGCGCACAGGCCGGCCAGCACCCAATACACGTTCAGCCAGCTTTGCGAGCGCGGATCGCTGGAATCGATGAAGTAGCTGAATACCCAGTAGGCGCACAGCACGCCAACCATGAAGAAGCCTTCCAGCGTATTCATGATGCCCGCATGCTGGCGGCGGTCGGCGGCCACCAGGCCCAGCGTGGAGTACACCGATACCTTGACCAGCGCGAAGGACACGCCCACGCACAGGAACAGCAGCTTGGTCGTGGCGAACGATGGCAGCAGCGGCATCGCGAGGCAGGCGGCAGTGACGATGGCCAGCCCGGTGAGCATGGCCTTCTTGTAGCCGATGCGCGGCAGGAAGCTCGCCACCAGGAAGGACACCACGGCAATCGGCAAATCCTTGAAGCCTTCGAGCACGCTGGCGGCTGACTTGCTGACGCCGTAGTTGCTGATGACCTGCAGGATCACCGTGCCAACGCTGTTCAGCAGGATGGCGAAGGTGAAATAGATCAGGAACAGGACCCAGATGATGCGCCGGTTTTGCATAGTGTCTCCATTATATTTTTGAATTGTTCCAGCCCCGGGACCACCGTGTCGGCCTGCCACAGCGTGGCCGGATCGCCGACGCCGATGGCAACCATGCCGGCAGCCTTGATGGCGGTGACGCCGGCAACGGCGTCCTCCACGCCAACGCAATCGGCCGGGTCTACGCCCAGTTCCGACGCGGCGCGAAGGAAGATTTCAGGGTCCGGCTTGCCGCGCGCGATCGTCGCCGCGTCCACGACATAGTCGAATTTATCGGTGATGCCGAGGCTTTCCAGCACCGTGAAGGCGTTCTTGCTGACCGAGGCAAGGCCCACCTTCAAGCCATGCGCGCGGCACCAGTCCAGCGCAGCCACCGCGCCCGGCAGCAGGTCGGCCGGCGACATCCCGGCGATCAGCTGCTTGTAATGCTCGTTCTTGGTGTCGGCCAGCGCCAGCTTTTCGGCCTCGCTGTAAGCGCGCGGCGCGCCGGCCAGGATCAATTCCAGTGAGCCCATGCGGTCGATGCCCTTCAGGTTTTCATTGAAGGCCTCGTCGAAGTGCACCTCCTGCGACTGCGCCAGCTTTTGCCAGGCCAGGAAGTGGTAATGGGCGGTGTCGGTGATCACACCATCGAGATCGAAGATGACGGCTTTCATGCAAGCTCCTTGACCGGCGCGGCCGGGGTGACGGTGACGGGCACGCCGCGGTGCTGGAAGGCCAGCGCCTCGCCGCGCAGCAGGGTGTATTGCGTGCCGGACGCGCCGACCCGCACTTGCAGCAGGCTGCCGTGCAAATGGATGCGGAACTGGTAGTGCTGCCATTGTTTCGGCAACGTCGGCGCGAAACGCACTTCGCCATCCACCACGCGCATGCCGCCAAATCCGTAGGCCACGCCAAGCCAGGTGCCGGCCATGGCGGCGGTGTGCACGCCGTAGTGCGTGTTGCCGTGCGTGTCGTCCAGGTCCAGGCGCGCGGTTTCCATGAAGTAGTCGTAGGCCTTGTCCTGGTAGCCCACTTCGGAAGCGATGATGCTGAAGATGCAGGACGACAGCGAGGAGTCGTGCGTGGTGACGGCTTCGTAGTAATCGAAGTCGCGCTGCTTGTCTTCCAGCGTGAACTGCTCGCTCAGGAGCAGCAGCGCCAGCACCACGTCGGCCTGTTTGCAGACCTGGTGGCGGTAGATCACCATCGGGTGGTAGTTCAGCAGCAGCGGGTATTTGTCGGATGGCGTGCCCGCGAAGTCCCACACCTTCTTGTCGAGGAAGCTGTCGTCCTGCGGGTGGATGCCGAGCGCCGCGTCGTATGGCAGCAACATGGCGGCGGCGGCGCGGCGGAATTCTTCGAGTTCGCCATCGGCCAGCGCCACGGCGGCGGCGATGCGCGCCCATTCCTGCGGCTGTTCACGCGCAATGCGCGCGGCGGCATCGGCGGCGAACTGCAGGTGCCGGCGCGCCATCGCATTGGTGTAGTAGTTGTTGTTCACCAGTGCGGTGTATTCGTCCGGCCCCGTCACTTCGTTGATCACGAAAGCGCCGGCGCGGTTGTAGCTGCCGATGCCGATCCAGATGCGCGCGGTTTCGATCAGGATCTCGGCGCCGTATTGCAGGAGGTAGGCATCGTCGCCGGTGGCATCCATGTACTGCTTGATCGAGTAGGCCACGTCGGCGTTGATGTGGTATTGCGCGGTGCCGGCCGGGAAGTAGGCCGAGCATTCCTCGCCCGCGATGGTACGCCACGGATAGAGCGCCCCTTTCGCATGCGACATCTGGCGTGCGCGTTCGCGCGCAGCGGGCAGGCCGGCGTAGCGGTACTCCAGCAGCTTGCGCGCGATCTCAGGGTTGTTGTACAGGAAGAAGGGGAAGATGTAGATTTCGGTGTCCCAGAAGTAGTGGCCTTCGTAGCCCTCCCCCGTCACCCCCTTGGCGGAAATATTGGTCTTGCCGTCGCGGCCCACCGATTGCAGCAGGTGGAACTGGTTGAAGCGGATACCTTGCTGGAGCGCGTCGTCGCCCGCCACTTCCACGTCGGCCTGGGCCCAGAAGTCGGCCAGGTAGGCAGCCTGCTGCGCGGCCAGCGCATCAAAGCCCAGGCCGCGCGCGGCTTCCAGTTCGGCGCGGGCGCGCGCCAGCAATTCCTCGGCGGCGTAGTCGCGCGAGCTGTAATAGCAGCCGTATTTCACCAGGCGCACCGGTTGGCCGGCGCGGGCGTCCACCGTGTACGACTGCACCAGGCGCGAACCGTCGGCACGCTGCGCCAGGATGTGCTGCGCGTCGATCACTTGCGCGGCGGCGGTCACCAGGGTAAAGCCGCTGTTGTGCGTACGCTGGCGCAAGGAGGCGAAATGCGGCGCCAATTCGGTGCCGAGCAGTTCCAGCGCCGGGCCGCTGGTGGCGGAACCGACGCGCGGGTCGTCGCCGGCTTCCTGGTTGCGCACGACGCCGTCGAGCGTGCATTCGAGCCGCACTGTGCCGTCGAAGCCGAGCGGCGTCACGGCGAATTCGATCGCGAACAGGTGCTTGCTGGCGAAACTGACCAGACGCCGGCTGCGCACTTGCACGCGGCGGCCGGATGGCGACTGCCATACGATCTCGCGCTCCAGCAGGCCGGTGCGGAAGTCGAGACGGCGCTCGTAACTCTCCACCCGACCTTGCAGCAGGTCGAAGCGCTCGTCACCCAGCCACAGTGCGATGCCTTTGGCGTTCGGCACGTTCAGCATGAACTGGTTGTTGCGCGCCAGGCCATAGGCGTTTTCGGGGTACTGGATCGGCTCCGATTCGTAAAAGCCGTTCAGGTAAGTGCCGTCCAGCGACGTGCCGGCCGGACCGGAATAACCTTCTTCCGGGGTGCCGCGCAGGCCGATATAGCCATTGCCCAGCGCGAACAGGGTCTCATCCAGGAAATTCGACGCCGCATCGAAGGATGTTTCGCGGATACACCAGGCGTCGAGGGGGTAAGTGTGCTGCATCTTCATCCTTCTTGCTGATTCAAACCGGTTTGGATTCTGTTTAAAAAATTTTTCAAGTTGCCCGCACGATGAGCGCCGTCGGCAGGGTTTCCGATGCCACGGGCCGCCCCTCCAGCAGCTCGAGCATCTTTTTCGCCAACAGCACGCCGCCATCGCGCAGGTACTGGTGCACGCTGGACAGTGGCGGCACAAAGCTCACCGCGCCCGGCGTGTCGTCATAGCCGATGACCGATACCTGCTCCGGCACGCGCACATCGCGCTCGGCCAGCGCGCGGATCGCGCCCATCGCCAGCAAGTCGCTGGCGGCAAACACGCCGTCGAACGACAAGCCCTTCTTCTTCAGCAGGGAATCGATGCAATCGAAGCCGGCTTCGAAGGTGAATGCCTTCGGCCGCATGATATGCACCGTGCCCTGCCCGCCCAGCGCGTCGATGAAGCCCGCGCAGCGTTCCTGCACCTCGGCGTGGTCCACGTCGCCCAGGAAAATCACCTTCTTGCGCCCCAGCTCGACGAAACGCTGGGCCACGCTGGCGCCGCCCTTGCGGTTGTCGCTGCCGACCACCACGGTGTCGGAACCCGCCTCTGGCGCGCCCCACACCACCAGCGGCTGGCTGCGCTTTTTGAGCGCCGTCACCGCTTCGCCATGCGAACCCTGGCCCAGCAGGATCAAGCCGTCGGCGCCTTGCACCGGGGCCGTGTCCAGCAGCTGGCGCGAGGTCAGCACCACGCTGTAGCCGGCTGTCGTCAGCTCTTGCGTGATCCCGCCCAGCAGCTCCAGCGGGTAAGGGTCGGACATCGGCCGGCCCTTCTCCGGTGTCATTTCCACCACAACCGCCACCGAATACGAACGCCCCATGCGCAGGTTGCGTGCGCTCACGTTCAGGCGGTAGCCCTGGGCTTCCGCGATCTGGCGCACTTTCTCCCGCGTTTCTTCCGTCACGAGGGGACTGCCACGCAGGGCGCGCGACACGGTGATTTTTGAGACCCCTGCCAGTTTGGCGAGGTCTTCCATGGTTTTATTGACAGCCATGCGCGGCATTATGACAGATTTCCAAACGCTGCAACAAGAAAATGACATCGATATCATTTCGATTGACATCGATATCATTTCTTGGTTCAATGGTCAGGCCTTGGAAGCCGAACCACTATAAATCGAAAGAAGAGACACGTATGAAAAACCATCGGAAGTTATTGTTGTCGTCCATTTCCATTGCCGTGCTGACCCTGGTCGGCCAAGCGCGGGCCCAGGAACAGGAGGCCAAGCCTGCCGATCAGGCAGCCCAGCCGGCCGACGCAGTCCAGAAGGAAATCCAGCAAGTGGTGGTGACCGGCGTCGCCTCCGCCCGCGGGGTGCGCAAGCTCGATTCCGCTTTCTCGATCACTACCGCCTCGGAAGAACAATTGAAGCAGGCCGCCCCGATCAGCACCGCCGACGTCATGAAACTGGTGCCGGGCGCGTTTGCCGAATCGACCGGCGGCCAGTCCGGCGCCAATATCCAGGTGCGCGGCTTCCCTTCCGGCTCCGACTCGCCCTTCGTGTCGGTGCAGATGCAGGGCAACCCGCTGTACCCGGTCTCGACCCTGTCCTTCTTTGAAGGCTCGTCGGCCTTCCGCCTGGATGACACCATCGAACGCGTGGAAGTGCTGCGCGGCGGCCCGAGCACCATCTTCTCCAGCGGCCAGCCGGGCGCCACCATGAACTTCATCCTGAAGAAGGGTTCCGACACGCCGGAAGGGTCGGTGCGCTTCACCACCGGGACCGGCGAACTGCGCCGCGTCGACGTCTTCTACGGCGGCAAGATCTCCGATGGCTGGTACGCCACCGTTGGCGGCTTCTACCGCAACACCCACGGCGTGCGCGATTCCGGCTTCCCGTCCGACGATGGCGGCCAGGTCACCGCGACCCTGACCCGCAAGCTGGACCAGGGCGAAGCCACCTTCTACGTGCGCCGCACCGACGACAAGAACGCCTTCTACACCGGCGTGCCGCTAATTTCCAGCAATGAAGGCCGCACCATCACCGAGTTCCCGGGCTTCGATCCGCTGAAGGGCACGCTGATGAGCAATGAAATGCGCCGCTTCACGGTTGAAGCCGCGCCAGGCAAGACCCTGGATTACGACCTGGGCGATGGCCGCGGCTTGAAATCCACCGTGATCGGCATGGAATTCGACCAGAACTTCAATGGCTGGAACGTGTCCAACAAGTTCAACCATTTCGATGGCGACTTGAACACGATCGCCATGTTCACCGGTAACAATCCGCTGACGATGTCGGCGTACAACACTGCCGCGCTGGCGGCCAATGGCGGCACCACCGCCACCGCCACCTACCTCGACGGCACGCCGGTGGCGGGCAACCAGCAAGTGGTGCAGGCCGGCCTGTGGGCGGTGGAGAAGAAGCTGAAATCGTTCACCGACGAGATTCGCGTCAGCAAGGAATGGATCAAGGACAATACCCTGACCGTGGGCGGCTATTTCGCCAATTATTCGTCGGACGACGTCTGGTACCTGGGCAGCAGCCACCTGATGACGGCGGTGCCGAATGCGCGCCTGATCAACGTCAAGCTGGATAACGGCGTCATCGTGTCGAACAACGGCAAGGATGGCAGCGTGTTCTATGCGCCGGTGGCGTCCTACGACGGCAGCAATACCGCCCTGTTCGTCGCCAACGAATGGAAGGTGAACGACCGCATCAAGATCGACGGCGGCGTGCGCCGCGAGCGCCAGAAACTGGATGCCACCATCTCCAACCTGCGCAGCGGCGATACCGACAACAATCCGCTGACCGTGTACAACAACAACACCTCGATGCCCACCGGCTCCAACACGGCGCTGACCCGCACCGATTCGGCCAACAGCTTCACCGTGGGCGGCAATTACAAGCTGGCCAAGGATGCCAGCGTGTTTGCGCGCGCCAATATGGGCCATACTTTCGTCGCCTTCGACGATTTGCGCAATGCCGGCAGCCAGAAGAACGTGGATGACCGCAACTTCCTGCCGACGCCCAAGATCAAGCAGTACGAAGTGGGCTTCAAGACCGCCGGCCAGTTGTACAGCGCCTACATCAACTACTTCCATACGGACTTCGAAGGCATCGCCTTCCAGCAAATCCTGTCGAACGGCACCATCCTGAATTCGGTGTCCGGCTCCAAGGGCGATGGCGTGGAAGTGGAACTGGCGGTGCGTCCGATCCGCGACTTGTCGCTGAGCCTGTCCGGCAACTGGCAGGATTCCAAGTACAAGGACAACCCAGCCACCGCGGGCAAGAAGGTGCAGCGCCAGCCGAAGCTGCAGTACCGTTTCACGCCGACTTACCGCATTCCGGTCGGCGACGACCAGTCGCTCAAGCTGTACGGCACCTACACTTACGTGGGCGACCGCTGGGCCGACCAGGCCAACCTGCAATACCTGCCTTCGTACAAGACGGTGGATCTGGGCGCGCTGTACACCATCGGCGACAAGATCGAAATCCGCTTGAGCGCCAACAACGTCTCGAACGAACTGGGCCTGACCGAGGGCAATTCCCGCCTGACCACCGGCGGCAGCGGCCCGATCAACGCCCGCCCATTGTTTGGCCGCAGCTGGGAGCTGTCGCTGGCTTACCGCTTCTAACGCTTAACGTTGTATCTCCCTAGCAGTTCCCCTCCGGGCGTCGCAGGATTTTCCAAGGCTGCGGCGCCCTTTTTTTAGCTCTGGCATTCGCGCAGGATTTGGCCTAAGCTAAGATCGGTGCCTGAGTGAAAGGTTGCTTCCAAGGGTAGAAACGTGGTCTCGCTGAACTCCATCCATTCCCTGCAGTCGGCCGTGGTCTCCGCGGAACGTAAGGTTCAGCAGGACCGCGATCGTGTGGCGCAGGATGAGGGCCGGCTCGACGAGAGCCGCGCGCTGCTGGAACGCGACAAGCAGGAACTGTCCCGCACCCAGCTCGCCAGCCAGCGCGCCGAAGCGGCGGCCACGCCGGCTCCCACCACGCCCCGTCTCGACCGCGCCATCGAACAGCGCATCCCTTCGGATGTATTGCCGAAGCCGCCCACCCTCAACACCCTGGGCCAGGCCATTGGCCGCTTGATCAACGTCGAAGCCTGATCAGCGCGCGGCCTCGGCGGTCAAGCGCGCCAGCGCACGCTGGGCTGGCGCCAGGCCGGCAGCGGCGGCACGCCGGTACAGCTCGATTGCGCGCGGCTTGTCCTGCGGGCGCAATTCCCCTTTTTCCAGCAGTTCCGCCAGCTTTAATTGCGCCACCCGTTCGTGCTGCCCGGCCGCTTCTTCCAGCAGCACGAACCCTTGTTCCGGCTCCCCGCCTTCGCTGATCAGCCAGCTGCCGAGCATGCTTTTCGCCATGAGATTGCCGTTCGCTGCCGCCTTTTCCAGCCATTCGCGGCCGCGTGCCTTGTCCTGCGGCCCTTCGCGGCCAGTCAGCAACATGGCGCCAAGGCCGGATTGCGCGCCAACCGCACCCTGGGTGGCCGCTTTTTCCAGCCACATCCGGGCTTCGTCGGGATTGCGCCCGACTTCCTTCCCCATGAGCAGCATGAAACCCAGGGTTTCCTGCGCCTTGGGGTTGCCGAGTTCCGCCGCTTCGCGCAGCAGGCGCACGGCCATCTCGCGGTTGCGCTCCACGCCTGGCCGGCCACGCATGTAGCCGCCGCTCAAGCGGAGCTTGGCAGCGGCGTCGCCTTGTTCCGCCAGGACCAGGTCGCGCTCCCACTCGGCTTGCTGCTCTTCCGGCGTTTTGCTGTCTCGCAGCGACCAGACGTATTGCATCCTGGTCCAGGTGGGCTCGCTACGGCCAACGCTGCTGGGCGGACTGAATTTGCACTTGGCGATACCGTCCTGGGCCGCCAGGTCCAGCAGCGGGTAGCCGCTCGACTTCTCGATCCTGGATTCCTGCACGCGGCCATCGAGGCCGATCAGGTAGGCCAGGGTCACCGTTCCCTGCTGCTCGCGGCGCAGGGCATCTTGCGGCCAGACCGGCTTGGCGCAGGATTTCAGGTCAACGGCGATCTGCTGCTGTGCCGACTGGTCGGCCCGGCCGACCCCATCCGCATGGGCCGGCAGGCAGGCGAGGCTGGCCAGCAAGGCCAGCGGGGTTTCCAGTGGGTGCATGGGCAGTTGGCAGGAAATAAATGTTTTGCTTACTGTAGCATGCCACTGCCGCGTTCGGCGGATCACCGCCGGCGCCGCCGGGACCAGCTGCCTTGCTGTGCCGTCGCCGGCTTAGCCAACCGCGGCGGTGCCCGGCGCGCCCTGGCGTTGCCGCCCTTTGCTGCCAGCCGGAACTGCGCGCTGGCCCGCGCCATCTTCCAACTCATGCGGCGGCCATGTGCGGGCAGGCGGCGTCTGTGGCGCTTGTGGTCCCGGCGGCTGGCCGCCTTCAGGGCGTCGCCACATCCCGAGGAATCGCTGGTACGGGTACATGGTTTTCTCCTTCGGAAGGGCGCCACCAGGCGCCTGTAGGCTGCGGGGCGGCAATGGACAAGGGGGCGCCGATGATCGGCGTGGCCAGCGCTTGGCGGCGCGCCGCCGCCAGCGCGGTGATCTGCTCGAACGGGTCGTCCCAGCGATGCATCGCCAGGTCGAAGGTGCCGTTATGGATGGGCAGCATGACTTTGCCGCGCAAGTCGATGTGGGCTTGCATGGTTTCCCTCGGCTGCATATGGATGTCCGGCCACTGCGGGTCGTAGGCCCCGGTTTCCATCAAAGTGAGGTCGAAGGGACCGAACTTGTTGCCGATTTCCCTGAAACCCTTGAAGTAGCCCGTGTCGCCGGAGAAGAAGATGCGCGCGCCGCCGCTGTCGATCACCCACGAGGCCCACAGCGTCTTGTTGCTGTCGAACAGGCCGCGGCCGGAAAAGTGCTGGGCCGGTGTAGCGGTCAGCTGTAGGCTGCCGGCGCTGGCCGATTGCCACCAGGACAGTTGCTGCACCTTGGCGGCCGGCACGCCCCACTCGACCAGGGTGTCGCCTACGCCCAACGGTGCCAGGAAGTATTCCGTCTTGGCCGACAGTGCCAGGATGGCCGCGTAATCGAGGTGGTCGTAGTGGTTGTGCGACAGGATCACGCCCTTGATCGGGGGCAGTTCGGCAATGCTGATCGGCGGCGCGTGGAAGCGCGCCGGCCCCGCCCACTGTACCGGCGAAGCGCGTTTCGAGAACACCGGGTCGGTCAGCCAGAATTCGCCATTGAGCTTCATCAGGATGGTCGAGTGGCCCAGGCGATACAGGGTATGGTCCGGTGCAGCCAGCAATTGGTCGAGAGTGAGTACTCGCACCGGAAACTCGTGGGCAGGCACGGTATGGGCCGGCTTGTTGAAGGCGAAGTCCCAGAAAATCTTCAGCGTCTTGAGCAAGCCCGGCTGCTGGCGGGGGGCTTCATTCTGGTAGTCGGGACGGCGGTCGGCGGCGGCGTAGGCGAGGCAGGCCATGGTCAGGAGCGCTCCAATCAAAAGGGTTCGTTTCATCGTTACCCCGTGGAATTACACTACACAGTGTAGTTTCAGTTTTGAGAAAAGTAAACTACCCGGTGTAAAATATTCTGCATGAACCCATCCGACAAACTCACCGACCGCAAGCGCGCCGCCATCACTACGGCCGCCATTGCCGAATTCCGTGCCCGCGGTTTCGAAGCCACCAGCATGGACCGCATCGCGGCCGCCGCCGGCGTCTCCAAGCGCACGGTGTACAACCATTTCCCGAGCAAGGACGACTTGTTCGAGCACATCCTGCAAGAGTTGTGGGAATGCAGTGCGGCGCTGAATGCCATCATTTACCAGCAAGGCAAGCCGCTCAAACCGCAGCTGCTGGAACTGATGCGGCAAAAGATGGCGATGCTGCGCGACGGCTATTTCCTCGACCTGGTGCGTGTTGCGATCGCGGAGGCGATCCACGCGCCGCAGCGCGCCGGCGAAATGGTGTCGCGCCTGGGCAAGAAGGAAGAAGGGGTGGCGAGCTTTCTGCGCGCGGCGCAGGAGGACAAGGTGCTGAAGGCCGGCGACGCGGCCTTCATGTCGCACATGCTGCAGGGTCAGTTGAAGGCGTTCGCGCTATGGCCGCAAGTGGCCATGGGCAAAGCGCCGCTGACGCCGGAGGAACAGGAGGCGGTCATCACCGCCACCGTCGAGATGTTTCTGGCGTATTACGCCAACTAATTGAAACGCACGGCGTACACCGGCGGCAAGGTGGTGGAAATGGTTTGCCAATGCTCGCCGCCATTGGTGGACAGCCAGGCGCCGCCGGTGGTGGACGCCATCAGCAGCGTCTTACCATCGTCGGCCACTGCCAGGCCATGGCGGTACACCAGGTCGTAACAGTGTTCCTGCGGCAGGCCGCCGCGCAGGGTACTGAAGCTGGCGCCGCCATCCGCAGTGCGGTTGACCGCCAGCGCCGCGTCCACCGGCACCCGCTGCTGGTCGGCCACCGCCGGCACGAACCATGCGGTACGTCCGTCGCGCGGGTGCACGGCCACGGCAAAGCCAAAGCTCGACAAGGGCGCCGTGATTTCTTCCCACACCTCGCCATTGGTGCGCGACAGCCAGATCCCGTTATGGTGCTGGCACCACAGCACATTGGGGTCGCCGGCGCAGCGTACGATACGGTGCGGATCCTGCACCGCGCCGGCCTCCTGCATCTCGGGCGGCATGTAGCGTGCCGCCATGCCCTTGGTGCGCAATTCCCAGCTGGCGCCGCCATCTCCCGTGAGCCAGGCGCCGCCGCAGGAAACCCCGACCAGCACCGACTTGCTGTCGCGCGGGTCGACGCAAATGCTGTGGATGCCCGGCACGTCGTAGCCGCCGCCGAACCATTGGCTGCGCTCCGGGAGATTCCATAGTGACTCCACCAGCCGCCAGCTGTCGCCGCGGTCGTCCGAGCGGAACAGGCCGCCGGGCAGGGTGCCGGCCCACAGCACGCCGGGCTGGTCGGGGCCGCCCGCTTCCAGCGACCAGATTTGCTTCAGGCTCCAGTCCACTTTGTCGGCGCTGTCTTCCGGCTTGGGTGGATAGGTGGGCACGGCAATTTCCTGCCAGGTGTCGCTGCCGGCGTCGCGCCGGTGCAGCTTGGCGCCGAAATGCCCGAGGTTCAGGCAGGCATAGGTGGCGCCATCGCGCCCATCGTGCAGCACCATCGATACCGGATCGCCGAAGAAGGATTTGCCCTCTTCCAGCGTCCATTCGCCATTGCGGTACGCCAGCTCAAACAGGCCCTTGCGCGTGGCAAGGAAAGCGCGGTCTGCCATGTCATCCTCCCGATAAGGCTTGCAACACATAGACTTTCGAATCGGCACGCAACGGCTCGTCGAGGTCGCTGCGCTTGCCATCGATGAACACTACGACGTTGGCGCGCAGGCGGCCCTGTTCATCCAGGACGTAAGCCCCCAGGCGCGGATTTGCGGCAAAGGCCCCATCCAGCGCGGCGCGCAAGGTTGCCGCCCCGGTTTCCAGGGTCGGGACCGGCAGGAAACGCGCCAGCTGCTGGGTGAAGATGATCTGGGCCATGGGAAGGCCATTCTAGCGCGCTTTAGCCTACAATGGACCGGTGTGCATAACCGGAGCCACACATGGGCATCACCCCGCAGGAACTCGAGCTGTTGATGCATGAGGTGGAGCAGGAAGACCCGATCGATTTCGCCGACCTGCCCTTCGATGAACAGGCATTGCGCCAGCTGGTCGCCAACCATCTGTGCGAGATGGCCGACGCCATGGAAAGCTTCAGCGAGGAGGACCGGCGCCTGACCTTGCTGGCCGTGGCCGCCAAGCTGGTGCTGGAAAACCTGGTGCTGCACGTGCAGCTGCTGCGGCGCCATGGCTTGCCGCTCAATGAACAGACCGCCGCGCTGCTGTCGCGCTTGCGCAAGCCCGGCGACGCCCCTTAGGCAGCCAGGGCTGCTTGCTGGCGCAGGTTGCGTGCCAGGCGCAGCGTGAAGCGGCGCGGATGGCGGTCCCAGGGCGTAAAGCGCGGCAGCTGGAAAAAGTCCGGCGCGCGGCTGGCGCCCCAGGCGGTCGACACCGCCGCCTCGAAGCCCAATTCCTGCACCATGGCCACGTGTTCGGCACGGTAATCCTCGTCCGGTTTGCCATTCGGGTAAGCAAACAATTCGACCGGCGCGCCCAGCAACCGTTCCAGCGCCTGCTTGCCGTCCGCGATTTCGCGGCGCGCCTCCTCGGCGGGCAAGCGCGCCAGGATGGGATGGTTGACCGTGTGGCCGCCGATCCCCATGCCGGCCGCGTGCAGCTGGCGTACCTGGGCGTCGTTCATCATCAGGTCGGTGGGCAGCGGCACGCCGGCCAGTTCGGCCAACTGGTCGACCGCCACCTGGCGCTGCGCCATCGGCTGGTATTTCAATTGTCCGATCAGCGATTCCAGCGCCTGCCGCCGCTGCGCCATGGTACCGAGCGGATGGCTGCCCAGGCCCAGTGGACGCGCATCGAGCACCGCGTGCGGGGCGCGGCGCACGGTTTCGATGATGGTGTCGTTCCACATGCGGCCACCGTTCAGGAAGCCGGTGGCGATGAAGAAGGTGGCGTGCAAGCCGGTCTGCTGCAGCAGGGGCAGCGCCACCTCGGCATTGTCGGCATAGCCGTCGTCGAACGTGATGCAGGCCGCGCGCGGCGGCAAACGCCCGGCGCGCGCCAGGCGCACCGCCTCCAGCAGGGGCAAGACGTGGAAGCGCTCCTTGAGCAGCGCCAGCTGGGCCGCAAAGCCGTCGCGCTCCAGCGCATCCGGAAACAGCGGGTCGGCCGCCGGCAGCACGCGGTGGTAAATCAGGATCGACAGGCCGCGCGCCCCGCCAGGCGAGAGCCAGCGCAGCATGCCCCGCTCGATTGCATCAAACCACGGCATGCTCACTCCTTTCCGCTGGCAGCGCAGCCTGGCTGCGCTCCTTCAATTGTTTTTCCACCATCAGCCGGATCGCCACCATGGCGCACATCAGATAATACGGCACGTCGAAATAGGCCAGGCTGAGGAAGGCGCCGCCGACAAAGAAGCCCATCAGCGAAACCTGGATCATGCGCACCATTTCGGTCGCCCATTGCATGTGCGGCAGGTCGCGCGTCAGCCGGATCACCGCACTGCCATCGCGCCAGGTGAGCCAGCCCAGCAACATATAGATGCCGAAGCCGACCCAGCCATGTTCGCCCAGCACCTGGAAGTAGATCGAGTGCGCCGCGTGCACGTCGTCCGGTACCGGCGCGTAACGGCCGAACACGAAGCGGTCGTAGATGTCGAACCCGCCGCCGAAGAAGGGACGGTCGTTGGCCAGGTTGAAGGCCATCCACCAGGCGTTGATGCGGCCCATGGCCGAGGCATCCTGCTCGTACGTATTGATGGTGTCGATGCGGGCATGCCACTGCTCCGGCATGAAGATCAGCGCCAGCGGCGACAGGACCAGCAGCACCAGGCCGAGCTTGATCTTGTGGCGGCTCTTGAGCCAGAGGAAGGCCAGCATGCCCGCCATGGCCAGCGCGGCGCCGCGCGAATACGACCCCAGCGACGCGATCGCGCACAGCCCCATCGAGCCCGCCATCGCAATGCGCCCCCACTTCTGGCGGATCTGCGTCATCAGGTAGTACATCAGCGGGATCACCATCACCAGCGCCAGCGCCATTTCGTTATTGCCGTCGATGAAGGTGCCGACCGGGCCCCATACCTTGTACTGGCCGCCGCTGCGCAGCGTGAAAATGCCGCCCTTCACGCCGTAGTAGCCGAGCGATACCACCACCGCCCACAACAGCCATTTGATGTGCTTCGGCTCGGTGAGCAGCATTTGCACGATCAGCGTCATGCCCATGATCTTGAGCACCTTGTTCCACTGCGGGCCGACGGTTTCAGGATGGATCGAGAACAGCGTACCGAGCGACATCCAGACCACGAACACGATGAAGGTCACGATGACGGGCGTCATCGGCAGGCGGAAGCGGTCCTTGTGGGCCAGCATGGCGAGCATGGTGACGCAGGCGATGATGGCCGCGAACGGGAAGCTGCGGGCGAAGCCCCAGCCTTGGGTGTGCGGATTCATCACGCTGATCCAGATCCACATCACGACCCCGAAGTTCGGGTTGCGGAACAGGTAGGGCAGCGCCCCGAACACCACAATGGTAACGAACAAATCCCTCATGCTGACGCCACCTTGCTGACCACATAGCGGAACTTGCCGGACTTTTCCGGCGCAATGGCGTCCACTTGTTCGACCTCGACCGCCACGCCGCCACCCAGGCGGGCGCGGAAGCCGGCCACGATACGTTCGCGCAGGGCGGCCTCGAGCGGCGCGTCCAGCACCACTTGCACGCGGGTTTGCTCCAGGCTTTCCTGCACGATCTTGAACGCCTTCACCTGCGGCAGATCGCGCAGGATATAGATCAGGGCCAGGCCGTGCATCACGGTGCCGTCCTGCGCCACCAGGAAGTCGGTGCTGCGGCCCTGGATTTCCTTCAGCAGCGGCAAGCCGCGGCCGCAGCGGCAAGGCTCGGTGTCCAGCACGCCGACGTCGCCGGTGCGGTAGCGGATGAAGGGGAAGTCGCCGGTGGCCAGGTGGGTCACCACGATTTCGCCAGAGGTGCCGCGCGGCACCGGCTGGCCGTCGGCGCCGATGATTTCGACGATGATGTCCTCGGCCGTGATGTGCATGCCGCCTTCGGGGCACTGGTGGGCGATGAAGCCGGCGTCGCGGCCGCCGTAGCCGTTGGCCACTGGGCAGCCGAACGCGCCTTCGATCTGCTGCCGCTGCTCATCGTACAGGCGCTCGGAGGTCACAAACGCCACTTTCACGCCCAGGTCGTCCATGCGCTGGCCCTTGCCGCGCGCGTGGCGCGCGATATGCGACAGCGCCGACGGATAGCCGAACAGCATGCGCGGGCGGCGGTCGCGGATGGCTGCCACGAAGCCATCGAGCTTGGGCGCCGACATTTCAAAAGCCGGCAGCAGGCGGGTGCGCATGATGCGGTCGCGCCAGGCGCGCATGCGGTCCTGCGCACCGAGTTCGATGGGCGAGCCCCACACCACGATTTCCGGGTCGCCGATGTCGACGCCCCACCAGCGCGTGGCGCGCCACTTGGCCGCCACGTCATGGCTGACGCGCTCCTTGCCGATGAAGAAGATCAGCGGTTCACCGCTGGAGCCGCCGGTATTGAAGCGGGCCAGGCCCACCGCGTCCTCGGCCTTCATGCGTTCGCCGGCCTGGCGGATGGTGGCCTTCTCGGTCAGCGGCAGGCGGCGCAGGTCGTCCAGCGATTGCAGGTCGCGCGCCGGGTCGAAATCCAGTTCGCGGAACAGGTCGCGGTAATGCGGCACCTTGGCCTGCGCCCGCTGCAGCAGGCGGCGCAGGCGTTCCAGCTGCAGTTCGCGCAGGCGTGCTTCGGGCCAGTACTGCGACTGCTCCAGCTGGCGGCGCACGGCCACGCTGCGGTGCTGCTTGAAGCGCTCTTGCAGCGGGAAGATCACATTCGAGACGAGGGCGGTATACATCATGTCGGGTTCATTACGCTGCGATAGACGTCCAGGAGGCGCGGGCGCACATTGTGCCAGGTGTACTGCTGCACCTGGCGCAAACCGGCTTCGCGCAGGCTGGCGGCCAGGTCCGGCTGGGCGCACAGGCGCAGGATGGCTTGCGCCATCTGTTCCGGCGCCGCGGCCGGCACCAGCAGCGCGGTGCGGCCATCTTCCACCAGGTAGGGCACGCCGCCCACGTTGGTGCTGATCACCGGCACCCCGCAGGCCAGCGATTCCAGCACCGAATTGGGCATATTGTCGACCAGGCTGCAATTGAGCATGATGTCGGCATTGCGGTACAGCTGCGCCATGGCATGGTTGTCGACGCGGCCTGTAAAGGTCACGCCGTCGGCCACGCCCAGTTGCGCCGCCAGCGCTTCCAGTTCGGCGCGCTGCGGGCCGGAGCCCGCCACCACCAGCGTGGCTTGCGGCTGGGCCGCGCGCACGATGGCAAAGGCGCGCAGCGCCGTGGCGTTGTCGTAAATCGGTTCCAGGTTGCGCGCCACCAGCAGGCGCGGGCCGGCGCCTGCCGCTGCCGGGGCGTGGTTGAAACGGTCCAGGTTGATGATGTTCGGTACCACGCGCGCCGCGAAGCCGTATTTGCCGAACACCGCTTCCAGGAAGCCGGACGGCACGATCAGGGCGTCGGCGCGCGCCAGGCTGGCTCCCACGGCGCGGCGCGAGCGCGCCAGGAAGGCATCGGCTTCACCGCCCCGGTAATTGATCACGACCGGTTTGCCGCGCAGGCGCGCGATCCAGATGGCGGGCGCCGCGAACAGGTGCCAGGACCAGCCGGAATTGGCCATCACATGGAATACGTGCACGCGGCCGGCCGCCGCCCACAGGCTGGCCAGGTAGGGCAGCATGCGGAACAGGGCGCGTACGCCTTTCAGGCGGGCGGCCCAGGCCGGGCGGTAAGGGGCGTTGACCTGGATGGTTTCCACTTCCACGCCGTCGCTGCGCAACAGCGACGCCAGCTGCAAGGTCTGGTTGGCCATGCCGCCCGATGGCGGCGGCAGCGGTCCCACCAGGCCGACCCGCAAGCCGTGCTGCAGCAAGCCGCCCTGTGCGTGGCCGTCCATGTTCCCGTCCCTCATTCCGCCAGCCTCACGCCGCCAGCGCGTCGCGCGCGGCGCCGGCGCCCAGCACGCTGCCGTAGACGCGGCGGTAGCGCGCCACGCTGGCGGCCCAGTTGCGCTCCGTTTCCACGAAGCGGCGGCCCTGCTGGCGCAATGCCGGCCATTGTTGCGGCGCGTCGAGCAGCGCCAGCACCTTGTGCGCCAGCGCCTGCGCATCGCCGGCGGCAAACAGCACGCCGGTGCGGCCATCCTCGATCAGTTCCTGGTGGCCGCCCACGTCGGAGGCCGCCATCAGGCGGCCCTGGGCCATCGCTTCCAGCGGCTTGAGCGGGGTGACCAGGTCGGTCAGGCGCATCTTGTGGCGCGGGTAGCACAGCACGTCGACCAGGTCGTAATAGCGCTGCACTTCGCCGTGCGGCACGCGGCCGGTGAACACCACCTGGCCGGCAATGCCCAGGCGCTCGGCCTGGGCGCGCAAGGCCTGGTCCTGCGGCCCGCCGCCCACCAGCAGCACGCGCAGGTCGGGACGGCGCGCCAGCATGGCCGGCACGGCATCGAGCAGCAAGTCCAGCCCTTCATAGGCGTAGAAGGAACCGATGAAGCCCAGCACCGTCTTGCCGTCCAGCCCCAGGCGTGCCGCCAGTTGCGGGTCGGCCTGGCCGCCCACGGAAAAGTCGGCGATGTCGACCGCGTTCGGGATCACTTCGATCTTGCTGGCCGGGATGCCGCGCGTGCTGGCGATCTCGGCGCGCAAGCCTTCGCAGATGGTGGTGGCGAAATTGACCCGCTGCAGGGCCCAGGTCTCGAGCGCCCGCGTCATGCGGTAGCGCAGGCCCCATTCCTTGCTGGTGCCGTGGTCGACCGCCGCGTCTTCCCAGAAGGCGCGGATCTCGTACACCACCGGAATGCCCAGCTTGCGGCCGACACGCAGCGCCGCCACCGCATTCAGGGCCGGCGAATGGGCGTGCAGCACGTCGGGCTTCACTTCCTGTGCCACTTCCAGCAGGCGCGCCGCCAGCGCGTCGATCACCGCCACCTGGTTCAGCACCGGCAAGCCGGCGAAGATGCCGCCGGCGGGAGGCGTGCGGAAGAATTCCAGGCCATCCACGGTTTCGCGCAGCGCGCCCCCCTTGCCCTGCTTCGGGCTGGTGATGTGGAAGGTTTGCCAGCCCAGCGCGCGCTGTTCGCGCAGGATGGAGCGGGTGCGGAAGGTATAGCCGCTGTGCAGCGGGATCGAGTGGTCCAGCACATGGAGGATGCGGATGCTCATGCCTGCATTTCCTTGCGCAGGAAGGCTTCGAACATCAGCACGGTCCAGATCGGGGCGCTGTAGTCGCGCCGGCCCGACAGGTGCTGTTCCACCATCTGGCGCAGGAAGTCCTGGTTGAAGATGCCGGTGGCGGCCAGGTTCGGGCCCAGCAAGGCTTGCTGCACGCGCTCGCGCAAGGGGCCGCGGAACCAGGCGGCCAGCGGCACGGCGAAGCCCTGCTTCTTGCGGTACAGGATGTCTTCCGGCAGGTACTTTTCCATCGCCTTCTTGAAGATGTACTTGCCTTCGCTGCCCTTCAGCTTCATGTCCGGCGGCAGGCCGGACATCCATTCCACCAGCTTGTGGTCCAGCAGCGGCACCCGCACTTCCAGCGCATGCGCCATCGAGGCGCGGTCCACCTTGGTCAGGATGTCGCCCGGCAGGTAAGTCTTCATGTCCAGGTACTGGATCATCGACAGCGGGTCGTCGGTCGGCGACTTGGCCGCATGGCCGCGCATCACGTCGATGGCGCGGTAGCCTTGCAGCTGCTGGCGGAACCTGTCCGAGAACAGTTGCTGGCGCATGGCATCGGTCATGATCGACACGCCGTGGAAATAGCCTTCCACCAGGTCGCGCGACAGGGCTTCGAAGGTGGTCTTGGCGCGGAACACGCGCGGCGCCCAGTCGGCCTTCGGGTACAGCCGGCCCAGGGTGCCGAAGACCGGCTTGCGCAAGCCGAGCGGGATGCGGCCACGCACGCTTTCCTCCGCCATCGCGTAGCGGTAGCGGCGGTAACCGGCCAGGTTCTCGTCGCCGCCATCGCCCGACAGCGCCACCGTGACGCGTTTGCGCGCCAGCTGGCACACGCGGTAGGTCGGGATCGCCGAGCTGTCGGCGTAAGGCTCGTCGTACAGGCCGGCCAGGGTGTCGAGCAAGCCGTAGTCGTCGGTGTCGACGGTTTCCACGAAGTGGTCGGTCTTGTATTGCTGCGCCACCTTTTGCGCGTATGCCGATTCGTCGAAGGCCTTGTCCTGGAAGGCGATGGAGCAGGTGTGCACCGGGCCGTCGCCCAGGCCGGCCATCATGGCCACCACGGCGGACGAATCGACGCCGCCGGACAGGAAGGCGCCCAGCGGCACTTCCGCCACCAGGCGGATCTTGACCGCCTCGCGCAGGCGCTCGACCAGCTCGCCCTGGGCGTCGCTTTCCGTCATCTTCTGGTGCAGCTTGAACGGCACGTCCCAGAACTGTTCCGGCTCGGCCAGCGGCGCGCCTACTTTTTGGGTCAGACGGAAGCCGGGCGACAGTTTGAGCGCGCCCTGGTAGATGGTCTTGGGCTCAGGCACATAGCCGTAGGCGAAATAGTCTTCCACCGCGCGCGGGTCGATCCCGCGCGGCAGCGAGGGGTGCATGCGCAGGGCCTTCAGCTCGGAACTGAAGGCGAACCAGCCGTCCGGCGTCATGGCGTAGTACAGCGGCTTGACGCCCAGGCGGTCGCGCGCCAGGAACATCACCTGCTTGTTGCGGTCCCACAGGCCGATGGCGAACATGCCGCGGAAATGGTGCACGCAATCCTCGCCCCATTGTTCCCAGGCGTGCACGATCACTTCGGTGTCGCTCTTGGTCTTGAAGGTGTGGCCGAGCTCTTTCAGCTGCGCCGTCAGTTCGCGGTAGTTGTAGATCTCGCCGTTGTAGCAGACCATGACGCTGCCGTCTTCGTTGCCCAGCGGCTGCTGGCCCATGGCGATGTCGATCACCGACAGCCGGCGGTGGCCGAAGCCCACGCCCGGCTCGATATACGTGTCGCCCTCGTCAGGCCCGCGATGGTGCTGGGTGTCGTTCATGCGGCGCAGCAGCGCCTCGTCCACCGCGCGCCCGCCGCGCGCATCCATGATCCCGGTTATTCCGCACATGATGGTACTGCCCTTCTGGTCTTGAGCTTGCGATCGCACAGGACATCGTACATGTCCTGGTAGGCGGCCACCATGGCCGGCATGCTGTACCTGCGCAGCACCCGTTCACGGCCAGCCTGGCCGTGGCGGCGCGCCAGGCCGGGCGCCTCCACATAGTGTTTCAGCGCGGCCGCCATGGCCGCCGCGTTCGATGGCGGCACCAGCTGGCCGGTGACGCCGTTGTCGATGACTTCCGGGATGCCGCCCACGCGCGTGCCGACCACCGGCAGGCCGCTGGCCATGGCTTCCAGCGCGGAGCCCGGGGTCCCTTCGGCGATCGAGGACATGGCAAACACGTCGAGGCTGCGCAGGATGTCCGGCACGTCGTTGCGCGCGCCCGGCAGCCATACCGCGTCGGCCGCGCCCGCGGCGGCCACCTTGTCGCGCAGCTTCTGCAGCAGCGGGCCGTCGCCGACGATGGCCAGGCGCAGCCGCTCGCGCTGCTGCGGCAATTGCTGGCGCAGCAGCAGGAAGGCGTCGACCAGGGTGGCGTGGTCCTTCACGTCCTGCACCCGGCCCACGGTGCCGATCACGATTTCGCCGCCCTGGAAAAAGGGCCGCGCCTCGTCTTCGCCGCGCACACGGAAGCGCTCGGCGTCGATGCCGTTGGCCAACATGCGGCTTTTGGCGGCCGGCACCCCGATCACCTCGCGGTTCCACTGCTCCATGGCGGCCGAATTGGCGTAGCACACGTCGTAGAACGGCAGCATCAGGCGGCGCAGGAGATTGTGCTTGCGGTTGGTGCCGTGCGGGTCGGTGTGGTCGCGCCCGTGGTGGCCGTTGACGCGTACCGGCACCCCGGCCAGCAGCGCGGCCGGCGCATACTCGATGGCCGACAGGTTATAGCTGTGCAGCACGGTCGGTTGCAGCCGGCGCAGCAGCTTCCACAGCGCGCCATGGGTGGCCAGCGACAGCCCGGCTTGCTTGTCCAGCGCATACAAGGCCACGCCGGGCTTGCTGATGCGCTGGGCAAAGGCCGGGTTGTAGCGCGTCAGGCAGACGATGGCGTGGCGGTAGCGCTCGGCCGGCATGCGGTTGATGCGCTCCACCATCAGGTTTTCCATGCCGCCGAAATCGAGGGCATAGGTCAGGTGGACAATCAGGGGGATGTCATTCATGGCTGGGAATGGCTCTTGCTGGCCACGGCCGCCTGCAGCGGTGCCAGGTTGGTGTTCAGGAAGTCGCGCAGCACGGCGCGCGCTACGGCTGGGTCTTCCTCGTAGGCGCAGAATACCATCACGGCGGCGCCATCCCCGCTGCCAGTGAGCATTTTTTCCTTAGCTTGTAACAATTTACCAACATAGTTGCTATTGGTCATCTTGCCGCCGACCACATACCACTGCCACACCAGCAAGCGGCGGCCCGGCACGCCCAGCAAGGCTTCGCGCACCGCCAGGGGGGCGCCGGCCACTGGCTCCTGGCGGCTGGCCACGCCGTTTTCACGGAAGGCCGTGCGGTCCTGGCCAAAGCGGTTGGTCGAGCTGACCAGCTTGTTGCCGCCCGCTTCATCGCCGTAGTACAGGACGGTGACCCCGACCGGCTGGCGGCCGGCGTGGAATTGGCGCAGCGCGGCGCTGGCCGGGGCGAAATCGGGTTGCCAGTCGGTGAAGGCTGGCGCCGCCGGCGCCGCCAGCACGATGGGCGCGGGTGCCGGCATCGGCGCGCCGCTGCCGGATGCCAGCTGCGCCGCCACGGCGGGCCACAGGCCGAGCACGGCCAGTACGGCCACGGCGGCGCCCTGCAGGCGGCGCCGCGGCAGCGCCGGGACAGGCCCGGCGGCGGCGGCGGGCGCGGCCTCATCCAGGTCTTCGCGCCAGAAGCTGCCAATCCAGAACAGCAGCAGCATCACGATGCCGAAAAAGACCCAGCCGTAAATCAGGTGGTCGACGCCGACCGCCAGCGTCATGCCGCTCAGATGGCCCATCATCACGATCATGTAGGCGCGCACCCCATTGGCCGCCAGCGGCACCAGCACCGAGGCCAGCACGAACAAGCCGCGGCGCCAGGGGGAACGGTAACTCAGGTAGGCGAACAGGCAGCCCAGGGTGACCGACGACACCAGGTAACGCAAGCCGCTGCACGCTTCCACCACCGACCAGTTGCCGCTCGGGATGGAGAAGTTGTTCCCGTCGCGCAGCACCGGGATGCCGCTCAGGCGCAGCGCATCGATGGTGAAGTTGGCGGTGAGGTCGATCAGCGGCGGGATCAAGCCCTCCCCGACCGGCACGGCGAACAGGATGAAGCCGAGCGGGAACAGCAGGGCCTGGGTGATGCGGCGGCCAAGGATGGCCAGCACGGTCAGCGGCAGCATGGCCGCCAGCGCATACTGGCGCACGATGCCGACACCGGCCAGCCCGGCCAGCAGCCAGGCCGCGCCGCAGGCGGCCAGCGCCAGCAGCGCGGGCCAGAACGGCTGCAGCGGCAGCGTGCGTAGCACGGCGCGCTGGCGCCAGACCAGCCACAGCGAGATCGGCAGGATGACGAAGCCGTGGGCGAACGTGTCCGAACGGCGCCAGATGTCCACCAGCGAGCGCGCCGTGCCGAAATACAGCAGCAAGGGCAGCAGCATCACCAGCGCGACCAGCAGCGCGTGGCGGCTGGCCCCGCCCTGGCCAGCGGGCTGCGGCGCGGCGGCGGGGTGCTCGGGATGGGGCACGGTATTCATGCTGGGTTCCAGACAGGGTTGGCGGCAGCGCTATCGTGCGCGGCCGGCGTTTCGATCATGCGGTCCAGCGGCGCCAGCCGCGCGTCCCAGCTGTAGGCCGCTTCCACCCGCGCCCGCGCGGCACGGCCGACGGCGTCGAGCGCGGCGGGCGGGCCGGCCAGCGCGGCGGCGGCGGCGGCGATCCACTGCGGCGCTTCCTGCGCCAGCAACAGCTCACGCCCCACTTCGGCATCGATGCCTTCCAGCGCTTGCGGGCTGACCAGCACAGCCTTGGCCATGGCCATGGCTTCCAGCACCTTGTTCTGGATGCCGCGCGCCACCCGCAGTGGCGCGACCGACAGCGCGGCATGCGCCACATAGGGGCGCACGTCGGGCACGGTGCCGGTCACGGTGATGCCGGGCTGCGCCGCCAGCGCTTGCACCTGCGGCGCCGGGCGGGCGCCGACGATCACCAGGCGCAGCGCGGGGTCGCGCGCGCGCAGCGCCGGCAGGACCTCGGCCGAGAACCATTGCACGGCGTCGATATTGGGCCAGTAATCCATGGCGCCGCAGAACACCAGCGCTTTTTCCCCCTCCGCATAAGGGTTGGCATAACTGCCCGGCGCGAAGTAGGCGGTGTCGACGCCATTGCTGAATGAACCGATACGGGCAGCGCTTTCCGGCGCCAGGCTGCGGAACAGTTCCGCCTCGGGCGCCGACACGAACAGCGAAGCGTCGAAGCTGGCGGCCACCTTACGCTCGTAGCGCAGCAGGCGGTCCGCCTCGTAGCCGAACACCATGCTGGCCGGCCAGGCTTTGCGCTGCGCATACTGGCGCCATTTGTCGGAGTCGACATCGACGAAATCGATCACCCGGCGCGCCTGCGGCAAGGCTTCCGCGTATTGCGCCATGGGCGAGGAAAACACCACCACGCGACCGATGCCATGCCGCTGCACGGTGGCATCGACCCAGGCTTGCATACCGGCGTTGCGGTAATAGTCGAAGGACAGTGCCCGGTTGCGCAGCAAGGCGCCCAGGCTGCGCAAGCGCGCGGCGCGCGGCGCCAGCGCGGCGAAATGGGTGGAGGCACAGACCTTCCGCAGCACCGGCACATGCTGCCAGTCGTCGGGGTCGTCGATGAAGGTGGCCAGGTGCACGCGGTAGCGCTGCGCCAGGTGCTTGAGCAAATGCCAGGAGCGGATCTTGTCGCCCTTGTTCGGCGGGTAAGGGATGCGATGCACCAGCAGCAGCAGGTCTTCCACGGCTTACCCCAGATGCTTGACGATGTGCGGGCCGAGCAGGTTGGCCAGCGGCTGCGGCATCGCCTTCCACAGCTTGATGAACAGCTGGTATTTCGGGTTCAGCGGGTTCACGTCCGGCATGGCGTCGGCGGCGAACAGCTGGTATTCGTAGGGCAGCGGCTGCGCGGTGAAGCCCCAGTTCTTCTTGAAGTCGTAGGCGCCGGTGCCTTTCTTGCTGCGGCCGAAGTCGAAGATGCGGTAACCTTTCGCGGCCGAGGCTTGCATCAGGTTCCAGTACATGAAGTCGTTGCCGGCCACGTCGCGCGCGATGTCCATGCCGCCGCCGTAGTACGGCAATACTTCGTCGCGGAAGAAGAAACTCAGCACGCCGGCCACCAGCTGGCCGTCCTGCACGATCACACGCACTTCGCAATCGTCGCCGAAGACTTGCTTCAGCATGGCGAAGTACTTTTTCGGGAATACCGGGGTGCCGAGGCGGTGCACACTGGTCGCGTAGCAAGCGAAGAAGCGGTCGACATGGTCGTCGACCTCGCCTTCCAGGTTGAGCTTGATGCCCTTGCGTACCATCGCGCGCTGCTTGCGCGGGATGGCGTTCATGTTCTCTTCGTCGTCGCCGCTGATGGCCTTGCGGAAGGTGTAGTACAGGTCCTTGCCCTGCCACTTCGGATCGCCGGGGTGGGCCGGCGCGTAGTTGCGGTATTCGAGGTGGCCGACGCCCAGGTGCGACGCCAGTTCTTCGGCGGCCTTGTCCAACAGGTCGCGCGCGGTGTCGGTGGTGGCGGCCACGCCGCCGTAGACGCAGAACGGGGTCGAGGCCAGGTAATGGCCGAACAGGCGGCTCTTCATCATGGCCAGCGGCAGTACGCCGGTGATGGCGCCGCCTTCTTCCACGTAGAAGAACCAGGTCTGTTTGCCGTAGCACTGCTCAAGGATGGCCTGCCAGCCGGCACGGTGGAAGAAGGTGGCTTGCGGGCAGGATTGGACGAAGGCGTCCCAGCGGGCGCGTTCTTCGGGGCTTTGGCCCAGGAGCTGGACTAAAACCGGCAAACCGGGGTCAGACGGGACGGCCGATCCGGCAAGGGTCTGCCCCGCTTGGGTCTGACCCTGGTTTTCCGCTTTGCCAGCCGCCATCGCCAGCGCGGTCGCCGCCTCGGCTTCCGCCTTGGCCCGCGCGGCGCGGCGCTCGGCTGCCGCTTCGATGATCGACGTCATGCTTGCCCCAGGAAAATGTGGTCCATGCGGTCCCACTGGAAGTCGCGCGTCAAGGCCTTGATGCGCGCTTCCATGCGGCCCAGGTTCACGTAATGGCGGAAGCGCGTCTTCAAGCCCAGCCCCGCCGGACGCGGCTGGCCCGGATCGAGCTCCCATGGATGGCAATAGAAAATGGCCGGCTGGCCATCCGCCTGGTTCACGCGGCGCATCATGTGCCGCGACAGCGCATAGGGCAGCAGGCGGAAATAGCCGCCGCCGCCGGCCGGCAGGTTGCGCTGACCGATGCGCACTGTGGTGATCGGCACTTCCAGCAAGCCGCCGGCGCCGTTCGGGTGGAAGGCGAAGCGCGGCGCGTCCGGCATGCCGTAATGGTCGTGCGCGATCGGGTAGATCGACGAGCTGTAACGGTAGCCGGCCTGCTGCAGCACGTCGAGTGCCCACAGGTTGCCGGGGCCGATGGAAAAACTCGGTGCGCGGTAACCCTTCACCGCCTGGCCGCCGATATCCTCCAGGATCTTCTTGCTGCTGGCAACATCGTCCATGAATTGCTCGCGCGACTGGTCGGAGGCGCGCAAATGGCCGTAGCCGTGGCTGGCCAGCTCGTGACCGCCGGCCACGATGCGGCGCACCATGGCCGGATAGCGTTCGGCGATCCAGCCCAGGGTAAAGAAGGTGCCCTTGGCATTGCCGGCATCGAGGATCGCAAGGATGCGGTCGATATTCGCCTCCACCCTGCATTCGCGCTCCGGCCAGCTGTCGCGGCTGATGTGCGGCGCGAAGGCCGATACCTGGAAGTAGTCTTCCACGTCGATGGTCATCGCATTGCGGAGCGCAGCGCCCATGTTCAACCCCTTGCCTTCAGCCAGTCCAGCACGATGGCGGCGATGCGCTCGGCGGCGCGGCCATCCCAGTAATGCGGGATGCGGCCCGAGTTGCCGGCGCCGGCCAGCAGGGCCTCGTAGGCCGCGAGGATGCGTGCCGGGTCGTTGCCGGCAATGGTGTTGGTGCCTTGGTCGACGGTGATTGGGCGCTCCGTATTGTTGCGCAGGGTAATGCAAGGGGTGCCCAGCGCCGTGGTTTCTTCCTGGATGCCGCCGGAATCGGTCAGCACCACGCGCGCATCCTGCATCAGGCCCAGCATCTCGTGGTAGCCCATCGGCGGCAGCAGCAGCACTTCCGGCCGGTCCAGCAGGTGGCTCAGGCCGAATTTCTCGATGGTGGCGCGGGTGCGCGGGTGCACCGGGAACATCACCGGCGTGCGCTCGCTGATCCTGGCCGCGGTTTCCAGCAAGCCCTGCAGCACGGCCTTGTCGTCCACATTCGATGGACGGTGCAGGGTCAGCACGGCATATTGGCCTGGCCCGGCGGCAAAGTCCGGGCGGCCGGCGCCGGCGGCGATCTGCGCGGCCGGGATGGCGCGCGCCAGGTTGGCGCGCAGCGTATCGATCATCACGTTGCCGACGAAATGGACACGTTCGGCCGCGATGCCTTCGCGCGCCAGGTTGGCGGCGCCGCTCTCTTCGGTGGTGAACAGCAAGTCCGACAACTGGTCGGTCAGCACGCGGTTGATTTCTTCCGGCATGGCGCGGTCGAAACTGCGCAAGCCCGCTTCCACATGGATCACCGGCACGCCCTTCTTGGCCGCCACCAAGGCGCAGGCAATGGTGGAATTGACGTCGCCCACCACCAGCACCGCGGCCGGCTGCACTTCGTCCATGGCCGGTTCGAAGCGCTTCATCACGTCGGCGGTCTGCTGGGCGTGGCTGCCGGAACCGACTTCCAGGTTGATGTCGGGGCTGGGGATGCCCAGGGCGTCGAAATACTGCTGGTTCATCGCCACGTCATAGTGCTGGCCGGTATGCACCAGCAGCGCCTCGACTTGCGGTTGCTGCTGCGCGAAGGCGGCCATGATGGGCGCCATCTTCATGAAGTTGGGACGCGCCCCGACGACGCACAGGATGCGGAAGGGACTCATTCGTTGCTGTCCTGGGGGATATTGTAGGCAGACGGCGAGCGCACGATCTTCTTCAGGATCGACAGCACCGAGGTCAAGGATTTTTCGACGCGCATCATGCGCTCGTCGAGCACGCTCGGATACTGGCCGCCGAACATCATGTCCGGTTCGAAGCCCGGCTGCGCCGCCCCGTTCGCGGCGGGCGCCGCCGGCGCGGGATCGGCCGGCGGCGGCTGGAATTCCTGCTGGATGTCGCGGATCACCGTGTCCACGTCGGCCTCGGTGAATTCCTGCATCTCTTCCAGGAAGCCCATCAGCAGCAAGCGGTCCATCAAATGGTTGGTCTTGCGCGGGATGCCGCCCGTGTAGCCGAACACGGCGGCGAAGGCGGCCGGCGTCAGGCGCGGGTTGCCGTTCCAGCCGACGGTGCGCATTCGGTGCTCGATATAGGCCTGGCTTTCCGCGCTGTCCATCGGCCCCAGGTGGTAGGTGGCGATGACGCGCTGGCGCAATTGCTGCATGCCCGGGCTATGCAGCGTGGCGCGGAATTCCGGCTGGCCCAGCAGGAAAGTCTGCAGCAGCGATTTTTCGTCGGTCTGGAAATTGGACAGCATGCGCAATTCTTCCACCACTTTCGGCGTCAGGTTCTGCGCTTCGTCAACCACCAGCAGGGCGCGCTTGCCCTCCTGCTCGCACTGGCGCAGGAAGGTTTCCAGCCGCCCCAGCAGGGTGGTCTTGCTGGCCGTGTCTTCACAGGGCAGGCCGAAGCCGCCCACCACGCCGCGCAGCACGTCGTCGGAATCGAGGTGGGTGTTGACCAGGTGGCAGGTCACGATGCGGTCCGATGCGATATGGTTGAACAGGTTGCGCACCAGGGTGGTCTTGCCGGCGCCGACTTCGCCGGTGATGACGATGAAGCCTTCGCCCTGCGACAGGCCGTATTCCAGGTAAGCCATGGCCCGCTTGTGGCCCTTGCTGCCGAAGAAGAAGTGCGGATCGGGCCGCAGGCGGAAGGGCTTGTCGCTCAGCCCGTAATAGCTTTCATACATGGTGCACCCTGCTGCTTAAAATTTCGACGTCAGGACCGCGGTCACGGCGTTTTCCGTGTACTGCTGGCCGCCCAGGCCGGCACTGCCCTTCACGTGGCGTAATTCCACGCTGCCGCTCACGCGCGGGCTGTAGGTACGGGCCAGGTTGAGGCGGACGTCGCGGTGGTGGTTGGTTTGCGTGGCGGCCAGCGATTTGACGTTGATGGCATTGCCGGTCAAGGTCACCACGGTCTGCGCCCCCGGCCGGTAACTGACGCTGACCATGGCGCCGGCCTGCTCGGTGTTGTCATTGTAGATAGCCAGCGAGCTGCCCAGCAAGCTGTTGTCGACCTGCTGGCTCGACAGCATTTCGCGCCGGCTCTTGTACAGGCTGAACATGCTGGTGGTACGCGCCAGTTGCCATGCCACCGACGCGCTCAACTGCTTCTGCAGGGAGTAGCGGTTGCTGAAAAAATTGATGCTGCTGGCCAGCGAAGGCGGCAAACCGGCTTGCTGCATATAGGCTTGCACGGCAGCGGCGCGCAACAGCGGGTCGCTGATCTGGGCGCGGAACAGGTTGTCCAGCATGGCGGCGGTATCGATCGCCTGCGGCAGCAGGAATTGGCTGCGGCTGGTGCTCACCGCATCGTTGTAACTGACGTTCCACATGGTGCCGCGGCTGCGGTGCTGCAGGGCCAGGCTGTAGCTGGGACCGTAGAAGCGGTGGCCGGCCGACGCTTGCAGCGAGGTGCGCGCCGATGGCGTCCACTGCAGGTTGGCACCGTAGGCAGCGCCGGACTGGGCACCGCCCAGGCCGCTGAAGTCGTAATCGTCATAGCCGCCGAACACGCCCACATTCAATTGCGGCGAAGCGGCATAGCGCAAGCCCAGATTGGCGGTCTTGGAACTGGTGGTTTGTTCGTTGCTGCTGTTGACCCCGGTCGGCAATTGTTCCTCGACCACGGAGCGCGCCACGCGGGCATCCCAGCCGAAGCGGCGGAAGGTGGGGCCGCTGACCAGCTGTGCGCTGACCGTGTTGCCATCGCTGCGGCGCATGCCGATATGGTCGGTGCTGACGGAATCGCGGGAATAGCGCAGCTCGCCGTTCGCGAAGGCGCCGAAGCGGTGCACCAGGTAGGGGCTGACGCGGTAGCTGCGCACTTCATTGCGGTTGTTGCTGACGTAGTCGTTGCCCGACTGCAGCGGACCGAAGGCCGACACCGCCTGCTGGCGGACGGCGGCGCTGGCGTCCAGGTACAGCAAGTCCTCCACCAGGCGCGAATTCAGGTTGCCGTTCAAGTCCTGGCTGTGGCGCTGGGCGCCATTGGGCCGGCTGCCCGAATAAGTGAACAGGTTGAGCGCGTAGTTGAGCCTGAAATCGAAGCGCTGCGAGCGGTTCACCAGCTGGAAGCCGGGCGTCAGCTGCAGCACCATCCCGCTCTCGGCCTGGTCGTCCGCGCGCAGCGTGACATTGTCGGAATACGTGGCACGGGCCGTGGCCATTGGGGTGAAATCCCATGCGGCATGCGCCGGGAAGGCCGCCGCCAAGCCCGCTGCCAGCGGCAGCAGGGCCAGGCTGCGGCGCTTAACCATAGTGATAATCATAGCTTTCGGTACCGGGGAATTCGCGCGACTTGTTGTAGATCAGGTTGACGTTGCTCAAGCCTTCCAACTGGCGCAGCGATTCCTTGACCGCATGCTGGGTGGTGCGTTCCGATTCCACCACCAGCACGATCTGGCCCATATTCGAGGCCAGCACATGGGATTCCGAAGTCAGCAATAACGGGGGCGAATCGAAGATCACGATACGGTCCGGGTAGCGGTTCGCGATTTCATTCACCAGGTTCTTCATCGAGTGCGAGGCCAACAGTTCGGTCGCGCGCGGCGAGCTGGTGCCGGCGGGCAGGATCGACAGCGTGTTGACGTTGGTGCGCAGCATGACGTCGGCCATGTCGACATCGTCGTCCAGCAGCAAGTCCATCAAGCCGCGCTGGGCCGGCAAGCCCAGCGTGCGCAGCACGGAAGGGCGCGCCACGTCGGCATCGACCAGCAGCACGGTGTGGTCAAGCTCCATGGCAATGCTCATCGCCAAGTTGATCGAACAGAAGGTCTTGCCTTCGCCGGGCAGCGAGCTGGTGATCATGATCAGGTTGCCCGGGTTGTCGCCCGGCTTGCGGGCGGCAAAGGCGCGCTTGATGAGCGGGCGCTTGATGATGCGGAAATCTTCCACCAGGGACGTGCGGCCGCCGGCCGCGGTCACCAGGCCGACGTCATGCATGCGCGCCAGGTCCAGTTCCACGGTTTGGGCGCTGCGGCGGCCGTCGGCGGCCGGCGCCAGTTTGGCCAGCGCCGGTGCGGCCGGCGCGGCGGCTTCGGCCGGCGCGGCTGGCTGGATAGCTTCGGCAGCCGCCGCCGGAGCTGGGGAAAGACTGGCTTCGGCCGCGGCGTCGGTGGGACGCGGCTGGCCAAGGCGATTGGCGGCTTTTTCGATAATGCTCACTTGATGGACTCCCAGGTTTGGCGCCGCTTACGCGGCGCGCAGCAAGCTAACGGTCACAATCCCGCCAAAGGCGGTAAACAGCGATGCCACGGCCAGGCCAAAGGCGTACAGGCGACGCCGGCGCGACGCTTTCTGCTGCTCGGTCCAGTTCATGCCAATGCTGCCCAGGATCGGCAGACCGGTGACTTCGCGCAAGCTGTGCTGGCTGAGGAAAGTAGGACGGATCTGGCTCATCAGGAAGGCGCTGCCCAGGCCGGCCAGCAGCGCAACGCCGAACACGATCGCATAGTAGCGCGGGCGGTTCGGGCCGGCCGGGGTTTGCGGCACGATGGGCGGATCGATCACGCGGAAGCTCATCATGTCGGTGGCCGAGCTCAAGTCGCCGGACAGCTTGGCCGCTTCGCGCCGCTGCACCAGCTTTTCATAGTTGTCCTTGTTGATCGAGTAGTCACGGTTGAGCTGGGCCAATTGTGCTTCCACTTCCGGCACCTGGGTACTCTGCGAACGCAGGCGGTCCAGGCGGGCCGAGTATTCGCCCACGCGCGCCTTGAGCGCCGCCACCCGCGCTTCCTCCACCGACAGCGCGACATTCATTTGCTGCAGCATCGGGCTATAGCCGGCGCCCGGGTCGCCGTTGCGCGCCGCCTTCTTCGCTTCATCCTTCTTGCGCTGCTGCAGCGACGCCACCAGGCGCTTGGCCGCCACGATATCGGGATGCTCCTCGGTGTACTGCATGCGCAGCGAATCGAGCTGCTTTTCCAGCGCCGTGATGCGGCCATCGATTTCCGGGTTGACGATGGCCGTGTCGGCTTCGGCCACCGGCGCCATGTCTTCGCCGGCGATCTGGCGCTTGATGGCGTTGCGGGCCTGCTCGGCTTCCAGCAATTCCAGGCGCGCCTGGTTCAGCTTGTCGGCCAGGTCGCCCAGGGTGGACGAATAGTCGGTGCCCTGGCGCGGCAGCATGCCCAGGTTGCGGATCTTGAAATCCTTGAGCGCGTTTTCGCCGGCGGCCAGGCGCTCTTCATACATCTTGATCTGGTCGTCGATGAACTGGACGGCCTTCTCCGAATCCTGCTTCTTGCCGCCGAACGATCCCTCGACGAAGATGGTCAGCAGCGACTGCACCACGTCCTTGCCCAGCTTGGGATTCTCATTGTTGTAGGAAATCGTGTAAATGTCATCGCGCTCGGTGCCGGTCACCTTGATCGCGTTCATCAATTCGTCGACTTGCTTCTCGTGCTCCTTGCTGTCCTTGGCCTTGATGTCGAGGTCGACCATGCGCAGCACACGCTCCACATTGGGACGGCTGATCAGGGTGCGGCGCATGAAGGTGACTTGCTGCTCCACGTTGGGCGTGGTGGTCATGCCGGCCATCAGCGGCTTCAAGATGCTCTGGGTATCGACATAGACCCGCGCCGAGGCCTGATAATCGGCCGGCATGCGGTACACGAAGATCCAGCCGATCAAGACCACCACCCACGCGATTGCCACGCCGTACCAGCGATACTTCCCAATTGCCTTCAGAAAGGTCAACAGCAAGGCCATTAATTCTGCCATTTCAATCCCTCATCCCTGGTTAGGGCGGGCATTTGACGCAATGCCCACATCTAATATTGCCTAAATAACATCTAATCTCTATCATACAGCAGAACGGGCTGCCTGTTACTATTAATTTATGTCTGTTGTGCACTACTGACGAAAAGAATTTAACATTTCCACCGCGCAATTACACTTTCCGGAGCTCCCCATGACCAAGCTGATTTCACTTTTGCTGGCCGCCTGCCTGGTCTGCGCCAGCAGCCTTGCCGGCGCCGCCGCGCTGCCGCGCACGATTGCCGCGGTCAAGCCCAGCGTGGTGGGCATCGGCACCTTCCTGCGCACGCGCAGCCCGGCGATCGTGTTCCATGCCACCGGTTTCGTGGTGGGCGACGGCCTGTCGGTGATCACCAATGCGCATGCCATCGCGGCCCTCGATTCGGAACGGCTGGAAACCCTGGGCATCGTTACCGGCAAAGGCGACAAGCTGCAATTTCGCGAAGCCAGCGTGGCGGCGATCGACCGCGCCCACGATTTGGTGCACCTGCGCTTGACGGGCGCGCCGCTGCCGGCGCTGGCCCTGGGCGGCAGCGATATGCTGGAGGAAGGCAGCGACCTGGTGTTTACCGGCTATCCCCTGGGCATCATGCTGGGCTTGAACCCCGTGACCCACCGCGCCCTGCTGGCAGCGCAAACGCCGGCCATCCTGCCCACGCCCACCTCGCGCGGCTTGAATCCGCGCGCCGTGCTGCAATTGCAGCGCGGCACGCCCTTCATGATCTACCAGCTGGACGGTACGGCATATCCCAGCAATAGCGGCAGCCCCGTGTATGATCCGGAAACCGGCACCGTGGTCGCGGTGATCAACATGACCCTGGTCAAGGGCATGAAAGAAAGTGCCATCACCGACCCCAGCGGCATCAGCTATGCCATCCCGGTACGCCACGTGCATGAATTGCTGCAGCAAGGCAACACAGCAAAATAGCGGGCAAGACGGGAAGAGTCGTGGTATAACATGCAATGCTAAAAAGGCAAACAAGGAGAATAATGTGAACATGCAAAACCTGCTGGTTCGTTGGCTCGCCACTGGCGCGGTGGTGCTGGGGGCGCTGGGCCTGGGCGGTTGCGCCGCCACCCGCAGCGGTGCCCCGGCCGATGCCGGCGCCGTGCCGCAAACCGATTACCTGATTGGCCCGGGCGACAACCTCAGTATCATCGTGTGGCGCAACCCGGAAGTGTCGCAAGTGGTGCCGGTGCGGCCGGACGGCAAAATCACCACGCCGCTGGTGGAAGACTTGCCGGCCAGCGGCAAGACGTCGACCGAACTGGCGCGCGATATCGAAAAAGCGCTGGCGCGCTTTATCCAGCAGCCGGTGGTGACCGTCATCGTGACGGGCTTTGTCGGTACCTATGGGGAACAGATCCGCGTGATCGGCCAGGCGGCCAAGCCGCAGTCGCTGCCGTACCGGCGCGATATGTCGGTGCTGGACGTGATGATCGCGGTGGGCGGGGTGACCGAATTTGCAGCCGGCAACAAAGCCAGCATCATCCGCAACGTTGAAGGCAAGCAACAGCAATTCACAGTGCGCTTGAACGACTTGATCAAGGATGGCGATATTTCGGCCAATGTCCCGATGCGGCCGGGCGATATCCTGGTCATCCCGGAGAGTTTCTTCTAAGTTCGGTAGCGATTGAGAAGCCGGGTGTCGAAGAATCTTACAGTTCACGTTATGATTAACAGAACGGCGCTGGTGGCACCCCGTAGAACGCATCCAAGTATCTGATTTTCCAGTAAATTCCAAGGCGTGGGATACCATGGAACGGTACTTGCTTGAACAATAAGTATCGCGGGCAGCGCGCTGCCCTTACCCTATTCGCAAGGACGACGACGTGGCCAACGAACAACAGCCAGGCAAGCCATTGAGCGCCAAAGGCGCAGCGCGCCGCCGCTTTACCCGTGCCGGTGCCGCTGCATCCGGCGTTCTGCTGACCCTGTACAGCCAGCCCGGCATGGCGCAAGTGGTGTGCGCCACCCCGTCGGGCGCCGCATCGGCCATGGCCAGTGCCCGCAATCCCGATGCCGAGACCTGCTCGGGACGCAGCCCGGGGATCTGGCTGCAAGCGCTGACCCCGCGCGGCGGCGGTGGCAACGCCAAAGGCGGCGGCGGCAACACGCCCGGCCATGTCGATTGGCCGGTCTCGCCGGACAAGCTGTTCGGGGAATGGTTCACCACTTCGGCACCGATCGGCAAGGCCAAGCTGAAGGAAGTGCTGGCCAATACCGATCCTGAATTCGATCCGGAAAATCTCGGCATGCACCTGGTGGCAGCGATGCTGAACGTGCTGTCGGGCCGCTCCACCTTCCAGACCGAAAACATGCTGTTCGACATGTGGAACCGCTTGCGCGACGACCAGGTGTACCACCCCACCGCCGGCGTCAACTGGTCCGCCTACGATGTCGTCAAATACTTGCGGAGCACCATGATTTGATGGCGCAACAGTGGCGCATCGTGCCTGGCCAGTTGCTGCGCAGCCGCAGCTGGGATGGCCAGAGCGTGCTCTACAACGAAGTGTCGGGCGCCACCCATCTGCTGGACGACGCCACCCTCGAGCTGCTGCAGGCACTGCGCGATGACGGCATGACGGCGCAAGACTGGGACGATGCCGACCTCCAGCACACCCTGGCTGAACTCGGCAAACTCTATCTGGTGGAACCTTGCTGACCGTGGCGACACTGACGCCGGACGCGCTGCATGCGCGGCTGGCCGGCCCGGGCTTGCGGCTGCGCACCGGCCGCTTCGCGGTGCGCCTGCAAGCCGACTTGCCGAGCGTGACCACCGGCATCGGCCAGCTGTATGGCGACTATCCGCTGCTGGCGGATGACGATTTCATCGATTTCCACCTGAAGCTGGTGCGGCCGCGATCGCTGCGCCGCTGGCTGCGGCCGCAAGTGCGCCTGCAGTGCGAAGGCTATGAAATGTACCAGCCGATGCCGCTGCGCCATGCCTTTCCCATGTTCGAATGGGGTCTCAACTGGTGCGTGTCGGGCCGCGCCCACCGCTACCTGATCGTGCATGCGGCCGTGCTCGAGCGTGGCGGGCGCGCCGTGATCCTGCCGGCACCGCCGGGCTCGGGCAAGAGCACGCTGACCGCCGCGCTGGCCGGCAAGGGCGGCTGGCGCCTGCTGTCGGACGAACTGACATTGCTGGAGCTGGACAGTGGCCTGGTGGTGCCCAACCCGCGCCCGATCAGCCTGAAAAACGCTTCCATCGAGATCATCCGCCGCTATGTGCCGGGCGCCGTGCTCAGCGAACCGGTGCACGACACGGTGAAGGGCACGGTGGCGCATATGCGCGCGCCGGGCCTGGCGGTGCAGCGCGCCGCCGACACCGCGCTGCCGGCCTGGATCGTGTTCCCGCATTACGCCGCCGGCGCCGCCACCACCCTGGAGCGGCTGCCGCGCGCGGCCACCTTCATGGAGTTGGCCGGCAACAGCTTCAACTACAGTGTGCTGGGCGCGCAAGGTTTCGACGCCCTGGGCCGCCTGATCGATACGGCCGCCGGCTTCCGTTTCCGCTATAGTGCGCTGGATGAAGCCCTGGACACCTTCGCCCGCCTCGATGACGCCGCCGTTTGAGTTACCGGTGCTGCTGCGCACCTTGCGTGACCCGCAGCAGGCGGCCAGCCTGCCGCCGGCCGGCTGGGATTTGCTGCTGCGCCAGGCTGAAACGGCCAACCTCAGCGCCACCTTGCACGATTGGCTGGCGCGCCACGGCGTCCTGGCCCGAGCGTTGCCGGCGGCGCGCGAACAATTGTCCTGGGCCGCAGTGCAGTCGCGCCGCCACCGCCAAGCCACCTACTGGGAGATCCGCCTGATCGGCAAGGCGCTGGCCGGGCTGGGCTTGCCGCTGCTGTTGCTGAAGGGCGGCGCCTATGCCGCCGCCGGTTTGCCGCCGGCCGCCGGGCGCCTGTTTTCCGACATCGACATCCTGGTGCCGGAAGAGCGCCTGCCGCAGGTGGAAGCGGCGCTGATGCTGCACGGCTGGGCCGGCAGCCACCATGACGCGTACGACCAGCGCTACTACCGCGAATGGATGCATGAGCTGCCGCCCATGACGCACATGCTGCGCCAAACCACGATAGACGTGCACCACGCCATCCTGCCGCGCACGGCCGCCCAGCGTCCCGACCCGGCGCTGCTGCGCGCGGCCGCGCGGCCGCTGGCGGGCCCGGACGCACCGCCAGGCGCCGCCGTGCTGGCGCCGCTGGACATGGTGCTGCACAGCGCCACCCACCTGTTCGCGGACGGCGAATTCGACAAGGGCTTGCGCGACCTGTGGGACTTGCACTGCCTGCTGCAGCATTTCGGCGCCCAGGAGCCGGGCTTCTGGGATGCGCTGCCGGCACGCGCGCGCCAGCTGCAGCTGGAACGCTT
>CAMLRG010000023.1 GCA_946482335.1 uncultured Duganella sp. | reverse complement strand
CGGCGGGGATGGCGGCGTTGTGCGGCAGCGAGGTGCCCAGCGATTCGGCCATGCAAGCCATGGTCGAAGCGGTGCCCATGGTGTTGCAGGTACCGGCGGAACGGGACATGCCCGCTTCGGCCGACATGAACTGGTGCATGGTGATTTCGCCGGCCTTGACCTGCTCGTGCAGCTGCCAGACGGCGGTGCCGGAACCGATGTCCTTGCCGTTCAGCTTACCGTTCAGCATCGGGCCGCCGGTGACGACGATGGTCGGCAGGTCGACCGACGCGGCGCCCATCAGCAGCGCCGGGGTGGTCTTGTCACAGCCGACCAGCAGCACCACGGCATCCATCGGGTTGCCGCGGATCGATTCTTCCACGTCCATGCTGGCCAGGTTGCGGGTCAGCATGGCGGTCGGGCGCAGATTCGACTCGCCGTTGGAGAAAACGGGGAATTCGACCGGGTAACCGCCAGCCTCCAGGATGCCCTTCTTGACGTGCTCCGCCAGCTGGCGGAAGTGGGCATTGCAAGGTGTCAGCTCGGACCACGTATTGCAGATGCCGATGATCGGTTTGCCGCGGAATTCGTGGTCGGGGATACCCTGGTTCTTCATCCAGCTTCGGTACATGAAGCCGTTCTTGTCCTGCGTCCCGAACCATTCGGCCGAGCGCAGTTTTATCGTTTTCTTTGTCTCTGACATGGATTCCTCCGCTTATCGATGGAGGAAATGTTACGGCTCAGAGCAATATATTTCTAATGACTTATTTGTCGTTTGCTATATCGAAATCAGTATCGGGAGAAGCGGAAGGCCAGGGTGTTCTCGTACACCTCGCCCGGGCGCAGGATCACGCTCGGGAAATGGGGTTTGTTGGGGGCGTCCGGGAAGTGCTGCGGCTCCAGGCAGAAGCCGCCGCGGTGCGGGAAGCCCAGCGAACCGTCGAGGAAATTCCCGCTGTAGAACTGGATGCCCGGCTCGTGGGTGAGCACTTCCAGCTGGCGGCCCGAGTGCGGCTCGCGCACCCGCACGGCACAGCGCAGCGCCTTGCCGGCGGCCGGCGCCAGGGCGAAGTTATGGTCGTACACCGCGCCGCCGATCGGCCGCGGCTGCGTGAAATCGAAGGGCGTGCCGGCCACCGGTGCCAGTTCGCCGGTCGGTATCAGGCCCTGGTCGACCGGGGTGTATTGCGGCGCATCCATCCACATTTCGTGGCCGTTGATGGTACCGCTACCAGCGAGGTTGAAATAAGCGTGGTGGGTCAGGTTCACCGGCGTGGCGCGGTCGGTGGTGGCGCGGAAGGCCACGGTCAGCGCGCCGTCGCCGCCGAGGGTATAGGTCGCCTGCACGTCGAGGTTGCCGGGGTAGCCCTGCTCCCCGTCCGGGCTGCGGTAACGCAGCACCAGCGCTTCGCCCTCGACGGCTGCTTGCCAGACGACCTTGTCGAAGCCTTGCAGGCCGCCATGCAGGTGGTTGGCGCCATCGTTGACGGACAATTGGTGCTCGACGCCGTCCAGCGTGAAGCGGCCTTGCGCGATGCGGTTGGCGCAACGCCCGATCAGGGCGCCGAAATACGGCGAGCGGCCGAAATACTCGGCCGCCGTGTCGAAGCCCAGCGTAACGTTGGCCAGGCGGCCGTCGCGGTCCGGTGCCAGGATGCGGGTGACGATCCCGCCGTAGTTGGTGATGCCGACCTCCATGCCTTGGGCATTGGTCAGGGTAAACAGGGACAGCGGCGTGCCGTCCGGTGCGTGGCCGAATGGCGCGCTCTGGATCATGGTGCTATTACTCGATAACTGACGGGCGTCCGAAGACGGGCATGCCCTGCGCATCCCAGCGCAGCGGCTTGACGAAAGTGTGGCGGTCCGGATTCCACAATGGATCGCCAACGATTTCCGTGTAAGTGCGTGCATGGTACACCAGCAGCACGTTTCCGTCCGCATCTACAGTAAAGCTATTGTGTCCCGGGCCGTAAATGCCGTGCTCGAAGCAGGTCTGCAGCACCGGTTCCTTCGACTTGGTCCAGGCGGCCGGGTCCAGCAGGTTGGCATCGGCATCGGCCCACAGCAGGCCCATGGCATAGTTTTCGTCGGTGGCGCTGGCGGAATAGCTGATGAACACCTTGCCGTTGCGCTGCAGGACGGAGGGCCCCTCGTTGACCCAGAAGCCGCGGATTTCCCAGTCGAATTCCGGCTTGGTCAGCATCACGGGCTTGCCCTTGATCTGCCACGGGGTTTCCATTTCGGCGATATACAGGTTGGAATTGCCTTCGATCCCGTTCTCCTTCTGCGCCCACAGGTAGTACAGCTTGCCCTGGTGGGTGAAGGTGGTCGCATCCAGGCAGAAGGTGTCGATGCCGGAATCGACCTGGCCCATGAATTCCCACTCGCCTTCCAGCGGGTTGGGATTGGTGTTGCGGATGGCGTACATGCGGTGCTGGAACAGCTTGTACTTGATTTCGCGGCTGGGTGCGGCGGCGAAGTAGACGTACCAGGCGCCGTGGTTGTAATGCAGCTCCGGCGCCCAGATCAATTCGCTGTAGGCGCCGGTATCCGGCTTGCGCCACACGTCGACGGTCGGCGCGTCGCGCAAGCCTTCGATGGTGCTGGCGCGGCGCAGCTCGATGCGGTCGTATTGCGGCACCGAGGCGGTGAAATAGTAGTAGCCGTCGCTATGGCGGATGATGTAGGGATCGGCGCGCTGCTCGATCAGGGGAGACAGTTTTTGCATATTCAAGCGGAAACGTAGCCGTGGGACTTCATGTTCTCTTTCACGGTGCCGTAGTACTCGTCACTGATGCGATAGGCGAACATCAACAGCCCCATGAGCAGGTGGAAGAAGCCCGGGATCACCGACAGCATCAATGCGATGCCGTTCAGTGCAACGTCGGATTGCGCCTGGTTGGGCACATACTGGAAATAGGTCAGCAGCACGCCCACCATGCCGCCGGCAACCGCCATGCCGGCTTTCTGGCAGACCGAAATGCCGCCGAAGGCAAAGCCCGAGACGCGCTTGCCGGTCTTGACCTGGCCGTAGTCGATGGTCTCGCCGATGGCGGACCAGAACACCGGCGCATGCAGGTCGACGATGAAGGACAGCGCGAAGAACAGCACGAAGGCCAGCACCACGTCGCCTGGCTTGACGAACATATAGATGGCCAGGCTGATGGCTGCGACGACCAGCTGGGTCCAGCGGAACAGCTTGACCTTGCAGTAAACCTTGGTGATCCAGGTCGATGCCACCATCGACAGGATGGCAGCCACCACACCGGTGGACAGGAAGGCCGACACCTGCGCGGTGTTCAGGCCCAGGTAGTATTTGGCGTAATAGATCGCCACCGACCCGCGTACCACGTAGCCGATGGTGCCGGTCACGCAGACCCCGCACAGGATCAGCCACTGGTCGTTCTTCAGCAGGACCTTGAGCTGGCCCCACAGCGACTGGCGCACCACCACATGGTGCACGCGCTCGGTGGTGGTGAAGAAGCAGAACAGGAACAGGGCCACGCCCAGGGCGGCCATCACCGCCATCGCCATCTGGTAGCCGTGGGCCGGACTGCCTTCGCCCCAGCGTTCGGACAGGAAAGGCACCACGATGGTGACCAGGAAGGCGCCGATCTTGGCGAAGAACAGGCGGTAGCCGTTGGCCGACAGGCTTTCCTTCGGATCGCTGGTCAGCGCGCTGGGCAGGGAAATATAGGGAATGCCGACACCCGCCGTCATCAGGGTCATGATGATGTAGGTGGAATAAGCCCACACCAGCTTGGCGTCGTAACCCCAGTCCGGCGTGGAAAACACGAAGAAGACGCTCACGCCATACGGCACCGCGAGCCACAACAGGTAAGGACGATAGCGGCCGAAGCGGCTGGTGAAGCGGTCCGTGATCTGGCCCATGGCCAGGTCAGCCACCGCGCCCACTACCTTGACCAGCACGAACAACAGCGCCAGGTCTTGCGTCCGCAAACCGTAGATGTCGGTGTAGAAGTACGTAATGATCAGCATCATCGAGGAAATCACGACATTGAGTGCCGCATCCCCTGCTCCGAAGCCCGCCTTTTCGAGCACCGACATCTTTTGGTTTTGCATGGTAGATCAGTTCTTCCAGTTCAGCATCAGGCCGACAGTGCGGTCGTAGCGGCGCAGGTCGCGCGGGTAGACGTCCTTGTCGGTCCAATAGTCGACATACTTGAAGTTCAGCAGGTTGGTGCCGGTCAGCGTCAGCGACAGGTTCGGGGTGAACTTGTAGCTCAGCGAACCATCCAGGCTGCTCATTGGCGCGGCGATCAGGTCGCGTGCCGGAGCGGAACCTGCATTGCCCGGACGGTCGTTATACACCTGGGTGAACTTCGAACGCCAGTTATAGGCCAGGCGGCCGGACAAACCGTACTTCTCGTACAACAGCACGATATTGTAAGAGTTCTTCGACAGGCCCGCGAACGGCTTGCCGGACAAGTCAGGGTTGACCGACGACGTCACGCCGCCTTCCATATAGGTGTAGTTCGCCTGCAGGCCGAAACCGCCCAGCCAGCCCGGCAGCTTGTCGTAGAACTGCTGGTAAGACAGTTCGACGCCCTGCAGGTGGCCCTTGTCGGTATTGAAAGGACGGCTGGTCTGGTAAGTCACGCCCTGGTACACCTCGGGCACGACCTTGTTCATGATGTAGCCGTCGAAGTTGTGGCGGAATACCGTGCCGCTCACCATCGCTGCCGGGGCGAAGTACCACTCCAGCGCGGCGTCCAGGTTCTGGCCGGTGAATGGCTGCAGGTCAGGGTTGCCGCCGGATGCCGACGCCTGCACCGTGGTGCCGTTCGAGTTCACATAGGCGGTGCCCGGGTTCAATTGCGCAAAGTCCGGACGGGTCAGCGTTTTCGCGTAGGCGATGCGGCCGATCAGGTCCTTGCGGAAGTTGGCCTTGAAGTGCGCGCTCGGCAGCACATCGGTGGCGGAGCTGCTCTTCGGCGTGGCGACGAACTGGCCGTTGACCAGGCTATAGCCCAGCAGGTCGGCATCGGTCTTGGTCACGCGCACGCCCAGCACGCCTTCCACCGGCACCGCGCCGACATCGAAGCCGATGCGGGATTTACCGTAGATCGCGTAGTTCTTTTCGTCGTCCGAGAAGAAGGAGCCCTGGTCGATGGCCTTGGCGTTGCCGGAGCCGGTCACGGCCTTGCGCACATCGGCGGTGTTATTCAGCAGGAAGCTGGCGCATGGGGTGTACCAGAAGGCGGTGCCGTAGTCTTCCGACAGCTCACGGTTGGTGCAGGTCATGCCCGGCATGGTTGCCACCGAAACGCGGGTGGCCGGGTTGAACGCGTCCGGCGCCCCCATGCTGCCCTCGACGGACTTGATCGATTCCGCGCTGCGCTTGTTGAAACGCACACCGGCGCTGAATTCCTGGAACAGGCCGTCGCCATCCGGCGTGTAGCTGGCATCGGCGCGCCAGTCGGTCGAGGCGCCCTTGTCGTTGCCGTAGCGGTCGAACAGCTGGAACAGGTAGATGTTCTTCGGGTCGGTCATGTCCATGCCGCCGTAGCGCATGAAGGAACCGCCGTTGACGTTGGTCTTCACGAACACGTCGGGCACGGTGACCATGGCGTCCAGGATCGGGTTGCGCCAGTCGTACTTCGACTTGGTGCGCGCCAGTTCGGTGCTCAGGCGCAGGCCTGGCGAAGCGCGCCACTTGGCGCCGACGGCGGTCTGCCAGGTGCGGTTTTCCGAAGCGCGGGCCTGGGTCGACAGGATGGTGTTGGCATTGTGCGACGTCAGCTCGTCGAGCTGGTCGGTGCCCGGGATCTTGGTGCCCTTGATGCCTTCGCCCGGCGCCCACCATGGCAGGCCGACGAAGAAGTCGGTTTCGTCCTGGTTCTTGTAGTGGGAGTAGATGCCTTCGGCGTAGATCTCGGTATCCTTGTTCGGACGCCATTGCAGGGCGAAGTTCTCGGCGGTGCGCTTGCGCTCGCCGTACACGCCTTGCAGGCCGACCAGGTCGGGACCGGTCAGGTTCGGCAGCAGCCAGCCCTTGTCGATCGGGAAGGTGTTGAAGGTGCGCTCTTCATGGAAGTTGTTGCGCACGTACGAAACGCCGAACAGCGCGCCGAATTCGCCGTACTGGGTCTTCCAGCGGTTGGAGATCAGGCCGTTGGCTTCAGGGTCGGTCTTGTGTGCCTTGTCCTGGTGTTTCACGCCGCCGTTGGCGCTCAGCGTGAAGCCCTTGAAGTCGAATGGGCGGTTGGTGCGCACGTCGATCACGCCGGCGATACCGCCTTCGACCAGTTCGGGGCTCTGGGATTTGTACACGTCCACGCGCTGCAGCATGGTGGACGGGATGTCGGCCAGCTGGATGTAGCGGCCGGTGGTGGTGAACATTTCGCGGCCGTTGAGCATGGTGGCGATGCCCGGCAGGCCGCGGATCAGGACGGAATTCGCTTCGCCGGCGTCGCGGCGCACCTGGATGCCGGGGATGCGGGCAATGGTCTGGGCCACGTTGGTGTCCGGGAACTTGCCGATATCGTCCGCGACGATGGAGTCGACCACATTGTCGGCCTTCTGCTTGATATCGAGCGAGCTTTGGGCTGCGGCGCGCACGCCGCTCACCTGGACCACGGCCACTTCGCCTTCGGCGGCTTGCTGCGCGATGGCTGGCAGCGCGCTGAACAGGCCGATGCCGGCCAGGGCTGCGACGGATACTTTGAGTGCGAGCGGGCGGCGATGCGCGGCCGGCCCAGGCACGGATGCTTGGCGCTTCATAGGTCTCCTGACTGTAGTTATTGTAAGTTACTGCTTTCCGGAACTAATGTTAGGCAAATCATTGAGAACAAACTAATCAATTTTTTTCGGATTTTGATATCGAAACTGATATATCGCTCCGATTGATCTGGGTCATGGCAAGGGGGATGGAAGGTGCGCGATGATAACCGGCAGTCAGCCAACCCGCCACGTCCTGCAATGAACCTACCATTCCTCGCGGTCCTTGCCGCCTCCGCGCTCGGCACCTCGGGCGCGTTCGACCAGCAGGGCCGCCTGTGGCTCGCCACCAGCGGCGGCAACGGCATCGTTCTGCAGTCCAGCGCCGACGAAGGCCGCAGCTGGTCGGCGCCGCGCCAGGTGCTGCCGGCATCCGAAACCGTCGAAGCCAACGGCGAAGCGCGACCAAAAGTCACTTTCGGCCCGCAGGGGCAGCTCTACCTGAGTTACACGCAGTCGTTGGGCAAACACCACACCGGCAATATCCGTTTCCTGCGCTCCCTCGACGGCGGGCAGACGTTTTCGGCGCCATACACCGTGCAGCGCGACCGCGCCCCGATCGGGCACCGCTTCGACGATATCCAGGTCGACCCGCAGGGCCGCATCTTCCTGGCCTGGCTGGACCAGCGCGACAAGGATGGCGCGCAGTCCGCCGGGCTGCCTTACCGGGGCCTGGCCGTGTATTACGCCGTATCGACCGACGACGGGGCCAGTTTCAGCGACGACGTCAAACTGGCCGACCACAGCTGCGAATGCTGCCGCATCGCCACCGCCGTCGCCCCGGACGGCCAGGTGGCCGCCATGTGGCGCCAGATCTTCGAACCGAATATCCGCGACCATGCCCTGTCCTGGCTGCCGGCCGGCGGCCGCCCCGCCCCGCCGCAGCGCGCGACCGAGGATGGCTGGAAAATCGACGCCTGCCCTCACCATGGCCCGTCGCTGGCTTTCGATGGCAAGGGCCGGCGCCACCAGGCCTGGTTCAGTGCCGCCGGCGACGACGGTGGCGTCTTCTATTCAAGCAATGGGCAGCTGATGCGCCTTGGCGGCCCCCAGGCGGAGCACGCGGAAGTCGCCGCAGCCGGCCAGCGCGTCGCCGTCGCCTGGAAGGAATTCGACGGCACCGCCACCGTCATCCATGCGCAGTCGTCACCGGACGGCGGCGCAAGCTGGCGCCGCTCCACGCTCGCCACCACCCAGGGCGCCTCCGACCACCCCCACCTGCTGCGGCGCGGCGCCGACATCTTCCTGCTGTGGCGCACCGCCGATGACGGCATCATCGTCCGCAAAATCGAGGATTGACCATGGAATCGACCCGCCCCTCCCCCGCCGGCCACGCCGCCCGCGCTGCCCGGACGGCCGCTGCGCCAGGCCGCCGCAATGCTGCCTGGCGCGCCATGTCCGCCGCCGCCGCGACGGCGGCCGTACTGGCCTGCCTGGCCGCGTCGCCGCCGGCCCGGGCCGGCGCGGCCGCAGGCGTCGCCCCCAGCCTGAACGCGTTCGAGCCGCAAAGCGTCGAGCAGATCGCCGCCAGCCGCAAAGGCAAGCCTTTCGTGGTCCTGGTCTGGTCCATGGATTGCGAATTTTGCCAGCACAGCCTGGACGTCCTGTCGAAAGCCCGCGCCAGCGACGCCTCCTTCGACATCGTCACCATCACCACCGACCCGCTGTCCGACGCCGCGCTGGCGGCGCTGGTGAAAAACCGCTTGTCCGGCATCGGCCTGCTGGCCGATGCCTGGAGTTTCGGCAGCCATGCGCCGGAACGCCTGCGCTACGCCATCGACCCGCGCTGGCGCGGCGAAAAACCGCGCAGCTACTGGTACGACGCCCAGGGCCGGCGCGTCGCCTATTCCGGCGTCATCACGCCCTCGGTGATCGCGAAAATGCGCTGAATCCTTGAACCGGTTCATGGAAAGGGTGCCGCCCCATCGCTAGGATGGGTGCATGTTCCCGCACCGATCGAAACGCCGCTTCACCGTCCTGCTGGTGCTGCTCTATGCAGCGCTCCAGGGCTATGCCGCCGCGGCACCGGTCGCCATGCCGCGCACCTGCCCCGCTGCCTGTGCAGAACATCACAGCCACCAACAACACGGGATGGCGGACTGCCTCGCCCAATGCCAGCTTTGCGGCGCCCTGGCGCTGGCGCCCGGCTTCGGCAAGCCGTCCGCCCCCGCCCCAAATGACCTCACAGGTCCCAGGAGCGCCATCATCGCGGCGCAGTTCGATGGCGACTCCCTTCCGCCGCGGCAGGCGCGCGGCCCGCCGGCCGCAGCAGCGGCGAGCATCGAAAAGGTATATCAAACAGTTATAGTAGTTGCGAAATAATCCATTTGCAGGCTATTGCTCCCAACCGTAGGATTGTGCTGCCGGATACCGTCCACACCACAACTACGAGACAAGCACCTACAAATGACGACACCGCGATTCCCCGCCCTGCTGGCCCTTGCCGGCGCCCTGGCCGCGGCCTTCCCCATGGCCGCCAATTCCGCTCCCGCCAACAAATATGCCGAATGGGAGCAGCCGGAAGTGGTTCAAGTGAACCGCGAACCGATGAAAACCTCCTTCTTCAACTTCGAGCGGCGCGACCTGGCGCTGAAGGGCGACAAGGCGGCTTCGCAATACTTCCTTTCGCTCGACGGCACCTGGTCGTTCGCCTATTCCCGCAATCCGGAATCGCGTCCGGTCGAATTCTATAAACCCGCATTCGACGTGAGCCGCTGGAAAACCATCCAGATGCCCGGCATGATGCAGGCGCAAGGCTACGGCCAGGCCTTCTTCAACAACAGCGACTATCCCTTCCCGCCCAACCAGCCCTACATCCTGCACAGCATGAACGAGGTGGGCTCCTACCGCCGCAACTTCGACCTGCCGGCGAACTGGGATGGCCGCGACGTCTTCCTGCACATCGGCGCCGCCGGCGCGGCTTACTACATCTGGGTCAACGGCCAGCGCGTCGGCTACTCGGAGGATTCCAAGCTGCCGTCCGAGTTCAAGCTGACGCGCTTCCTGCGCCCGGGCAGCAATGTGATCGCCATCGAGCTGTACCGCTTCGCCGACGGCTCCTACCTGGAAGACCAGGACTTCTGGCGCGTTTCCGGCTTCGAGCGCAGCGTCTACCTGTACGCCGAACCGAAGGCCCACCTGCGCGACTACGTGGTGCGCGCCACGCTGGACAAGGCCGCCTACCGCGACGGCGAATTCACCCTGCAGCCCGAATTCGCCGGCGCCGCGCAAGGCAAGCTGACCGCCACCCTGCTCGATGGCGAAAAACCGGTGCTGACGCTGGAAAGTGCCGTCAACGGCGGCAAGGCCGCCAAGCCGCTGCGCGGCAGCGTGCCGGGCGTGCGGCAATGGTCGGCCGAAGCGCCCAACCTGTACCGCCTGCTGCTGGAATTCCACGACGCCAAGGGTGCGCTGGTCTCCTCCACCTCGCGCATGGTCGGCTTCCGTACCGTGGAAGTGAAGGATGGCGAAGTGCGCGTCAACGGCAAGCGCGTGATGTTCAAGGGCGTCAACCGCCATGAGCATGACCCGCACACCTTCCACGTCATCTCGGAAGAGTCGATGCGCAAGGACATAGAGCTGATGAAGCAGGCCAACGTCAACGCCGTGCGCACCTCGCACTACCCGAACGACCCGCGCTGGTATGCGCTGGCCGACGAATACGGCCTGTACGTGATGGACGAAGCCAATATCGAGTCGCACGAATACATGGGCCTGGGCGACCGCGTCAAGCATATCCCCGGCGAGCGCGAAAAGATCCAGCTGGGCTACCAGCCGCATTGGGCGGTGGCGCACCTGGACCGCGTCAGCCGCATGGTGCAGCGCGACCGCAACCACCCGAGCGTGATCCTGTGGTCGCTCGGTAACGAGGCGGGCACCGGCCCGAACTTCGAACGCGCCGCCAAATGGGTGCGCGAGCAAGACCCCGACCGCCTGCTCAGCTATCTTGGCTACGGCACCATCGGCGAAGAGCATCTGCCGAACGATTATGTCGACATCTACGCACCGATGTACGACGACGTGGAAAAGATGGTCGACTACGCCCAGGATCCTCGCTACAAGCAGCCGATGATCCAGTGCGAATACGCGCACGCCATGGGCAACAGCGTCGGCAACCTGGAAGACTACTGGCAGGTGATGCGCGCGCACCGCAAACTGCAGGGCGGCTTCATCTGGGACTGGGTGGACCAGGCCATGCTGCTGAAGGATAAGCAGGGCCGCAGCTATTGGGCGCAAGGCGAGGATTTCGGACCCAACCCGCGCAAGGACATGTCGGAAGTGGGCGATGGCCTGGTCCAGGCCGACCGCACGCCGGACCCGGAATACTATGAGGTGCGCAAGGCTTACTCGCCGGTGGTGTTCGAAGGCGATCCCGCCGGCGGAAAACTGCGCGTGGTGAACCGCTACGACTTCGCCGACCTGTCCGGCTTCGATTTCGACTGGTCGGTGACGCGCGACGGCACGCAAGTGGCGGGCGGTCCGCTGGCCGGCGTCAACGCGGCTGCGCAGTCCTCCGCCGACGTCGCGCTGGCACTGCCGGCTTTCGAACGCGACCCGCGCTACGAATACGTGCTGACCCTGCGCGCCAAGGCCCGCGCCGGCGCCATCCCCGGTGTGCCGGCCGGCATGGTGCTGGGCTTCTCGCAATTCGTGCTGCAGTCGCCGTCCGCGGCGGCCGGCGCGGCGGCAACACGCTGGGTGGCGCCATCGCGCGCCGCCAACGCCGTCGAGTTGCGCGCCGGCGGCGCCGTGCTCACGGTCGACACGGCAAGCGGCAAGCTGGCCTACTCGGCCGGCGGCAAGCAATTGCTGACCGGCGGCATGCCCAACTTCTGGCGCGCGCTGACGGAGAACGATCTCGGCACGGGCCTCGACAAGACCCACGCAATCTGGAAGCAGTTCAGCGAAAAGCGCAATGTGCGCGCCATCGACCTGCTGCCGGACGGCGTGCGCGTCGAGTACGTGTTCGGCGCCGGCGCCGCGCGCTGGAACGCCACCTACCGCATGGACGCCGGCGGCGCGGTGCAGGTCATGGCCAGCTTCACGCCGCTGCGCGACGATTTGCCCGACCCGCTGCGCATCGGCATGCGCTTCGACAGCGTGCCAACCCTCGACACGGTCGAATGGTATGGCCGCGGCCCGCAGGAATCGTACAGCGACCGCGTCACCGGCGCCGCCCTGGGCCGCTACAAGGGCAAGCTGGCCGACCAGTACCACAACTACGTGCGCCCGCAGGAAAGCGGCAACAAGACCGGCGTGCGCTGGCTGACCCTGAGCGCCGGCGGCGCCTCCGGTGCCGGCAGCAGCGTGCAGTTGCGCGGCGCCCAGCCGCTGTCGGTCAACGCCCTGCCCTTCCCGTATGAAGACCTGTACCCGCGCCCGCGCGGCACCTGGCACAGCTCGGATATCCGCCCGCACGGCAACGGTTCGCTGCTGGTCGACGCGGTGCAGACCGGCGTCGGCGGCGACACCGGCTGGAACGCCACCGGCCGTCCGCACATGAAATACCGCGTCAAGCTGGAGCCCACCAGCTACCAGTTCACCATCGCCCCACAAGGAGCCGCGCAATGACCAACCACACCCGCCGCCGCGTACTGGCCGGCGCAGCGGCAGCCACCGCAGGCGCGGCCCTGCTGCCGATGTCCGCCACCGTGCACGCCGCCGCTTCCGCGCGCTTCAGCATCGGCAAGGACGATTTCCTGCTGGACGGCAAAGCGCTGCAGATCCGCTGCGGCGAGATGCACTTCGCCCGCGTGCCGCGCGAGTACTGGCAGCACCGCCTGAAAGCCATCAAGGCCATGGGCTTGAACACCGTGTGCGCCTACCTGTTCTGGAATTACCATGAATGGCGCGAAGGCCGCTACGACTGGGGCGGCCAGCGCGATGCCGCCGAATTCTGCCGCCTGGCCCAGCAGGAAGGCCTGTGGGTCATCCTGCGCCCGGGCCCCTACGCCTGCGCCGAATGGGAAATGGGCGGCCTGCCCTGGTGGCTGCTGAAGAAAAACAGCGGCGACGCCTTCCTGCGCACCCGCGACGACGCCTACATGAAGCCCGCCAAGCGCTGGCTGGCCGAAGTCGGCCGCGTGCTCGCGCCGCAGCAGGTCACGCGCGGCGGCCCGATCCTGATGGTGCAGGTGGAGAACGAATACGGCTTCTTCAGCGACGACCTGGAATACATGCGCGGCATGCGCCAGGCCCTGCTCGACGCCCAGTTCGACGTGCCGCTGTTCCAGTGCAACCCGACCAATATGGTGTCGCGCACCCACATCCCCGAACTGTTCTCGGTGGCGAACTTCGGCAGCGACCCGGACTCCGGCTTCAAGGCCCTGAAGGCCGTGCAGCAAGGCCCGCTGATGTGCGGCGAATACTATTCCGGCTGGTTCGACACCTGGGGCAACCCGCACCGCCGCGGCGCCGCCACCAAGGCCGTGGCCGACATCCAGCACATGCTCAAAGCGGGCGGCTCCTTCAGCCTGTACATGGCGCATGGCGGCACCACTTTCGGCCTGTGGGGCGGCTGCGACCGGCCGTTCCGCCCCGACACCAGCAGTTACGATTACGACGCCCCGATCAGCGAAGCGGGCTGGGTCGGCGAAAAGTTCCAGGCTTACCGCAAGGGCATCGAACCCTTCCTGCAGCCCGGCGAAACCCTGCCCCAGCCGCCGGCGCGCATGCCGGTGATGGCGCTGGCGCCGTTCACGCTGAAGGAGTCGGCATCGGTGTTCGCCAACCTGCCGCAGGAAGTGATCCGAGAGGCTTCGCCGCGTCCGATCGAGGAATACGACATCAGCCGCGGCCTGGTCTGCTACCGCGTGACGCTGCCCGCCGGCCCGGCCGGCAAGCTGTCCGCCGCCAAGGTGCGCGACCTGGCCTGGGTGCACCTGGACGGCAAGCTGGCCGGCACCTTCGACACCCGCCACCGCCGCTTCAGCATCGAGCTGCCGGCGCGCGACAAGCCGGCCACGCTGGAAATCCTGCTGTACACGATTGCCCGCGTCAATTTCGGCCCCGAGGTGCACGACCGCAAGGGCTTGCACGGCCCGGTGAAATTCCAGCCCAAGGGCGGCGCCGCGCTGGCGCTGGAAAACTGGGAAATCCGCGCCATCGACTTCGACGCCGATGGCGTATTGCCTCCCCTGCAATGGAAACAGCAGCGCGCCCGCGGCCCGGCTTTCTGGCGCGGCAGCTTCGAAGCCGGCCGCACGGCCGACACCTTCCTCGACATGTCGGCCTGGGGCCAGGGCATCGTCTGGATCAACGGCCGCTGCCTGGGGCGCTACTGGAGCATCGGCCCGACCCAGACCATGTACCTGCCCGGCCCATGGCTGAAACGCGGCCGCAATGAGGTGGTGGTGCTCGACCTGACCGGTCCGCAGCGCGCCGAACTGCGCGGCCTCGAAACGCCGATCCTCGACCGCCTGCAGCCGGAACGCGACCTGCCCCGCCCGCCGAACAAGGCCAAGCCAAAGCTGGAAGGCGTGGCGGCCGCCTACAGCGGCCAGTTCCAGCCCGGCAGCGCCACCCAGGACGTACGTTTCGCCGCCCCGGTCAGCGGCCGCCAGTTCTGCCTGGAGTCCCTGGACGCTTTCGATGGCAAGCAGTACGCCGCCGTGGCGGAAATCTCCCTGCTCGACGCCAAGGGCAAGACGATCGACCAGTCCGCCTGGACCATCGCCTATGTCAGCAGCGAAGAAGGCCGGATCGAGGATGGCCAGGCCCTGAACGCCATCAACGGCCAGGCCAGCGATTTCTGGCACACCGCCATGGGCGGCAAGACGCCGGCGCCGGCCCATCCGCACCGCTTGGTGATCGACATGGAAAAGACCGTGGAAGTGGCGGCAATCCGCTATACGCCGCGCCAGGGCGACGACAAGGTGACAGGCCGTATCCGCCGCTTCAACGCCTATGTGGGGGCGCAGCTGGTGGACCCCGGCGAGTGAGGGACGCTATGTGCATTCAATATAGGAATCCCTAAATTTCTCATATTTGTGGCCTAGCTCGCCAAGATAGACTTGTGCCAACACTTCACCCACAAACAAAAAATGAAGATCACAAAACTGACCACGTACCGCGTCCCGCCCCGCTGGATGCTGCTCAAGATTGAAACAGACGAAGGCGTAGTCGGTTGGGGCGAGCCAGTCATCGAAGGCAAGGCCCGCACGGTGGAAACCGCAGTCCACGAGTTTTCGCAATACCTGGTGGGCCAGGACCCGCTGCGCATCAACGACCTGTGGCAGGTCATGTACCGCGGCGGCTTTTACCGCGGCGGCGCCATCCTGATGAGCGCCATCGCCGGCATCGACCAGGCCCTGTGGGACATCAAGGGCAAGGCGCTCGGCGTGCCGGTCTACCAGCTGCTCGGCGGCCTGGTGCGCGACCGCATGAAGACTTACAGCTGGGTGGGCGGCGACCGCCCCGCCGACGTCATCGCCGGCATCTCGGCCCTGCGCGAAGCGGGCTTCGACACCTTCAAGATGAACGGCACCGAAGAATTCGGCATCATCGAGAGCTCGGCCGCCGTCGACGCCGCCGTGGCGCGCATCGCCGAAATCCGCGAAGCGTTCGGCAATCAGATCGAATTCGGCATCGACTTCCACGGCCGCGTCGCCGCGCCGATGGCCAAGGTCCTGCTGCGCGAACTGGAACCTTACCGCCCGCTGTTCGTGGAAGAACCGGTGCTGGCGGAACAGGCCGAGTACTACCCGCGTCTGGCCGAATCGACCTCGATCCCGCTGGCAGCTGGCGAGCGCATGTTCTCGCGCTTCGAATTCAAGAACGTCTTCCATGCCGGCGGCCTGTCCATCGTGCAGCCCGACCTGTCGCACGCCGGCGGCATCACCGAATGCCTGAAGATTGCCGGCATGGCGGAAGCCTACGATATCGCCCTGGCGCCGCATTGCCCGCTTGGCCCGGTAGCGCTCGCATCCTGCCTGCACGTCGACTTCGTGTCCTACAACGCCGTGCTGCAGGAACAGAGCATGGGCATCCACTACAACAAGGGTGGCGAAGTCCTCGACTACGTCTTGAACAAGGAAGACTTCAAGATCGAAAACGGCTACATCAAGCCGCTGCCCAAGCCCGGCCTGGGCGTGGTGGTCGACGAACAGCGCGTGATCGAAGCCAGCCGCAATGCGCCTGACTGGAGCAACCCGCTGTGGCGCCATCCTGACGGCAGCGTCGCCGAATGGTAAGCACGGCCACTGCCACCCTGCTGGCCCTGGACTGGGGCAGCAGCAGCCTGCGCGCCTTCCTGCTGGGCCCCGGGGGCAAGCTGCTGGCAGAGCGCAGCAACGGCAAAGGCGCCTCCACCTTGTCCGGCGTGCCCGCCTTCGCCGAAACCCTGCACGGCATTGCCGGCGACTGGCTGGCCGCCCATCCGCGCCTGCCGGTGCTGGCCTGCGGCATGGTCGGCAGCCAGCATGGCTGGCGCGACGTGCCGTACGCCGCCTGCCCGGCCAATGCCGCCGCACTGGCCGCCGGCATGCTGCCCAGCCCCGGCGCCGAAATCGCCATCGTGCCGGGAGTGCTGTACGACGACGGCGCACTGCCGCCGGACTTGATGCGCGGTGAGGAAACCCAGGTGGTGGGCGCCCTGCAATTGCAGCCCGCCCTGCGCGATGCCTCCTGCATCGTCATGCCCGGCACCCACTCCAAGTGGGCGCAGGTCAATGACAGCCGCCTGACGCGCTTTGCCACCCACATGACCGGCGAACTGTTCGCCGTGCTGCGCAGCCATTCCGTACTGGGGCGCCTGATGGACGACCACGGCGAATTCGCCGAACATGCCTTTGTTGCCGGCGTCGACGCCGCGCGCGATTACGGCCACCTCGGCATGAGCCACCAGATGTTTGCCGCGCGCAGCCTGGGCGTCACCGGCCGCGCGCCGGCCAGCGACCTGGCCGATTACCTTTCCGGACTGCTGGTCGGCCACGAACTGCGCGCCGGCCTGGCCTGGCGCGATGCCGCCGGCCTGGCGCAGGCGCCGCTGGCCCTGGTGGGCAGCGCCGTCCTGTGCCAGCGCTACGCGCTGGCCCTGCAACGCTTCCGCACGGCGCCGCCGCTGCTGCTCGATAACACTGCACCGGCCGGCCTGTACCACCTGGCGCGCGCCGCCGGCATGATCAAGGATTGAAATGACCGCAACGCCCGCATCCCGCTTCAAGGACGCTTTTGCCGCCCTGCCCCTGGTAGCCATCCTGCGCGGCATCCGCCCCGAAGAAGCCGAAGGCATCGGCGCCGCCTTGTACGAAGCCGGTTTCCGCCTGATTGAAGTGCCCATGAATTCGCCGCAGCCGCTCGACTCGATCGCGCGCCTGGCGCGCAGCCTGCCGGCCGATGCCGTAGTCGGCGCCGGCACGGTGTTGAGCACCGCCGCCGTGCAGGACGTGCGCAATGCCGGCGGCACCCTGATCGTCATGCCGCACTCGGACACCGCCGTGATCCGCGCCGCCAAGGAAGCCGGCATGTCCTGCGTGCCGGGTTCGGCCACGCCGACCGAAGCTTTCGCCGCCGTCCATGCCGGCGCCGACGCGCTCAAGCTGTTCCCGGCCGAACTGGTCACGCCCACCGTGATGAAGGCGATGCGCGCGGTACTGCCGCCAGCCTTGCCGCTGCTGCCGGTCGGCGGCGTCACGCCTGGCAGCATGGCCACCTGGCGCGCCGCCGGCGCCACCGGTTTCGGTCTCGGTTCGGCACTGTACCAGCCCGGCCTGGACGCCGCAGCCGTGGCCGAACGCGCCAATGCCTTCGTCGCCGCCTGGAGGCAGGATGGAACAGCGCGCCCTGCCTGAAGCAGTGCTGCCATCCGCCCGCATCGGCACCCTGCTCTGGCATGACGGTTGCTGGTGGTGGAGCGATGCCGCCACGCCGGCCCTGAAAGCCTGGCGCGGCAAAGGCCAGCCGGAAAACAGCCGGCTGCCCGAACCTTTGGCCGCCCTGGCCTTCTGCCGCAGCGGCAAGCTCCTGCTGGGGCTCGGCAAATGGCTCTACCTGGCCGAACGGACGCCGCCCGGCGCACTCAAACTGGCGCGCCGCCTTCCCCTCGCGGTGGCGGCGGTCGATCCCGCCGAAGCGCGCACCCACATCAGCGACGGTTGCGCCGACCGCCACGGCAATTTCGTCCTCGGCACATCCAACCTCAATCCCGAAGCGCCGCCGATCGGCAGTTTTTACCAGTACTCCCAACGCTCCGGATTGCGCCGCCTGGCTTTGCCGACGGTCGCCGCCGCGCACGGCATCGGGTTCAGTCCGGATGGCCGCACCCTGTATTGCGCCAGCGGCGACGGGCGCGACATTGTGGAAACTACTTACGACCCGGCACGTGCCGAAGTCGGCAAGGCAAAACGCTTCGCCAGCCTGGGCGAAGCGCGCCTGGGCGGCATCACCATCGATGCTGCGGGCAACGTCTGGGCCGCGCTGCGCGAGCAAGGAAGGCGCGGCCGCCTGGTCCAATTCTCCCCTGGCGGCGCAGGTTTGCGCGAGCTGCCGCTGGCGGCATCGCAGCCGGCGCGCCCGGCGTTCGGCGGCCCGCAGCTGGAGCAGCTGGCGGCCGGCGCCCTGGACGGCGGCCTGCATTGCCAGCACATCCCTGGCGTGCACGGATTGCCACCGGCGTTGTTTGACGATATTCCCGATTGACGTTGCGCAGGGACCAGCCCTATTATTATTGGCATGTCAGATCCACGCTCGGACCGTTTCGTACGCTCCCACCTGAAAACGCGCCACCTGGTGCTCCTGGTCGAATTGGGCCGGCACCGCTCCATCCTGCACGCAGCACAGGCGGCAAACCTCACCCAGCCCGCGGCATCCAAGCTGCTGGGCGAAATCGAGCATGCCCTGAACGTGCAGCTGTTCGAGCGCCTGCCGCGCGGGGTGGTCCCGACCTGGTACGGTGAAGTGATGATACGGCGCGCCGGCACCGCCCTGGCGGAAATGGATGCGGCGCACCAGGAAGTGATGGAACTGGTTTCCGGCTTGAGCGGCCGCGTCTCGGTCGGCACCGTGCTGACGCCTTCCGCCGGCCTGGTGACGGACGCGGTTAAGCTGCTGAAGAACCGCACCGCCAAGCTGCAGGTGTCGATCACCGTCGACACATCCAAGATCCTGGTGGAGCGCATGCGCGCGGGGGAATTCGACCTGGTGATCGGGCGCCTGCTCGATTCCAACGTCGCATCCGAGTTCAATTTCGAACCGCTGACCGACGAACCGCATAGCCTGATCGCCGCCGGCGACCACCCATTCGTCGGCCGCAAGGATTTGCAGCTGGCCGACCTGGCGCGCGAACCGTGGGTGCTGCCGCCGGCCGGCAGTATCCTGCGCGACCGCCTGACTTCCATGTTCCTGTCGCAGGGCCTGGAACCGCCCACCGAAGTGGTGGAAACGCTGGCCATGCCGGTGGTGGTGAACCTGCTGCCCGGCAGCCGCATGGTCGCGGCCATGCCGGAGGAAACCGTGCGCCCTTACCTCGACGCCGGCCTGCTGGCCGTGCTGCCGTGGGACCTGGGCTTGCGCATGGACATGTACGGCATCGTCACGCGCAAGCGGCACCGCCTGTCGCCCGGTGCCGAGGCGATGCTGGCGGCCTTGCGCGAGGTAGCGCAGACGCGCTACCTGCGCTAAGCCGCACTCCTCTCCTCAATAGCTGACGTGGTAATCCTTCGGGAATTTCTTTCCCCCGAAGGCTTTCTTCTGCGTCCAGTCCTGCGCCGGCGCGGTCCAGAAGGAATCGTCGGCAGGCAAGCCCAAGGCCAGGAAGCTCGATGCGGCGATATACATGCTGCCATTGTTCGAGTACCAGTCTCCCAGCTCCGGCTGGTGGCCGGCAAAGCCGATGGTCAGGTAGCCATCCTTGGTGAAATTGCCCGGCTCCGACCAGATCGCCTTGTGCGCCGCCTGCAGCGCGGCACGCACCTGGCCTTCCGGCAGGCTGGCGGGCAACTGCTTGCGCCAGGCCAGCAGCGCCAGCGGCTGGAAGGCGGCGGTGCGGTAAGTCAGCGAGCGGCCGATCGGCGGGAAGGTGCCCTGCGGCGAAATGAAACGCTCCAGGTGTTCGCCATAACGCTGCATGCGTTTCTGGGCCTGTGCCAGCAGGTCGGCCGGCTTGCCGTTCCAGAACGGGCCATTGGCCTTGGCCAGCACTTCCAGGATCTCCACCAGCATCGGGTACATGACGAAGGAATTGTAGTAGTCGAAGTGGAAGGTTTCGCCATCCTTGATCCAGCCGTCGCCCACGTACCATTCGTTGACCTTGCGGATCGCCACGTTCATGCGCATCGGGTCGTGCTGCTCGCCGATGGACAGCAGGAAGGCTTCGTTCATCGCGGCGAACAGCATCCAGTTGATGTAGGGCGGCTCGATGCGGCGCAAGCCCTTGATCTCGTCGATGATGCGCTGCTTGGTGGTGGCGTCCAGCGGTTCCCACAAGGCTTTCGGCGCGCGCATCAGGGCGTTGGTGAAATAGGCCGAATCGACCAGGGTCTGGCCATGGCCCTTCCACGACAGGTAATCGGGCGATTTCGGGTCCACCGAGTGCACGTAGCTTTGCAGCGCCTGTTCGCGCAGGCGCTTGCGGGCGCGGCCCTCGGCACTGGCGTCATCCGGCAGCGCCAGCCACGGCGCCATGCCGGCGATCAGGCGGCCGAAGCATTCCAGGTAGCTGACGTTGGGGTCGCGGCCATCCCAGGTCGGGCTCAGCTCGAGGGCGAACTTCTTCTTCAATTCGCCCTTCGCCATGTTCGACAGCACCGGGTCGGCCATCTTTTGCAGCAGGCCGGCCATATAGGCGCGGTCGGTACCGGGCGTCGCCGCCGCGCCGGCAGCCGCAGCCGCTCCGGCACCTGCGCCGGCCGCCAGCGCTGGCGCGGCAGCTGCCGCCAGCCCGCCAGCCGCGCCGCCCGCCAGCAAGCCGCGCATGAAATTCCGTCGTTCCATCATTTCCCTCCGTTCCGGTCGATATAGCGCACCATCTCGGCCGCCGCCAGCAAGTAGGCGCCAACGCCGAAGTGCGAGGTCGAATTCCTGTCCACCACCTGCCCCGGGATCGCGCGGTCGCCGATCGGCTGCACGTAGCCGATCTTGCCGTCCGGCTGCAGGGCCACGCTGGTCAGGTAGTCCCAGCCCTTGAGCGCCACAGGCGCGTACTCGGCGCGCTCCAGCAAGCCATTGTTGATGCCCCACAGGTAGGCGTAGGTGAAGAAGGCCGTGCCGCTGGTCTCAGGCCCCGGCGCATGCTGCGGGTCCAGCAGGCTGCGCGTCCAGTAGCCCTCGGCCTGCTGCGCCTTCTTCAGCGCCGCCGCCATGCCCTTGAACTTGCCGACGTACGCCTCGCGGTGCGGCGCATCCTTCGGCAGATCGTGCAGCACCTTGGCCAGGCCGGCGAACACCCAGCCATCGCCGCGGGCCCAGAAATCCTTCTTGCCATTGACGCTCTTGTGCGCCGGGTAGACGTAGCGCGCATCGCGGTAATACAGCTTTTCATCCTGGTCGTACATGATGCTGTTCGAGTACTGGAAATAGTCGTGCAGCTTTTCCAGGTATTGCTTGTTGCCGGTGATGTTGTACAGCTTGGTCATGACCGGCATCACCATGTACAGGCCATCGGCCCACCACCAGTAATCGTTGCGCGCGGTGGACATCTGGTACTCCATCACCTCGCGCGCGCGGGCGATGCGGGTTGGATCCTTGTCCATCTGGTACAGGTCGGCGTAGGTCTGGAAGCAGATCTGCCAGTCGCCGAACAGCACGTGCTCGTCGGTCTCGCCGTAATTCAGCTTCCACTTGGACTTGTCGGTCGATTTGGCGCCCTGCCACTGGTTATGGCGCGCCCACTCCAGCGAGTAATCGAGGTAGGCTTGCTTTCCGGTGATGCGGTAAGCCTCCATATTCCCGGTGTGGTAAGCCGCCACGTTCCAGAACGACCATTCCTTGGCCGGGGTGTTTGTTTGCCAGTAGGTATTGACCTTGTCGATGATGGCGACGACTTCCTGGCGCTGCGCGGCGGCTGCCTGAGGTGCCTGCGGAGTGCTTGCGCAGCCGCCCAGTGCGGCCAGGCATGCCAGCAATGCGGTGTGAACTGGTTTCATATGTTCGAGGGCCTATAGTCGAAAAAAGCCGAAGGCATTCGCATGCCTTCGGCGAAGGAGACCAGGGACGGGAGAGAGAGTGACCGCCCCAGGCTTTGTTACAGCTTGCCGCGGAGACCGATCTTGATGGTGCGGCCGTCGTACTTCGCATAGTCCATGCGAGTCTTCTTGCCGCTGCCATACTGGCCGGTAGCATCCTCGAAATAATCATACGACAGAGTGTTCGACAGGTTCAGCGCGTCCAGGCGCAGTTCCAGCTTGTCGTTGATCTTGTAGGAGATGTTGCCGTCCAGGTAGCCGCGGGCTGCGCGCCAGCGGATCAGGTCATCGCCATTGTTCTTCGGATTGTCGCCGTGCAGGCTGCGCCCCTTGTAGTTATAGGAGAAGCGCACTGCCAGCGGACCGTTTTCGTAGTAAGCCGTGGTGCTGTAGGCATACTTCGGCACCGAGTTGACTTCGATCTCCTTGCCGGCATTGGTGATCCAGCGCTGGCTGTTGAACGGGTCGATGTGGGTGTAGCTGGCCAGCATGCCGAAGCCCTTGTACGGGGCGGGCAGGAAGTCGAAGTCCTGCTGGTAAGCCAGTTCGTAACCCTTCAGGACCTGGCGCCCGGCGTTGCTGTAGGTACGCAGCGTCATCGGCATGTTCGGGTCGACACGGCCATCAGGGCCGTAGAAGATCGCGCCCATCGCCGTATCAGGCAAGCCCAGTGCACCGAAGGTGGTCTGGGTCGTGCTGGCCACGGTGGCGTCGGTCAGGACCTTGCGGAAGTATGCTGCCGACAGCAGGCTGCCCTTGCGGAAGTACCATTCCAGGCTGGTGTCGAAGTTCTTCGACTGCTGCGGGCGCAGGTTCGGGTTGCCGGCGGTGGCAGTGTTGTCGAACGGGTTCGGCACCACGGTCTGCGCCGCGATGATCGACAGCGAAGCGCGGGAAATGGTCTTGCCGAAGGAGGCGCGCCACATCAGGTCGTCGGTTACGTCGAACGCGCCGCTGACGGCCGGCAGCACGTTGTTGTAGGAACCCTTTTCCTGGTTAGGCAGGTAAGCGCCGCCCGCGCCGGTCTTCTTGAAGTTGTCGATATCCAGGTCGGTGCGCGAGTAGCGCACGCCGGCGTTCAGGCGCAGGCCATGGCCCAGCACTTCGCCCTTGAAGTCGGACTGCACGAAGCCGGAAGTGACCTCCTCGGTCGCGGTGAAGCTTTGCGCCGGGGTGAAGGCCGCCTCGTTGTTGAAGGCCTGCGGGTCGAAGGTCGAGAAGGTGTAGTCGCGGGTGAAGGTGCCGAACTTATGCGGCCAGCCGGCCCCCATGTCCAGGTTGGAAATCGGCAGGTCGAACACCATGCCCTGGCGCATGCCGGCGTTGCCCAGGCCATTCAGCTTGGTGGTCATGGCGGCACCGCCGTTGCGCTTGTGCACACCCTTCTCGGTTTCCACGTACACCACGCCAGCCTTCAGGTGGCCTTTCCAGTCGCCCGGCAGGTCGTAATCCCAGTCGGCGATCAGGCGGCCCTGGCGGCCACGGTCGGTTTCGCGCGTCAGGCCGGTGCCGATGCCGAAGCCGGAATAGTTGGCCGGGTTCAGGTAATCGCTGGTCGAGGACATCGACGGATACACGTGGTCGCTGCCGTAATCGATGGTGGAGGTGACGCCGAAGATCTGGCCGGACAAGGTGTCCTGGTAGCTCTGCGCCTTGCTGCTGTTGGCGCTCAGCTGGCCGGTGAAGGACAGGCGGTCGCTGGCCTTCCAGTTCGCGTTCAGGGACGCGTAGCTGAACTTGGTCTCGTCTTCCGAATACGTCACGCCGCTACTGTACGAGGTATTGCCGAAGGTACCGGTCAGCAGGTTCGATGCCGGATCGATGTGGACGTTGATCGGCACCAGGCCGTTGTGGCCGGAGGTGCCCGGCGGATTGTTGCGGTTGGTGGTCTTGCTGTTGCGGATCAGGATGCCGTAATACAGCTCGTCGCGCGAGTTCTGCAGCTTGGAGTACATGGTATCGAAGCTGATGTTCAGCGTGCTGTCCTTGTACTGCAGCGAAGACACCATGCCGTCGCGGCTGCGGTCGTTGGAGGAACCATAGAAGCGGTAGATACGCGGCAGCAGCGCATTGTCCACCTGCTCCCGGGTGTAGCCGGACAGGTTGGCGCGCGGGTCGCCGTAATCCAGTTCCATGGCGAAGTTGCCCTGCACCGGCGATTTGCTGCCGCGTGCCGAGCTGTTATAGCCGCCGGTCGCCTCGAAGCCGGAACGGTTGTTCTTCGCCTTCGAATGCGCGCCGCCGATCAGCAAGCCCCAGTTGCCCCAGGTGTTGGAATACATCGCGAAGGCGTTCGGGTCGGTCTTCTCGGACATGGTGTTGTACGCCGCCGAGACCGAGTAGCGCACCGCGCCTTTCGGGTTGTCGAACGGGCGCGGCGACTGCAGGTCGACCACGCCGCCCATGCCGCCTTCCGGCAGTTCGGACAGCGGCGATTTGTAGAAGTCCACACGGCCGAACAGTTCGGACGCGAACACGTCGTAGCTGAAGCCGCGCGCCGCGTTGCCGATCGAGCCGGTACTGGTGGTGTTCACCGGTGCGCCGTTCAGTGTGGTGACCGAATATTCGGTCGGCAGGCCGCGGATCGAGATGCGCTGGCCTTCGGCCGAGCTTTCATCGCGGTTCAGGATGATGCCGGGCACGCGCTGCAGCGATTCCGCCACGTTCGACTCCGGGAATTTGCCGATGTCTTCCGCCACGATGGAATCGCGCACGCCGATGGCCTGGGCTTTCAGGTTCAGTGCTTTCTGCAGGCTGGAACGGAAACCCGTCACGACAACGGTGTTGGCTGCTTCGACGTTGGCCGGCACATCGCCCGCCGGCGCCACCGCCGCTTCCTGCGCCACGGCCCCAGTGCCGTAGGCGGCCGCCAGTGCCAACGGCACCAGCGTCGCCAGTATCTTCTTGTTCATGCATGTCTCCTTATTTACTTCTTATTTAACGAAAATCGAACTACCGGAAAGGCTCCCAGTCCAACACGCGCACCGGCTCTGCCGGCCGCTGCGCGATACCCTCCCCATCCACCTGGGCCACGTTCTGGACGAACAGGCTCAGGATCCCGCGCGCCTTCCACAACTCGCTGTCGAAGGTCGGCTCCCAGGCCCCGACCGGCGCGTCGGACAAGTCATGTACGGACCACTGGAAGGACTGGAAATCTTTGATGACGGCCACCGACACCTTGCTGCCGCGCTCTTCGTCGCGGAATACCAGCAAGCCGCCCCGTTCGGCCAGCAGCAGTTGCGGCCGCGCCATCGGAATCCGTTTGGTGCCGCCGCCGGACAGGCTGAATGCCGTCTTGTGCAGCGGCAGGGTGCGCGCTTCCCAGCGCTGGCCCGAGTGGAAGACCACGCGGTACTGGGGAACGTCGCTGCCGGCATCGCGCCAGTAGGTAGCGATATAAGGACGGCCGCTGCTGTCGGCGGCCATCGACGTCTGGTTGATCAATTCACTGCGCTGCGGGATGCGCAGCGCGTACTCGGCGCTGGCAGCGGTGATCGGCAGCTTGTACGGCGTGCCGTCGACTTGTTCCCAGGTCTTGCCGCCGTCGCGCGAACGGGCATAGGCCAGGTCATGGTTGCTCGCCACATCCGGCGACTCGCGCCACACCCACGACAGGTGCAGCGTACCCTGGCGGTCGGCATGCGCCTGCCAATAGGCGTTGCGCTGGCCTTCGCCGTCGATCAGTTTGTCCTGCAGGCGCTCCCACCTGGCACCGGCCTGGCGGTAGCGGTTCATCACCAGGTTGCCGCGTCCCGAGCCGCCGTCGCGGTACAGGAACAGCAGGTCGCCATCGGGCAGGCGGTAAAACTCGGGGTAGCTGACGCTTTGCTCGTCGCGGCCGACCATGGCCTGCTTCGCACCCAGCGCAAGCCCGCCCGGCACCGTGCTGCGCGCATATCGCAGCGGATCGTTGTGATGGTCCCACGCCACGTGCAGGTAGCCGGCGCCGTCGACCATGATGCTGATGCCGTTATGCGCATCGTCGGCCTTGCCCTGGTACTGGCTGCGGCGCACCGTCCAGTCGTCGCTGCCCACGCGGCGCTTGGCCAGCACCACGTAGCGCTCGGCGTCGTAATAGGCGGCGTACTGCACGCCTTCGTGGGTGACCAGGGAATTCTTGCGGAAGACGGTCACGTTGACCGAATTATTGGCCCAGCCCGGACCGATGGTGGATTGCTTCGCCTCGACGGCTTGCGCGGATGGGAGGCACAGCGCGACCAGCATCGCCGCCGTCATCCGCCTCCATTTCCCCGCAATTGTTGTCATGGTCAAGTAGCAATTGTTAACTAAGCAAAATCATTCTATGCAAGGTTGTAATATGGAATGTATATATTCTTTCGTGGTTTCTAGATTAAAAGCATATAGCTCACAGGCAAGCCCAATGCCGGGCGCGCCCGCAGCGCGCTCCGCAGTAGCATGGTGCAATGGCAAAGGACGGAAAACAGAAACTGGACCACGCGGTCGACGACCTGGAGCGCGAAGTGCCTGGCAAGGCACGGCGCTTCATCGAGTGGGTGCGCTCGGACCGCGCGCGCTGGGTGCGCATCCCGCTGGCTTTGACGCTGATCGCGGTCGGGATTTTCCTGCCTTATCTGCCGGTGCTCGGCGTCGAGGATATCCCGATCGGCCTGTTGCTGCTGTCTTACGACATCCCCTTCCTGCGCAAGCCGATGGCCGCCTGCATCGAATGGCTGCTCGGTTGGTGGCGGCGCCTGCGGCACTGATGTTATACTGTGTTTATATACAGTATCCGTGAGCCGCCCACCCATGAAGAAACTTGTCGTCGCCATTTCCTCGCGCACCCTGTTCCAGCTGGACGAGAGCCACGCCGTCTTCGAGTCCCAGGGCGTGGAAGCCTATTGCGCGCACCAGCGCGAGAACGAACACGTGGTGCTGGCGCCGGGCCCGGCTTTCACGCTGGTGCGCAAGCTGCTTGCCCTGAACACCGGGGCTGCCGACGCGCCGCTGGTGGAAGTGGTGCTCCTGTCGCGCAACAGCGCCGACACCGGACTGCGTATCTTCAACTCCATCGAGCACTACCAGCTGGACATCAAGCGCGCCGCTTTCTGTTCCGGCGCCAGTACGCACCGCTATGTGGAAGCATTTGGCGCCCAGCTGTTCCTGTCCACCAATCCGGACGATGTGCGCGAATCGCTGGCGCAAGGCCATGCGGCGGCAACCATCCTCCCTTCGCACCGCGAAGACGACGGCGGGCAATTGCGCATCGCCTTCGATGGCGATGCGGTGCTGTTCTCGGACGATTCGGAGCGCATCTACAAGCAGCTCGGGCTGGATGCGTTCTCGCGCAATGAAAGGGAAGCTGCACGCGACCCGATGCCGGGCGGTCCGTTCAAGAACTTCCTCGCTGCACTGCATGCGCTGCAAGCGGCCTACGGTGCGGACGATGCGCCGATCCGCACGGCGCTGGTCACCGCACGCTCGGCGCCGGCGCACGAGCGCGTGATCCGCACGCTGCGGGCGTGGGATATCCGTATCGATGAAGCGCTGTTCCTGGGCGGCATGCCGAAGGGGGCCTTCCTCAAGGCTTTTGGCGCCGACATCTTCTTCGACGACCAGGCCATGCATTGCGATTCAGCGCGCGAATTCGTCCCCACCGGGCACGTCCCCTACGGCATCGCGAATGCCGCTGTCGTCGGGGAAAATTGACAGCACCTGCAGGAAGCTGGCTTCCGGCGCGGCGGCCAGTTCCAGCATCTCCCCGGTTGCCGGATGGATCAACGACATGCCGACCGCTGCCAGCATCAGCCGCCCGAATCCGAACCGTTCCGTAAAATAGCGGTTGTGGCGACCACGCCCATGGTTGGCGTCGCCGATGATGGGGTGGCTGATGTGCTTCATATGGCGCCGCAATTGATGGCGGCGGCCAGTCTCGGGAAACAGTTCCACCAGGCTGTAACGGCTGCTGGCGTAGCCCTCGATGGCGACCGGGATCTCGGTCGTCGCCAGCCGGCGGTAGCGCGACACCGCTTCCCGCAGCGGCGCTTCCTCGTCCTTGTTGCGGCGGTCTTCCGGCTCCTCGCGCAGCGGGTGGTCGATCACGCCCTGCTCCGGCGTCCAGCCGCGCACCATCGCCAGGTAGCGCTTGCGCACTTCGCCCGCCATCAGCGCCTTGCCCAGCAGGCTGGCGGTCTGCTGGTCGCGTGCGAACAGCAGCAGGCCGGAGGTTGGGCGGTCGAGGCGGTGCACGGCGTACACGTATTCGCCGCCATTCATCTCGCGCGCATACTGCAGGGCGAATTCCGTTTCGTGCGGGTCGATGGGGCTGCGGTGCACCAGCAGGCCGGCGGGTTTGTGGACCGCCAGCAGCCATTGGTCACGGTAGACTTCTGTGAGGGGATTGTTCTTCATTGCGGGCGCTATTGTCCCACATGCCGCCAGGCCATCGCCGCAGTTCGCCGGTCCTACCGGCCCGCCTCCTGCCGCGTCACGACCGGAACGTAGCCGGCCTCCAGCCCTGCCGGCGGGGTCACCAGCAAGGCCGCATCCAGTGTGGCCAGCGTGCCCGCCGTCGGCGGCGCCATGAATTCGTGCGTTGCGGCCCAGTTGCGATGCAAGAGTTCCACGCGCTGCTGCAACAGCGCCTTCTCGGCCGCAGTCCAGCCGAAATGCTGCAGCGAAGGCTGGTCGATGAACTTGTACCAGTAATACGTCACCACGCTGCCATCGCTCAGGTTGGTCGAATAGGGGCCCGCCGCAGGCGCCGGCGACATCCAGCTGTCGCTGCCGCTGTCGGGCGAGACGTAGGCCCTGCCGCGCATCGGCGACGAGAAATCCTTGAGCGACAGCACGGTTTCGGGCGGCACGTCCGCCGCAGCGACCGGCGTCCAGCCGGCAGCATCCTTGCGGAAGTATTCCGGGAACACGCCTGCCGTCGCGCCGGCAGCCCACTTCAGGCCGAAGGCGTGGCCGCCGCCAGGCGTTTTCAGCACCGACACGCTGAAATAATTCTCCAGGCCGTTCACCTTCTGGTCCTTCATCGTCAAGCCATAGCCGGACCGGTCGTAGGTATCGAACAGCGTTGCACTGCGCTCGAACGTGCCCGACACGGCGGTGCCGCCGGCAAACCATTTGCGCATCGGGTCGAACAAGGCCGCCGCGCCATAGTGCGCCCGGTCCGCCGTGAGCCACGACACATTGTTCCCATCGACGGGGAACAGCAGGCGCGAGTGGCGGGCGTACAAGGTGCCGTTGTTGTCGGTGTTGTAGAACGCCGATGTCTGGTTCACTTCGACCACCGTATCCGCGATGATGGCGGTGCGCGCATCGAGCCCCCGGCCAATGGCCGGCGCCCAGGTCTTCGACAGGCGCGCAAAGGCATCCGGTACCCAGAACGCTACCGGGCCGCTGAAATTCGCCGCATTGAAGAACAGCGTCCAGCTGTTGCTGCCCACCGGTACGGTGCCGCCGCGCGCATCGGTCAGCGGCAGCGCCATCCAGCCATAGCCGAAGAAGTCGCCGTTGGTGCCGCTCCGGAAGGTGAAGCCGTCCGGCGGCGTGACGATGCGGTTGCTCAATTGGGCGATGGACATCAAGTCGCGCGGCAGCGATTGCGCGCTATCGAATCCCCAACCCGGCGAGTTCATGCCATGCGAATAACCGTCCGGTGTGCCGACGATCCAGAATTTGGGATCGCGCACCGGGAACTGGTTGTTGCCCCAATTCCCCGGGCCGCCTTCAACGGACTGGAACAGCCCCGACCAGGTCGGTCCCGCGTTCGGCGTGCTGACGCGCATCGGATTATCCGGCGGCAGCAGCGCCTTGTCGTAATTCCTGTTATCCGGATGGACGAAGAATCCGGTCCCCACCTGATGCCGGTTCAGCGTATGGTCGACCATCGGGTACATGGCCATATATTGCGTGAAGCCATAGCCGAATCCTTCCGGCACGTCGGCAACCCCATGGTACATGTACCCGAACAGTCCGAGGTCTTCATACGCCTGTCCATCGGCCGTCGCGGCATCGGCCGGCAACGGGACACCGTCGCGCACATACAGTTCCCCCACCACGCGGATGCCGACGATCTTGCCCTTGTAATAGACCGCCGTGATATTCGGATGGTCGGATCCGTAATACGGGCTGCTCGAATCGAGCAGCAATTGCCCGTTCTTCAAATCGTCCTGCAGCGTCCAGGTCTGGCCGATCTTGTTCTTCCAGGCCAGGCCCGTGCCGAGTTGGACCAGCTGGCCGGTGTGGTAATCGTTCTCCACCGGCAGCCGGACATACGTTCCCACCAGTTCCGCCACCGCCGGCACGCGCACGGCGTTCCGGGATGAAGGCGTTGGCGGCGGATTATGCGTTTGCAGCGGCGCGGTGTAGCCCGTTCCGCCGCTGGGGTAATACGTCACGCCAGCCTTGATGACGGCAGCTACGTTCGCGCGGTTCTCGCCGCTCTCGCTGAATTCCTGCAGCACCTGCGCACGCGGGGTGCCCGATTGCATCGCCTTGACCCAGAAATCGAGCCCGCCCTGGTCCGGCGCGCGTTTCAGCACGTTGCGGTAAAGCAGTGTCAGGAACTGGCTGTCCGTCACCTGGCCGTAAGTCGACTGGAACTCGCCGGAACCGTAGAAACCATTTGCCACGTCAAGCAGCGTGACCCCATTGCGCATCGCCCCGATCCAGAAACCGAGCCCGCCCGCATCCGGCGTGCGGTTGAAAGCCGCCTGGTACAGCCGGTAAGCCTGCCCCTCGGTGCCGCTATCGTCAAAGAACACCAGCGCATCCTGGAACTCGAGCGGCCCCGGGGCCGGCAAGGTTGCTTGCACCGCGCCGTCGCGCAAGCGCTGGATGGTGACCGAACCATCCAGCTGCCGCGTCACCGCGTAGTTGCTGCGGTAGCCGGGAATGCTGGTTTGCGCAAAAGCGCTGGTCATCGCCAGCGCCGCGATGATGTTCAATGCCAGGTGCCGCATGTAAGGTCCGCCCACGTGAAAATGGATGAATATAGCCAACCCTACGTTGCTACTCAATTACAGCGTTGTAATCATGCTCTGGCGATGGCGTCCGCCACCAGGCGGACGGACGGCAATTGCCCCCGACGGTGCGGCATCAGCAGCGTCGTGGTCACCGTACCTGCCCGCCATTCGGGCAGCACAAGCTGCACACGCCCCGCCCCCAGCGACTCCCCGAACATACGCTGCGGCAGACATGCAATGCCAAGGCCGGCTTCCGCAGCGCGCAGCAGCACGGTCGATTCGTCAGCGTGCATGCGTGGCGCCAGCGATACCTCAACCCGTTCGCCGGAATCACCCTCCAGGCGCCAGGCGCCGGCTGTCATGGTGTTCATCAGGCCATCGTGCTGCGGCAAGTCTTGCGGGCGGCGTGGCGCCCCGCGTGCCGCAAGATAAGCGGGCGATGCCACCAGGAACACTCCCTCGGTCGCCACCCTCCGCTGCACCAGGCCGGAGTCCGGCAAGGGCGTGAAATGGTCGCGCACGGCGATGTCGAAGCCCTCCTGCACCAGGTCGACAAAGCGGTCCGTCACGTGCACGGATACCTGGATCTTCGGGTAGGCAACGGCCAGTTCGACCAGCACCTTTGCCAGCACCGTCTGCACCGTCGGAACCGAAGCCGTGATACGCACCGTTCCACTCGGCTCGGCCAGGCGCCCTTTGACCACGTCTTCCGCCGCATCGGCCTCGATCAACATGGCCGCCGCGTGCCGGTAGAACTGCTGGCCCAGTTCCGTCACGGTGAAACGGCGCGAGGTGCGCTGGATCAGGCGCACGCCCAGGTCGGCTTCCAGCGCCGCCACCCGGGTGGCCAGTGTCGATTTCGGCAGACCGCTGTGGCGGGCAGCCTGGGCGAAGCCGCCCTGGTCCACCACCAGCACAAAAAAGTAATAGTCGTTCAGGTTGCGCATCTATCGTTCAGTTTTACGTACTTTAAGTCCAAAAAACACCATCTTTTCGGCCATCGTTCAAGCACATATATTTTACCCACCAAACAACCACATGGAGAAATTGAATGGAACCAGTAATTTTCTACGGCGTACCAAGCGGCTGCTCGCTGGCATCGGTGATCGCATCCGAATGGCTTGGCCAGCCTTACCACCTGGTGCGGATCGAAATGATGGACAAATGGCCGGAGCGCTACGCGCAGGTCAATCCCCGCATGAAGACGCCGGCCATGCTGACGGCGAGCGGCGACAGCCTGACCGAAAGCCTCGCCATCCTGCAGCACATCGGCCAGCGCGGCGTGGCGCAAGGACTTGGCTTCGAGCCGGGTACGGCCGACGCCGACCGCCTCGCCTCCATGCTGTCCTACCTCGTGACCGACCTGTTCGCAGCCTTCGCGCCATTGTGGGCGCTGTACGATGCCGGCACGCAGGACGAAACGACGCGGCGGGTGCTGCGCCAGTTCGGCGAAGAGAATGTGCGCAAGGAATACGCCTACCTCGACGCCCTGCTCGCCGGCCGCGAATGGCTGCTTGGCGGCGACAAGCCAACCGTCGCCGATGCCTACCTGTTCGCGATCGGACGCTGGGCCGAATACCACAAGGTCTTCAAGCTGGAAGACAGCTACCCCAACGTCGCGCGCTACCTGCACAAGCTGGCGCAGGACCCGGCGGTGCGCTTTGCACTGGAGATCGAGAAGAACGGGGAGGCGCGCAGCAGTGGCGGATTCCGCGGCCATGTGAATATTGCGCAGTTGGATATGCCTAAACCTTCGTTCACTTCCGCGCTGGCGGCGGCGTAGACTGGGCACCCACGTTACCCCGAGGAGCCTGTAATGAGCTACCCAGCCTTGATTGCCTACCTGGAGCGTCTTGCGACCGGCGAGACTGCCTCCGGCAGCCTGCGCCTAAGCGGCGATGGCGATGTCGAGGGCCAGATCTTCAACTGCTGGCTGGGTAGCGCCTTCCATCCGATCCGCGAACTTGGCAGCGGCCAGCCTGTCGCCTTTGCCGGCCGGGTACGCGGCGTCGCGGAAGAAGACCGCCAACTGCCCGTCTGGTCGTATCTCGATGGCGCAGCCAGCGATGACGAATCGGTCGCGCTGGACCGCCTGTGCCGCACGCTGCACGCCATCAATTTCTTCCGCCGCGAAGCACTCAGTGGGCACATGCTGCACCTGAACGTGCATGACCGCCTGCTCAGCGCCGTGAGCAGCAACCACGGCATGGCTTTCCGCCGCATCCTCGACTCGCTCGGGCTTCCGCTCGAGCAGGTCGTGCTGCAACTGCCCGCCGTGAATGCGCGCCAGAACTGGATGCTGAACTACGTGGCCGACAACTACCGCCGCAACGGTTTCCGCATTTCTGTCAAGGTAGCCAGCGCGCTGCAGCTGCCGTCGGTGCTGGGCCATGCCCGCCTGGACACAGTGCGCATAGTCAGCGTGCAAGGCGCCAGCGCCGCCGAGTTGACGCCCATCCTCGCGCAAGCCGCCGCGCTGAATGTCCAGGTGCTGGTGAAAGAAGTGTCGAATGCACTGGTCGATGCGGCGGATCGGACGGGCGCAAGCGTATTGGTACAGGCAACCGCCAGCGGGACCAGCCACGCCGCACCGCGCCATGCCGTCATGCCGCAGCGCCACGCAGCCTAGCGCTGGTGCTTGCCAAAAAACTCCAGCATCATGCGGCTGGCATCCGGCCCCGCCTTCGCGTTGAACTTCAACTCCGGATCGCCGCCGCTCCATTCGTGACCCAGCCCTGAGATCCGCGCCACGCGCAGCAGCACCTTGCGGCCCACCACATAGTCGCGGACAGTGTATGCGTTGCGGCGGCCACCCCGTGTTGCTGGTTTCTCCAGCACTTGCGCCGCAGCGCCCGCAGGCAAACCGTTCAAGCGCAGCCATTGCCCGGCCAACTGTTCCTGGTTCACCGAACGCACGACCTCATCATCGTCGCCCTGGATCAGGATCGCAGGCATCGGCGGCAGCGGCGCAGGCACGCCTTGCATCGAGCGCCGCAGCAACAGGCTGCCGATGGCGGCATCGGCCTGCGCCGCCGCACCATGACGCATGACGTGCAGCGCTGTCGCGGGGCTATGCGCCGCGCCGAACACCGGCCCCGAGTGCAGTCCAACAGCGGCAATCAATTCAGGATGGTTCAAGGCCAGTACCGCCGCCATGCCCGCGCCGGCGGAAATTCCGCATACGTAAATCCGCCGGCGGTCGACGCCATGCTGCGCGACGATCTTTTCGAGCAAGGCCGCCAGCATCGCCGTTTCGCCGCCGCCATGCTGGTTGCTGCGGTCGAACCAGCGCCAGCACCGCTGCGCCTGCGCGCTGACCGACTGCTGCGGATACAACACCGCGTATCCCTTGTCTTCCGCCAGCAGGTTCATACGCGTACCCTGCGCAAACTGCGTCGCGCTCTGGTGGCACCCATGCAACATGACGAGCAAGGGCCAGCCACGCCGCGCAACCGCATCAGGGACATGCTCGGGCAAGTACAGCCAGTAACTCATACGCAAACCCGCCGGCTGGCCGGGCTGCAAGGGCCGTGGAAACTGCGCCGAAAGCCACTTGCCCGGCGCAACGGCGACTTCGGGGCGCGCATGCTTGCGGATTTTCAGCGGCCGCTCGCTGACCGCGACGGATTTCGCCGCCGGCTTGCGGCGTGATTTGGCCGGCTTCGGCGTGGCGGCGGCCATCAGCCGGGTCAGCAAGGATTGCTGTGCCTTCCCTGCACGGACCAGGCTTCGCAGCAGGCGCACTCCCGTGGCTGGCTTGGCCATGGTGGCAGCTCAGTGATGCGCCATTGGCAGGATCCTGCGCAGCGACCCCATTTCGACCGGCCGCTCGATCAGGTGGTCGAAGCCGGCGCTGCGCGCAATGACCTTGTCATGCGACTGGTCCGAATCGCTCAAGGCGATAAAGGTTGCCGGCTCATCGGGGTGCAGCGCACGCAGTTGCCGCGCGAGCGCGTAGCCTTCCACACCCGGCATGTCGGTCCTGATCAGGACCGCGTCCGGATGCAGGTCGCGTGCGGTTTCCAGCGCGCTTGGCACATCGGCGCAGAGGGCGACCATATGCCCTTCCGCTTCCAGCTCGGCGGGCAGCTCCGCATCGCCGTCGTCCACGCGGTCGACCAGCAGGATGTGCAGGGGCCGCGTAGCGCTGTCGTGATGCAGCAGGGGCAGCGAGACGGTGAACGTGCTCCCCTTGCCCTGCCCCGGGCTGGCAGCGGTGATGGTCCCGCCATGCAGCGCAACGATGCTCTTCACCAGCGCCAGGCCCAGGCCAAGCCCGCCACTGCGGCGGTCCGGCGTACGCTCGGCCTGCGTGAACAACTCGAACAGGCGCGGCAGCAAGTCCGCGTCCATGCCCATGCCGTTGTCGGTCACGCTGATGACGGCGTGGCCGTCGCGGGCTTCCACCGTAAGCGCGATACGGCCACCCTGCTGCGTATACTTCGCCGCGTTGTTCAACAGGTTGGTCAGGACCTGCACCAGGCGCGTACGGTCGCCCAGCACTTCCGCCCCGCCGTTGCGCACATCCAGCACCAATTGCTGGTTGCGCTCCTCGATCAGCGGACGTGATTGCTCCACCGCGCTGTTGACCACTTCGGCCATGCCCACTTCTTTCCTCTCGATCGACACCAGGCCGCGCGTCACGCGCGAGACATCCATCAGATCGTCCACCAGCTCCGACATGTGCTTGACCTGGCGGTCGATGATCTCGCTCGAACGCTGGATGTACTCGGGGTTGCGCGCGCCCATCTTCAACAGCTGCGCGGCAGTGCTGATCGGCGCCAGCGGGTTGCGCAGCTCGTGCGCCAGCAGCGCGAGGAAATCGTCCTTGCGCTGCTCCGCCTCGCGCTGCAGGGTGATGTCGGTGTTGGTCCCCATCCAGCGCACCACGCGCCCGTGCTCATCGCGGATCGGCACGGCGCGCGACAGGAACCAACGGTACTGGCCATCGGCGCCATGCAGGGGGAAAGTATCTTCCCAGACTTGCTGGTCTTCCACGACCTGCTTGCGGTAATGCGCGACCACGCGCTCGACGTGGTCCGGATGGTGCACCTTCGACCATCCCCAGCCTTGCATCTCTTCCAGCGTGGTGCCGGTGTATGCGAACCAGCGGCTGTTGTACCAGAAGATGGAGCCTTCGCTGTCCGCCATCCAGGCCAGTTGGGGAATATTATCCGCCAGCGTGCGGAACGTCAGCTCGCTCGACTTTAGGGCTTCCTCGGCCAGTTGCTGGCGCGTGACGTCGAGCACTGCGCCGGACATGCGCAGCGGCCTGCCTTGCCCGTCGCGCGCGACGATGCCCCGCGCCTGCATGTAGCGGGTTCCACCATTGGGCGCGCGGATGCGGAAGCTTGCGTGGTAAGGCTCGCCCGAAGACAACGATTGGTCCAGGCTGGCGCGCACGGCGCCGATATCCTCCGGATGCACAACGGCGAAATATTCCGCAATTGGCCCGCCATCCGCAAGTTCCGCTGAGATGCCGAACATCTCGGCCAGGTTACGGTCCGCGTGGACGCGGTCGGATTGGATGTCCCATGTCCAGGTACCGATTTCAGCGGCAGTCAGCGCTGCCTCCAGGCGCCACTGCGTATCGCGCAAGGCTTCCTGCATTTCCATGCGCTCGTGGATATCGGTAGAGGTTCCCATCCAGCGTACGATCTCGCCGCGCTCGTTCCGCACCGGCAGTGCGCGGGCGAGCGTCCAGCGGTACTCGCCGGAGCGGTGCCTCAGCCGGAACTCGACCTCGTAGGGATCGCCAGTGGCAAGGCTATGCTGCCAGTTCGTTTCCATCCGCGCCACATCGTCCGGATGGAACAAGCCTACCCAGGCATCGCCGAACGCCACGTCTTCCGGCACGCCGGTGTATTCATACCACTGGTGGTTGAAATAGTCATGGAAACCATCGGGGCGCGCCGACCAGACAATTTGCGGAATGGCGTCGGCGATCGTGCGGAACTTGGCTTCGCTATCGCGGATGGCGCTCTCCGCCTCCTTGCGTTTTGTGATATCGCGGAAGAAGATCGCAAGGCCATCCTCGACGGGAAAGACACGCGCTTCCACCCATATGTCCCGGCCGTTGTGTTGGTAGAGCTGCTCAATGGTGGCGGTGCCGCGGTCGTGCATGGCCTTACGGTAGGTTTCGCCAATTGGCAGGGTCTCCGACCCGGGCCAGGCTTCCCAGTGCGTCTTGCCGATGAATTCATCGCGCGGCCGGCCGTCGATGCGCAGGGCTTCGTCGTTGATGCGCTGGATGCGGAAGTCGCGGTCGAGCAGGACGAAGCCTTCGTCGATGGCGTGCAGGATCAATTCGCTATCGGTTTGCGCGCTGAACTTGCGCAGAAGGGCCAGGCATTGCATGGCGCCTGAGCCGTTCAGGCATTTGCGCTTCACTTCGCACTGGACGATATCGCCGCTTCTGGTGATGAGTTCAGTGAGCCAGACCGCATCGTCGAGTTGCCGCTCGCCGCTGGTCGTCAAATCCGCCACGCGCTTGCGCGACAGCTCGGTTGGCGCGTAGCCAACCAGCTCGCAGAACATTCTGTTGGCAGCAAGAATCGTCCCCTCGCAAGAGTACAGCAACGCGGCGCAGGGAATGAGCTCCACCAATGCAACGCTTGACTCCACCATGGAACTTCGCCCGGTAAGGAACGGTAGCTCGGGTCATCTTACAAGAATTGCTGGAGGGGGCTCGCCACGGATGCGCAAGCGGCTGCAACGCGCGTGTGCTGTCGAAATTCCTTACATAGCACAACGCCCCTCCCCGGGCACCACAACACAAGCAATTGATTTTATTGAGAAATAAGAAATAGTATCAAACAGGCATGATTATTGCTAAAGTGACATGCCCCGGGCATCGACCAGCGCATCCGCGTCTGGCGCGCGTGCCTTGGCAACGCTTGATACTGAAATAAGGAGAAACATAGTGTTTAAATCGAGTCGCAAGGCAATTGCAGGGTTAATGGCCATCCTCTTCAGCGGCGCAGCCTCCGCCGCCCCCATCTATTGGACGGACTGGACTGGCACAGATACCGATCCCGGTAACGGATTCCGGGGCCAGGGCATGATCACCACCGCCACCGTGTCCGTCGGCGTGACCTATACGAATGCCAATGGCATCGGCTTTTACCAGCCGAGTGGTGGCACCGACTATTACCAGAACAATTTCGGTGGCCGTAACGACGCCATTTCGCCTTACACCAGCAGTGCCGTTGACAACAGCCCGACCGGCACCGATATCATTGGCCTGAGCCGTGCAGGCCAGCAGACCCTGCAGTTTTCGCAAACGGTCGTCAATCCCGTGTTCGCGTTCATCAGTTTGAACGGCAACGGCTACACCTTCCTCAACCAGGACTTCAACATCCTCAGCGTGGGCGGCGTGGACGGGAATGCCTGCGGCTTCTGGGGCTGCGGCGGCGTGACCAAGGTCGTCACTGACCTCGGTGGCGGCAATTTCCTGTACGCCCTCAACAGCTCCAACGTGGGCGGCTCCGAACCGCACGGCGTGATCCAGTTCGTTGGCGCATTTGACTCGCTCACCTGGAACAGCGCTTCCAACGAATTCTGGAACGGTTTCACGGTTGGCGTGCAGGGCACCGCAGATCCGGCCGCCGTGCCCGAACCAAGCACCCTGGCGCTGGCCATGCTTGGCCTGTTCGGCGTGGCATATGGCCGGCGCAGCCGGCGCGCGGTCACCCGCTGACGCGCCAATCTGCCGCGAGCTGCCGCCACATTGCGTGGGCGGCAGCTCGCGCATTGTTTATGGCAGAACGACGTAGTCCGCCAGGAAGGCCCGCGCGGATGGAGTGTCGAGGCGGTAGATCACATTGCTTTGCACGCAAGGCACATCACCCGTGATCGTGGTACCGGCCAACATTTTGGTTTCCCCCTTACCGCTGCCGAAGAAGTTCGGGCCGCCGGAATCCCCGTAGCACGTCCCGCCGTTGCCAACCGCATTGTTCTGCGACAGGCGCAGCCAGCTTTCGTTCAGCGCGCCGAAGGAAGATACCGACCATTCGCGCGCATCCTGGTAGGAGATGGTCCAACCGCCCTTGCTGTCGAAGGTGCGCTCCTGGCCGCCGTAGCCTACCGCGGTGTAAGTGGTGTTGGCGAGCAGGCCATTGCTCTTCAGCGTATCGAACAAGCCCAGCGTCGGCAGTTTGGCCGGGGTCACGTTGGGGATCGACTGGTCGAACACGATCACCGCGATATCGTGCGGATCGTTTTGCTGCGCGCGGTACTCGGGGTGGGCGTGGTACTGGCCGACATACATGACGGCCGAGTTCAGGACCTTGCTGTCGAACGTCACCTTGACTGTGGCCACACCGGGATTGCAATGGGCGGCGGTCAGCATCACGGTCGGGCTGATCAGGGCACCGGTGCAGAAAGCGTAAGCCGTGCCTTTACTGTCGTAATCCACCAACGCCCCGACCTGGGGATGCTTGTTGCCGTCGGCCTGGCCGTACGTGATGGCGTGGGCATTGAAAGCGGATGCGAATACCAGCAGCGTGCCGAACAGGCGGGAAAGCGGGAACATCTTCATAGTGCGTCTTCTCCAAATAGTAGCCCTCGTGAGGCCGGTTTGTTGGACGATATTTCACCAGTGAATGTTGATACTTTTTTATGCTTGTCAAGCTTGCTATATGGCGAGTGGTGTGTCAACGAAAGGCTGCCTTAGATCGTGAGTCCAATACGGGAGAGTCCAGGCTTAACAGTTCAAAGCCTGTAAAATGGAATTACAAGCTAAACACTGTAACTCCTAGGTTTTACGTGATTTGCATTGTAATTAGAATTTACAGTTCATATACTGTAGAAGAACCGCATTCACGGAGATAAAACCATGGACTTCACCATCCAGACGCTAGACCACCTGAAGCCGCTCATCCAAGGTTTCAGGAAGAAGGCAAATCTCACCCAAGCGGCGATGGCTGAAAAACTAGGTATCAGCCAACAGAGCTACGCCCAGATCGAATCGAACCTGGCATCGACGAGCGTCGATCGCCTTTTCACCATTTTGCGGCTGATGAACGTCAAGCTTCAGATGACCGACGGCGACCCGGATACGTTGCCAGTCTTCCAGGTCAAGTCCAAATCGAGCGCTCGACGAGGGTCAATTGGAGCGAAGGGCGTCCCAGATCGCAGCACTGACGATCGCCCCAAAGTCCTGAAGGCCAAAGGCCAACGATCTCAGGCCGGTACGGATTTACCAAAGCACGCAAAACCTGGCATGGGGGCAGCCCCTGCAAAAGTGGTCAAACCCGGCGACACAACCGAGTGGTGACACATGGCGCAACGTGGAATCCAGCGCAGTCTCAACGTTTGGCTCAATGGCACTCCGGTAGGCCAATGGACAATCAAACGAAACACCTCGACGTTCGCGTACTTCCAGGAATGGCTGGAGGACGAGAACCGGCGCCCTCTGTCTTTGTCGATGCCCTTCACGGCTGCAAACGCTCAGTATTCGGGCGATGTGGTTACGAACTACTTCGACAACCTGCTGCCTGATAGCGATCGCATTCGCCAGCGCCTGGCGCAAAAGCACAACACAGGAAGTACCTCCCCTTTCGCCTTACTGCAGGCGCTCGGGCGAGACTGCGTAGGCGCAGCCCAACTTCTGGCGCCGGACGAATCACCGGACGATTTGTTCTCCATTCAAGGCGATTTGCTAGACGAGCACCAGATCGCGGAGTTGCTGCGCGCGACGACCGCGCCAGCGGGCCTGGGCCGCCAAGATCACAGGGGTGACCTACGCTTGTCCATTGCCGGCGCCCAGGAGAAGAACGCCCTTCTGTGGCACGACGGGCAATGGTACCGCCCGACCGGGAGTACCCCGACCACCCACATTCTGAAACTTCCTCTTGGCCTGGTGGGCAACAGCCGTGCCGACATGCGCACCTCGGTCGAAAACGAGTGGCTCTGCTCGCAGATCATGGATAAATTTGGCCTGCCCGTTGCCGCCACTGAGATTCTGACTTTCGAGGACCAGAAGGTGCTGTCCGTAAAGCGGTTTGACCGTAAGTTTTCCAACGATCGCACCTGGATTGCCCGATTACCGCAAGAGGACATGTGCCAGGCGCTGGGCTGCTCTCCACTTTTGAAGTACCAGGCCGACGGCGGGCCGGGGATTCAGCGCATCATGCAGTTGCTGCTCTCATCGGAGAAGGCGCATTTTGATCGCCGCAACTTCTTCAAGACACAGCTCATTTTCTGGCTTCTGATGGCCACCGACGGACATGCCAAGAACTTCAGCATCATGATCGGACGTGGCGGAGAATACGAAGCTTCCCCGCTGTACGACGTGCTCTCGGCGCATCCAGTGATTGGGCACGGCGAGAACTTGATTGCGCGCCAGGAAGCCAAACTGGCAATGGCAATCCGGGGCAGTGAGAATTACTACTTCATTGATCGGATCATGCGTCGCCACTGGTCCGCTATGGCCCGCCAGGTGGGACTTGGCGCCCGCGTCGCTGAGGAGCTCATTGAGGAGGTCTTGGCCCAGGCGCCGGTAGTTGCTGAAGCAGTGTGGGACATACTCCCTCCAGGGTACCCAGGAGACGTTGCAGATAGCATCCTCTCCGGGATGCTGGCCCAGTGCGGTCGACTCGCCAATATGCCACCTGGCTAAACGTTAAAAGCGGAAGCTAAAAACAGAAAAGCCAGCTGAGTTAGCTGGCTATTTGCTTAAGCGAATCAATCACTTGGAATCCTTGGCGGGAGAGGGGGATTC